>NZ_JAIUIN010000010.1:0-229420 GCF_020165665.1 Mesorhizobium sp. BH1-1-4
CTCCAGGAGCGGCGCGCCGAGGCTTTCCTCCATGCCCTTGATGCGCGCGCTGGCCGAGGCCAGCGCCAGGCCGGCGAGTTCGGCGCCATGCGTGATGCTGCCGCGTTCGGCGACCAGCAGGAACAGCCTGAGATCGGTGAGGTCGAAGCGCATTTTTCGCTCCCGCAAATCGTGTCGTGCCGGATCAGCCTTCGTTCAGGGCGAAGGCTGGCAGCGCAATTTCCACATTGTGGGCGGCCCGGATCTCAGTCAAATCATTTGGCGTGGAGATATGCGATGACCGAAAAAGCGACAGGCCGGCGAGGGCTCGGCATTCTTGAAGGCGCGGCGATCGTGCTGGCGCTCGCGGTGGCCTTGCTTGCGGTCACGCAAACGCGTCCTGGTTCGCGGGAATGCACCGTGGCGGCGGCTTCCGCCAACCGCGATGCCGCGCCGGCAAACCCCGATCGGGATGCCGAAGCGACGGACATGCTGTTGCATGACTGAAGCAGCCGGCGTGCCCGGGCTCATGCTGAGCGCCCATCCATGCTGAGCGCCCATCCATGCTGAGCATCGGCGCCGTCGCCTTCGTCGGTTTCGTGTTTCTCGCCGCCGGCCTGGTCAAGGGCGTCGTCGGCATGGGGTTGCCCACCGTGGCGATGGGCCTGCTGGCGGTGACCATGCCGCCGGCGCAGGCCGCTGCTCTGCTGCTGATCCCGTCGCTGGTCACCAACCTGTGGCAATTGTTCACCGGCCCGTCCTTCGGCGGCTTGTCCAAGCGGCTGTGGACGATGATGGCCGGCGTCGTCATCGGCACCGTCGCCGGCGCCGGCCTTCTGACCGGCGCGCACACGACGATCGCCTCGGCCGGGCTTGGCACAGCACTGGTGCTCTATGCGCTTGTGGGCCTCGCAAGGGCCGGCTTCACCACGCCGGCGCGCCACGAAGCGTGGATGTCGCCTCTGGTCGGCGTGGCGACCGGCCTGGTCACCGGCGCCACCGGCGTCTTCGTCATTCCGGCGGTGCCTTACCTGCAATCGCTGCGGCTGGGCCGGGAAGAGCTGATCCAGGCGCTCGGCCTCTCCTTCACCGTGTCGACCTCGGCCCTCGGCTTCGGCCTGTTCAGGACCGGCGCGCTGGCCTCGCCGACGGCGCAACTGGCGGGGTCGGTTCTGGCCTTGCTGCCCGCGCTGGCCGGCATGTTCGTCGGCCAGGCGCTGCGCCAGAGGATGAGCGTCGAGACCTTTCGCACGGTGTTCTTCGCCGGGCTGCTGGCGCTCGGGGCCTATCTCATGCTGGAGGCCGCGCTTTAACGCCAGGCCAGCCTTGGCACGCGCAAGGATCAAGCGCTGCGCTTGCGCGCCTGCATGACGCTCAACCATATGGCCGAGACGAGAAAATAGAAGGCGCCGAACGCGGCATAGGGGGCGATGTCGGTGATGCCGGGCGACGCTGCTCCGATTGCCTGCTTGATGAAGAAGCCGCCGGCAAGCGCCGACTGCGCACCGCTCAGCACCATCGCCCATTGCGCGCCGGCCCGCCAACGGCGCACGCCGGTGGCAAGCTGGAACAGGCCGGAGAGAACCGCCCACGCCCCGAACACCGCCAGCACGGTGTGCAGGCCCTGTCCAAGCGCGACGACGACCGCGATGGCGGTGATCGTGCTCACCGCAGCGTTGAGCGCCTGGCTGGGATTGGCCTTCAGGCCGCCGCTGCGCTGCGCATCCACGATGTTGGCGATCGCGTCCCATAAGGGGTAGGCGACCAGGAGGAGCGCCGCGACCGGCGGCGCGCTTTTGCCAAGGGTAAAGGCCGCCGCAACCCAGGCGACCGAAAAGCCGGCCCGGATGAAATAATAGGATCTCAGCCACTGCGATGCGGCAATGCCCGAGGGCGCCTGGATGGTTTGAGTGCTCATTGGAATTTCCTGTCTTGGTGGTTGGACGGCGGTCGACCCGCTTGATCGACTGGGATCACGTCCGCTTCGGATGATTGGGAAAGCTCACGCTCGCATCTCAACTTGCGGGAATGGCTTTGATCCAAGATGAAAACAGCGCATAATCACTGCGAGATGCGCTATTCTTGCTAGGGAATGTAGGGAAAACAGCCGGCCTCATCCATGATTGAATCGCCTGAAAATTTGACCATTCTTCCGGATGGAGGGCCGCGTGCCGGTGTCTCCGGCGACCTTCTCTCGCATGTGCTGGCGCAGATCAGGCTTACCGGCGACGAGGTTTTTTCAAGCGCGCTGGCGGAAGCGGAGCAGCTCGATCTCGACGACGGGCAGGCTCATATCGTCGTGGTGAGGTCCGGCGCGCTGCGCATGGAGAGCGAGGATCAGGCCGCTGTCGTCATCGAGGCTGGCGGCCTCGTGCTGCTGCCTCGCGGTCCCGGCGCTTTGCGGCTGGTGGCGGCGCATCCGCGCGTGGAGATCGTCGTCTGCCGCTTCTGGTTTGATCCGGACAGCCTGCGGGGAATGATCTTCGCCTTGCCGCAATGCATTCACATCCAGCGTACCCAGGGGGCAGGGTGGGTCGACGGAATGTTGCCGTTCCTGATGGTCGAAACCAGCGGCGCCGAGCCAGGTGCCGCCTTGATGATTTCGCGCATCATCGATCTCATGGTCATCCGCACCTTACGCAGCTGGGTCCATGAAGGGCACGCCACGGGTTGGCTCGGCGGGCTTTCCGACGCCCGCGTCGCCCGTTCGCTGAAGGCCATCCACGAAAGGCCGCTGCAGCGATGGAGCATCAATGAACTGGCCGACAAGGCCGGCATGTCGCGTTCGAGCTTCTGCGATCGTTTCGCCGCGCTCGTCGGGCGCTCGCCACTGCGCTACCAGAATGAATGGCGCCTGGGCCTGGCCCGCGACCTCCTGGCCAGACGGGACGCGCGGGTGGGCGAGATCGGCTTGCGCATCGGCTACGAGTCCGAGGCCGCCTTCAGCCGCGCCTACAAGCAACTCTTCGGGCATCCGCCACGGGTTGAATATGCCTTGGCGAATGAACTGGGCAAGCAGCCCTGAACGCCGGCGCCATTCTCAAAATAGCAAGGTGCGGGACCAGACGCTACCGCACCACCAGCACCGGGATTTCGGTATAGGACAGCACTTCCGCCGTCTGGCTGCCCAGAAGCAGCCTGCCGAGGCCCCGGCGACCATGCGAGGCCATGACGATCAGGTCGCAGCCTTGCGTCCTGGACAGCTCCAGGATCGCTTCGGCGGGTCGCTTGTCCTCGACATGGACCAGTTTGGCGGTGACGCCGGCCGCATCGGCGGATGCCTTGCATTTGTCGAGCACTTCCTTGCCGTAGCGGCGCGATTCTTCCTGGTAGACGGCCAGTTCATCGCCGGCCGCGTAACCGGCCATGGCGCCGCCCCAGGCGAAGATCGGGAATTGTTCCGAAACGGTGACGAAGGTGACGGCGGCGCCGAGATCCTTGGCCAGAGTGAGGCCCTGGGCGACGCCCTTGTCGGCCAGTTCCGAGCCGTCGGTGGCGATGAGCAGATGTTTGTACATGATGGTGTTGCCTGTCGTGCCTGAGGACTATCCAACAGAGATAGTTATGCCCCCGCGCCCATTCATTGAGCCAATGCGGCGGGGATCAGGGCCAGCGGGATGGCTTGACATACAGGCGTCTGGGGCGGTCAATCGTTGGCGTCGGCGCCGCCCCTCATTGCCCTGCCGGGCGTTTCTCCCCGTAAACGGGGAGAAAGAAGCCGCCGCAACGCCGGCGCGTACTTGCGCTGGCGAAATCATCCGACACGGCATGGTGAGGGGCGGCGCCAACCTGTCGAGAAGAGGCACGCCGCGCATTTCGCCAACCGGATTCCCCTTTGCGGAATCGTCCTCTAAGGTGCCGACGACATCGAAAGGCATCCCATGAGCAGCGCGTTTCCCCAAATCCATCTGGTCCGGCATGGCGAGACGGCGTGGAGCCTTTCGGGGCAGCATACCGGCCGCACCGACATGCCGTTGACGCCGGCTGGCGAGGCGGCGGCGCGCGGTCTCGCGGACCGGCTGAAAGGCCTGTCGGTTTCCCAGGTGTGGTCGAGCCCCTCGCAGCGCGCCTACAACACCAGCGTGCTCGCCGGCTTTGGCGCGCGGAGCGTGAAGATTGACGATCTGCAGGAGTGGGACTACGGCGCCTATGAAGGGCGCACGACGAAAGAAATCCTGGCCGGGCGGCCGGGCTGGAACGTGTTCCGCGACGGCTGCCCGCAAGGCGAGGTGGCGGCCGATGTCGGCGCCCGCGCCGACAGGATCATCGACCGGTTGCGCCATGCCAATGCCGACATACTGATCTTCTCCAGCGCGCATTTCCTGCGCGTGCTCGCCGCCCGCTGGCTCGGCCTGCCGCCCAAAGGCGGCGCGCTCTTCGTGCTCGACACGGCCAGCATCAGCGTGCTGGGTTACGAGCACGATCTGACCGAGCCGGTCGTGCGCAAGTGGAACCTTAAATAGGGGAGCAACGGCGCCTGCACAGCGCGGAAGCGCCCGTCACTTCGTCATCCACGGCGGAGCTAGGAGCGTAGCGACGCGGCGCAGACCTCTGGAGCTGCTCCGCAGCCCAAGGGATCCATGCCGGGACTCCGGTGCATTGCCACGGTCCAGAATTCTGCTCCGCTGCGCTCGATGGCGAAGGTCGCGGCATGGATCCCAGGGTCTCCGCGACGCCGCTTTCGCGGCTGCTCCGCCCTGGGATGACGAACGCGGGGAGGTCTCGGCTAATTCCGGATGCTGGGCTGCCCTCTACCTCTCGAATTTCCGGATCGCCTCCGCCGACACCGGGGTGAAGAAATTCACCAGATTGCCGTCGGGGTCGCGGAACAAAAGCGAGCGGTTGCCCCAAGGCATGGTGGTCGGCTCCTGCACGGTCGTCTTCTTGATGAGGTCCGACAGCCGGTCGAATTCTGCATCGACGTCGCCGACGCGGAATTCGAGGATGGCGGTGTGGTTGTCGGCGGGGCGGGCGATGTCGCCGCCGAACAGCATCAGGGTGCGTGTGCTGCCGATCGCCAGGGTGCAGGCCGGCGTCGCCAGTTCGGCGAAATCTTCCGTGTACACCGTCATCGGCATGCCGGTGATCTCCCCGTAGAAGCGCACGAGGCGCTGGACGTCCGACGTTATAATGCGGACAGAGACGAAATTCATCGCATTGGCTCCTTGGTCGCTGAAGCCGCGAGCGGGCTTCCCGCCGATGCATAGACCAGGCCTCCTGACAGCTTTCTGTCAGGAGAGAGGGAGCGGTTATGCTTCGGACCTGATCGGCGCCTGGACAGCGGGAGGGGAGAAATCATCGGCAGGCGACAACGTGTTGCAATCGGCAATCTGTTCTTGGCGCATTTTATGGTCTTAAGAATTTCGTGGCGTTGTTTCGAGATAAATACTTCATTTCGTCCGGTATGAGTATTGAGAATGGCGATCTCCGGGGCCATTCATCGATCTTTTTCTGATAACCATGAATTGATTGGCATGGCTGTTTCCGTGATTTGTTGCTTGCTCCGGGCTGTCATAAAATCGTCGGCCGGAGAGTTCCTAAACCGGGGGGAGACAATATGAGGCGCCGCGCGACACCTATCATGACGGGGCTGGTACTTCTGGGGCTGGCGGTCAGTCCCGCGGCTGCTTCCAACCGGACGTTCACCTACCAAAAGACAGCGCTTTCGGGCCGTGATGTCTATTTCTTCGGCGGGGCGAGCCTGAACGTGGATTGTTCCAGCGAGGGCAGGGACGATGTGAGGGTGGTCTCGGGTCCAAGCCACGGAAATGTAAAACTCGTCCATGACAAGGTGTTCACGCATTACAACAAGTCGAACGACCGGGCAAAATGCAATCTCCGCAAGGTGAATGGCATCAAGGCGCTCTACAGGTCGAGCCCGAGCTTCAAGGGCTGGGATCAGGTGACGATCTCGGTCCACACCTATGACGGCAACGCCTTTAAATATGTCACCAACATCAAGGTGGAGTAGCAGGCTTTCCGTCGCAAGGGCTGCGGAGGCCTGCCAATATCCGCCCGCATGCCGTGGCGGGCGGCAAATCGTGTAGCCAGGAGGATCGTTGAAATGAAGCGTCGAACGACAAATTTGATAACGGCATTGGCGATTCTGGGCTGCGCCGCCTGGCCGGCGGCGGCGTCGAGCTACGAAAAATCGGCGCTCTCCGGACAGGAGATCTATATTTTCAGGAATGTCAGCCTGAATGCCGACTGTTCGAGCGCGGGCGCCAACGATGTCCGGATCATCGCGGGTCCAAGCCACGGCAAGGTCAGGCTCGTCCACGCCAGGATCTACGCCGGTTTTGCCAAATCGAACGACCGTTGGAAATGCAACGCGCACAAGGTCGACGGCATCAAGGGGCTTTATCGGTCGAAGCCCGGATACAAGGGTCGCGACCAGGTTACGTTTTCGGTCCACACCTATATGGGCGACGCTCACCAGGCCGTGGTGAGCATCAACGTCGAATAGAAACTTAGACGCCCGTTCAGTCCGCCAGCAACGCCAGCTCCTCCGCCGTCAGATGCCGTGCGGCACCCTTGGCGAGATCGCCCAGCGGCAAGCCGCCGATGGCGATGCGGATGAGGCGCTTGACCTCGATGTCGTGGGCGGCGAGCAGGCGGCGGATGTGGCGGTTCTTGCCTTCGTCGAGCACGATCTTCAGCCAGGCGGTGCGGCCGCCGCTGCGCAAAAGCCCGATCGAGTTTGCCGCCAGGGTCTCGCCATCGACGGTGACGCCGGCGCGGAGCTTGCCCAGCATGACGTCATCCGGCACCGTGGCGACCTGCACGTGATAGGTCTTGGGCAGATGCGAGGCCGGATCCATCAGCCGGTTGGCGAAATGGGTGTCGTTGGTCATCAACAGCAGCCCTTCGCTCGCCTTGTCGAGGCGGCCGACCGGCGAGACATAGGGCAAATCGAGCCCCTCGAGACAGGCATAGACGGTGTCGCGCTGTTGCGGATCGTCGCGGGTGGTGACCAGCCCGCGCGGCTTGTTCAGCATCAGATAGACCTTGCGCTCGGCAACGACCGCGTCGCCGTCGACGACGATGCGGTCGCGGTTCATGTCGACGCGCAACGCCGCATCGCGCACCACCTTGCCGCCGACCCGCACGCGGCCCGCCGCGATCAGCACTTGCGCCTGCGTGCGCGAGCACAGACCGAGTTTCGACAGCGCGCGGTTCAGGCTGACGCCGGGAGGCCCGGCGGCGCGTGGCTTGCCGGGGGCCGGCCGGCCGGGCGGTGGTGATCGTGCTGCCATGGTTTTGCCGATGATCCCTTCCAGGCGACAGATGCCATGGAGAAAGCGGGCACCGCAAGCCACGCCTCCATGCGGCTGGAGGCTCCGTCCGAGCGATGAATCGTCAAGCACCGGGTTGAACTTTTCAAGCCGGGACTGATATTCGCTAGATCGGGTCTGATAGGGGCGGGCAGACTATTTGGGAATTGGTGCGGGCCAGACGGAATCCTTGGAGACGCTGACAACACCGGTCGCGGAACTGGCGAGGGCCGATCGCGACCGGATGTTTGCTCTCTACGAGACCTATTACGAAGCGATCGATCGCGGGCTTTTCGAGCGTGATCTGTCCGAGAAGGACGCCGTCGTGCTGACCCGTCTCGGCCCCGAGATCGTCGGCTTCTCGACCTATCTCGTGCGCCAACAGGCGATCGGCGGCGAGACGGTGCATTACCTTTTCTCCGGGGATACCGTCCTGCACGCCTCGCTTTGGGGCAATCCCGTGCTGCTGAAAGGTTTTTTCCGCGCGGCGGGCGCGGCCAAGGCCAAGGTCGACGGCCGGCTGTTCTGGTTCCCCATCATCAAGGGACACCGCACGTTTCGCATCCTGCCCGATTTCTTTCGCAAGTTCGTTCCGGCCATCGAAGGCCAGGGAGCGCCCTGCCTGCTGGCAATCCGCGATGCGATAGCATCTGCCCGCTACGGCGATTATTTCGATCCTTCGACCGGGCTCATCGATTTCGGTCCATCGCAAGGCCATCTTCGGGAACAATGGGCCGACGCCAGGCAAACGGCGGCCCACAATCCCCTGGCGGCCTTTTTCGTCAGAGCCAACCCCGACCATTCCAGAGGTGTCGAACTCGCCTGCCTGACCGAGTTCGAGACCGGCAATCTGAAGCGCTATGGCGCCACGAGCTTTGCAGAGGGGCTGGGCGATGGCCGCTGACCCCTGGGCTCGGATCGCCGGCGCGACCGCTGCCATCGAAGCAGGCTTTCGGGCGCGGCTCGGCCATGTCGAGGCAACGCAGCGCGATCTGCTGCGGCGGCTGATCGAGGCCAATGCCGGGACGGAGTTCGGCCGCGACCATGGTTTCGCCAGCGCCACGTCGGCCGAGGCGTTTCGCGATCTGGTTCCGATCGCCGACTACGAGGCGCTGCTGCCTTACATCAAGCGCACGATCGACGGCGCCGGCAATGTGCTGACGGCCGAGCCGGTCCGCTTCCTGGAGCAGACCGGCGGCAGTTCCGGCGGCTCTAAATACATCCCCTATACCGATAGCGGCCTGCGCGCATTCACCGACTGCCTCTATCCCTGGCTGGCGGACCTGATCCGCCGCCGGCCGGGCGTGGCGCAAGGGCATGGCTATTTCGCGCTGAGCCCGGTCGGCCGTGGCGCCGAAGAGCGCGTCGGCGCCCACAGGCTGGGCAGTCCGGTGCCTTTCGCCTATTTCGGGGCCTTGCGCGACAGCCTCGTCGAGCTGTCGGCCGTGCCGATGGAACTGAGGCTACTCGGCGACTTCGCCAGCTGGCAAAGGCAGACCTGTCTGCACCTGCTGGCCGCCGACGACCTCAGCCTGATCTGGGTCTGGAGCCCGACCTATCTGACCGAGATCCTGCGCGCCATGCGGCGCGATGCGGCGAGCCTGCTGCCGGAGCTTGGCGAGAGGCTTGGCGCCACGCGGCCGGCGGCCGCGGTGAGCCGCCGCATCGCCGTTCTGGAGGCAGCCCTCGGTGGGGCCGGTGCCGGCCTGTCGGCGATCTGGCCTCGGCTCGATACGATCAGCTGCTGGACCGATGCCTCGAGCCAAGGCTTCGCCGCCGAATTGCAGGCGCAATTTCCCCAGGCCTTCCTCCAGGCGAAAGGCCTTATGTCCACCGAGGCCGCCGTGTCGTTTCCCCATGGCGATGGTCCCGGCTCGATCCTGGCATCGCAAAGCGGATTCTTCGAATTTATCGACGACGACGGCGCCGGCCGCTTCGCCTGGCAGCTCGAACTTGGCCGCTGCTACCGGCTGATCGTCACCACCGGCTCGGGGCTTTATCGTTACGACACGCAAGACGTGGTCGAGGTCCGCGGCTTCACCGGCGACACGCCGCGCCTGCGCTTCATTGGCCGGGCAGGCATGGTGTCGGATCTCTGCGGCGAGAAACTCACCGAAGCCTTCGTCGCGCGCTCTCTGGCCGAAGCTGGGTTCGATCCCCGTACCTATGCGCTGCTGGTGGCGGTCGCGGCACCGCATCCGCACTACCAGCTTTTCATCGAATCCAGGCGCGCCCCGGGCACGGTCGCGTCGCCGGGGTCAGCCGTCGAGCGCAAGCTGATGGCCAATCCGCAATATGAATATGCGCGCCGCATCGGCCAGTTGGGCGCGTTGCGGACGACCGCGGTCGATGATCTCTATGGCCGGCTGAAGCGCCACCGCCTTAAAGGCGGCACGAGCATTGCCGGCATGAAAGCGCCGATCCTGCTCGGGCAATCGGATGAGGCGCTGCTTGCGGCCCTCAATGCCGGTGAAGCGGGGGTTTAGGATGATGCGTCATCCCTTTGGACCGGAATCGGAATTTGCCTTGGCGGCCGACGAGGTGGGGGCCAGCCTTTTCCGCTCAGGCAGTCAGGCGCAACGTCAGCGCGTCCAGGCCACGGATGGAGGAATTGTCCATCCATTGCCAGCCGACAGGCTCGATGATTTTCCAGCGGGCGAGCGCGGCTTCCAGCACCGCATGGCCCTCCATCTCGGCCAGCGCCCTGCCGATGCAGACATGCGCGCCACGGCCAAAAGCCAGATTCTGCCTGCCGGCGCGGCCAAGGTCGAAACGCGATGCATCGGCAAACTGGGCGGGATCGCGATTGGCGGCGCCGACCAGCAGCACCACCAGCCGGTCCTTGCCGATCTCGCGGCCGCCAAGGACCACGGGCTCGAGCGGCCAGCGGCAGATCTTCTGCACCGGGCTTTCCAGCCGCAGAGTTTCGGCAACCGCATTGGCGGCGAGCCGGCGGTCGGCGCGCAGCGCCGTCCATTGGTCGGGCCGGTGGGCAAGATGGAACAGCATATTGCCGATGAGATGCACCGTGGTCTCATGGCCGGCAAAGGCCAGGAAGGCGATGTTGCGGCCGGCGGCCGTCAGCCCCAGCGCGTCGGCCAGAGACGGCAGGCCCGCCAGCAGCGGCGGCAGGTCTCCGGCGGCGAGCAGATGGCGCAGATGCTCCACGAAATAACCGGACATCTCGTCGGCGGGATTGGCGCCATCGCCAAAGGCATCGTCGAAGCCGGTGTCGAGCATGGTGCGGATCGCAACCGACCAGGCCCGGATCAGCGGCATGTCCTCGTCCGGCACGCCAAGCAGGCGGCCGATGATGCGTTCGGGGACGGCGCGCGTGAAGGCGGCGACGACATCGACCGCACCCGACAGGCCGGCATCGCCGACGAATTCGTCGACCGCTTGCGCGACCACCGGGCGCAGGGCGGCCATGCCCTTGCCCACAAAGGGCTGTTGCACGGCCTGGCGCAGCGCGGCGTGGGTGCTGCCTTCCTGGTAGATCAGCCAGTCGCGTATCGCCGAATCTGGCTGCGCCGCCTCGCTGCCCGGCGGCACATGCGAGAGCTTGCGGTCGGCAAGACTGTTGGAGACCAGATCGTAGCCGGTGACATAGATATCGCCCCAAGGCGCCTGCCAGACGGGCGCTTGCCGGCGCATTTCATCATGGATGGCATAGGTGTCGGCGGCGCCCTCGAAGGCGCCGGCGCGAACCCCTTGCCAGGGATGTTCGACTGCCTCGGAGGGCCCGGTATGCATCGCTTTTCGAAAAACCCCACCTTGCCGGCCAAATCAGGCACGCGTCCGCAAACCGATAACCGGCCATGACCACCGATCAAGGGCCGATCTACTATTTCTGCACGCGCCAACACGCTTACACGATGGGCGTGCTGCTTGGCTATTACGACCATGGGCTTGGCGAACAGGTGCGGATCATTCCCTATGAGCATGTCGCGAGGCTGGGGCCGGTCGCGCTCGGCACCTTCATCTTCACCGATTTCGAACGGCTGTCCGCCGCGCAATCGCAGGCGGCGATTTCGCTGCACGGGCGCATCCGCTCTGTCAATCCCGACCTGTTGCTGCTCAACGATCCGGCGATCGTGCCCGGCCGGTTCGACTTGCTGAAACGGCTGAAGGCCGCCGGCCTCAACCATTTCGACGTGCATCGCCTGGAGGAGCGCAAGGCAATCCGTCGTTTCCCGGTCTTCGTGCGCTGGGAGAGCCAGCATGAGTTGCCGTTGACCGGACTGGTCGACAGCGCGGAGGCCCTCGATCGGGCCATCGCCGGCCTGCCGGCGCGTATCCGCCGCGACCCGGACCTGATGATCGTCGAATATGACGCGGCACCTTCGGCCGATGGGCGGTTTCGCAAATATTCGGCCTACAAGGTCGGACCGACGGTCTATCCGCAGCACTGCTTCATCAATGAAAGCTGGTACATCAAGTTTCCAAGCACCCGCTTCAGCGAGGCGGACAGGGCCGAGAGCCGCGCCTATGTGGCCGAGAATCCGCATGCCGAGCAGATCGAGCGTGTCTTCGCACTGGCCGGCATCGACTATGGCCGCATCGACTACGGCATCGTCGACGGCCAGGTCCAGACCTTCGAGATCAACAACAATCCCACGGTCCTGGCGCGTCCGCCCGGTTGGGAGGCAGGCGCCGACTACAGCCGCTACGCCGCCATGCACGCCCAGGCGCTGCGCGGCATCATGCGGCCGGCTTCCGGCCTCAGTCTCGTGCTCGGCGACGGCACGATGAGCGTCGATGCCGCCCATGCCGACGCCATGCAGGCGGTGCGTCGGCGCATTGCGGGGTTTTCGCTCAGGCGGCGCTTGTCGCTGCGGGTGCTGAAAAGGCGGCTGGCGCGTCTGTTGGGATGATTGCCGGGGGTGTTTCGCCCCCGGCAATAAATGCGTTCTGGCCGAGCAGGCTCTGCCCGGCCGGGTCGTTCTCAGGCCGCCTTGGCCTCGCCGCCGATGCCGTCCAGAACCTCGATCGCGTCGGCCGGCAGCTTCAGCTCCGCCGCCGCCAGGTTCTCCCTGAGATGGCCGACCGACGAGGTGCCGGGGATGAGCAGGATGTTGGGCGCGCGCTGCAGCAGCCAGGCGAGCGCCACCTGCATCGGCGTCGCGCCGAGCTTTTGCGCGACGTCGGCAAGCGTGCTCGACTGCAGCGGCGTGAAGCCGCCGAGCGGGAAGAACGGCACATAGGCGATGCCATCGGCGGCAAGCTCGTCGATCAGCGCATCATCCTGGCGATGCGCGATGTTGTACTGGTTCTGCACGCAGACGATGTCGACCTTGCCGCGCCCCTGCACGATCTGCTTGCGGGTGACATTGCTCAGGCCGATATGGCGCACAAGGCCCTGGCGCTGCAGTTCGGCGAGCGTGTCGAGCTGCGGCTCGAGCGATCCTTCGGCGGGTCCGTGGATGCCATGCATGGAGCGCAGGTTCACGACCTCGAGCACGTCGAGTCCGAGATTGCGCAGATTGTCGTGCACGGCCTGCGTCAGCTCCTGCGGCGACATTGCCGGGATCCACGATGCGTCCGCGCCGCGCCGGGCGCTGATCTTGGTGACGATGGTGAGGTTGGCGGGGTAGGGATGCAGCGCCTCGCGGATGATCTGGTTGGTGACGTGGGGGCCGTAGAAATCCGACGTGTCGATGTGGTCGACGCCGCTGGCGACGGCCTCGCGCAGCACGGCGAGCGCGGCATCGCGGTCCTTCGGCGGACCGAAGACGCCGGGTCCGGCCAATTGCATGGCGCCGTAGCCGAGACGTTTTACGGTGCGGTCGCCGAGCTTGAAGCTTCCGGCCTTGCTGATGTCGGTCATGGTGTCGTCTCCTTTGGATCAGCCAGATATAGACAACGCGCGCCTGCACGATAATATGGTGTAATCGGCACAACCTGTGCGGAAAGGCGAACAATGGCGGCGGATCTGGGCGACCTCCAGGCATTCATGGCGGTGGCGCGCGCCGGCGGCTTTCGCGAGGCGGCCCGGGTGGGAAGCGTCAGCGCCTCCAGCCTGTCGGAGACGGTGCGGCGGCTGGAGAGCGAACTCGGCGTGCGGCTCCTGAACCGCACGACGCGCAGCGTGGCGCCGACCGAGGCCGGCGCGCGGCTGCTCGAACGGCTCGGCCCGGCGCTCGGCGAGGTCGAGGCGGCGCTCGACGTGGTCAATGGCTTTCGCGGCCGCCCGGCCGGCACGCTGCGGCTCAACGTGCCTGTCGTGGCGGCCAAACTGGTGCTGCCGCGCCTCTTGCCGCCCTTCCTCGCCGCCTATCCCGAAATTCGGCTGGAAGTGACCGCCGAGGACAATTTCGTCGACATATTGGCCAGCGGCTGCGACGCCGGCATCCGCTATGACGAGCGGCTGGAGCAGGACATGATCGCCGTGCCGATCGGCCCGCGCCGGCAGCGCTTCGCCACCGCCGCCGCAACGGCCTATCTCGACCGGCATGGCCGGCCCGAGCACCCGCGTGACCTGCTCGACCATGCCTGCCTGCGCGGCCGCTTCGCCAGCGGCTTCACGCCGCCCTGGGAGTTCGAACGCGACGGCGAGGTGGTCAGCGTCGAGCCGACCGGACCGCTGCTGGTCAGCACCGGCACGGCAATGGCGCTCGCGCTGGAGGTGGCGGTCGCCGGCGGCGGTATCGTCTCGCTGTTCGAGGACTGGCTGCGCCCCTATTTCGACGATGGCCGGCTGGAACCGGTGCTGGAGCCCTGGTGGCAGGAATTTTCAGGCCCGTTCCTCTACTATCCCGGCCGCCGCCTGACGCCGGCGCCGCTGCGCGCCTTCATCGATTTTGTCGGCGGGATGCGGTGGTGAGGGGTTCCAGCTGAGCCAACGCGGCCTCCGGCAGCGCCGCCTTGCGCCCGCATTCGAACAATCCAAACGCGGTCTGTAACGGTTTGTTTTCCTGCCCGACGTATCAGAAGGGCGATTTCGCCAACGCCGGATGCACCTTCAAGAGGCAAAATGAAGGGGGACGCGTAAGAAAATGGGTTCGCCCTGGTCCGAATTGCTGGCCAACCTGGCGGTCGTCGCGATGTTCGTTTCGGTCTGGATCCACACCCATGTGTGGCTGGATCGCTGGGCGCCCGCCGTAAAGGCGGCGGCCTTCGGCCTGCTGATGGGCGTCGGCGCCATCATCCTGATGCTGACGCCCATGCAGTTGCAGCCGGGC
This sequence comes from Mesorhizobium sp. BH1-1-4, assembly GCF_020165665.1. Lineage (NCBI taxonomy): Bacteria > Pseudomonadati > Pseudomonadota > Alphaproteobacteria > Hyphomicrobiales > Phyllobacteriaceae > Mesorhizobium > Mesorhizobium sp. BH1-1-4. The sequence goes on from NZ_JAIUIN010000010.1 coordinate 14,435, forward strand.
GTGCTCGCCGATCTCCGGGCGACGATGATTGCCGTTGCCGGCTTCTTCGGCGGTCCTGTGGCCGGCATCGTCGCCGGGATCATGGCCGGTGCGTTCCGAACCTTCGAAGGCGGCATCGGCGCCTTCGCCGGCGCGGTGGGGATCGCGGCCGCCATGCTGGTCGGCATTGCCGGCAACCTTGCCCTGCGGGGGCGCCGGCCCACCATGATCGACATCATGATCCTCGGCGCGGCGGCAGCGGCGGCGTCGCTGCTTGGCCTCAGCGTCCTGCCTCGGGATGTGCTGCAAATGGTCCTGCCGAAGGTGGCGCTGCCTTCCTCCCTGCTCATCTTCGTCTCGGTGGTGTTGTCGGGGCTGACGCTCTACCAGGAGCGGCGCCGCCTCGAAGCGCTGCAGTCGCGGCGCATCTACAAGGCGGTGGTGGAGACGCTGCCCGATTGCCTCAACGTCAAGGATCTCGACGGGCGCTTCATCGCGGCCAATCCGGCAACGGCCGCGCTGATGCATGCGCCCGACGCCAAGGCGCTGATCGGCAAGACCGATTTCGATTTCTATCCGCGCGAAACGGCGCGGGGATTTCGTGAGGACGAGCTTGCCGTGCTGGCCTCGGGCGCCGCCTCCACCATCGAACAGCGTGTTCATCACGAGGACGGCACCGATGGCTGGCTGGCGACCCTGAAGGCGCCGTTTCGCGACAGGAGCGGGGCCGTGGTCGGCCTGATCACGCACAATCGCGACATCACCGTGCGCAAGCAGCTGGAGACCGAACTGGCGGAAAGCCAGGCCAGGCTCGGAGACGCGCTGACGCACATGGCCGATGGCCTGGTGATGTTCGACCCGGACGGCAAGATGGTGCTCTGCAACGCCCGCTACAGCGCCATGTTTCCGAAGACGGCCGAACTGAGGGTGCCCGGCGCCGATTACCGCGACATTCTGCGCGCCTCGGCGGCGCGCGGCGAGGGAACAACACCGCCTGGCGCCGTCGAGGAGTGGATCGCCGGCATCATGGCCGCGCAGAAGCTTGTCAGCCACCGCCAGATCCGGCTCGCCGACGGACGCTGGCTCGACGTGCGCACCCGCCCGACCGGCGACGGCGGAAGCCTCAGCGTGTTTTCCGACATTACCGAGACCAAGCAGGTCGAGGCCGAACTGATGGCCGCCAATGAGAAGCTGAACCTTCTGGCGCATTGCGACGGCCTGACCGAACTGTTGACGCGCCGCGCTTTCGACGAAGCGCTGGCGCGCGAATTCGCCCGCGCCAGCCGCAACGCGATGCCGCTCAGCCTGCTCATCATCGATGTCGACTGGTTCAAGCGTTTCAACGACCATTACGGCCATCCGGCGGGCGACGAATGCCTGCGCGCCGTCAGCCGCTGCATCGAGGCCGCAGCTCGCCGGCCGGCGGACGCCGCCGCCCGCTATGGCGGCGAGGAATTCGCGCTCATCCTGCCCGAGACAAACGCACGGGGCGCCTTCGTCATCGCCGAAAAGCTCAGGAGCAAGGTGCGCGACCTGGCCGTGGCGCATGCCGGAAGCGAGAAAGGCATCGTCACCGTCAGCATCGGTGTCGGCACATTCGAGGCAGGCGCCGCCGCGATGGAGATTGCCGATCTGCTACGGCGCGCCGACGAGGCGCTCTACGGCGCCAAGGCCGCCGGGCGCGACCGGGTGCATGGCTGGCGTCCGCATCTCAGCGATCAACGCTCGGCGGGTTCTCGCAAGACGTGAGCCTCGCCGTACCGCAAGCGTTGCGGGGAAAATTCGATCGAGGATGATCTGGCTGACGAAGCCTCTCGGCTTCAGCCGGATCCATCTCAATCCGTGCTGGCGGGATCGAGCTTTACAAGGCGGGCTCTTGCTTCGCCGACGCGTTGTTGCGCGGTTCTTATCCTGTCGCAAAGCCTCAGATTGATACCGACACCACAGTCCTCGTCCAGCATCGCGTTTGCCCGCTCAAGGGCGAGTTCCGCCCGGTTGAGGCGCTGCCTCGCCGTGGCCAGTTCCAAGGTCAGAAGTTCCATTACTCCGCTTCCGTGGTTGCGGTCCCTTCGAGTGGGAAACCGCTGCCGGTCGTTTTGGTTCCGGGGCGGATCGCCAAGCTGCACGGGCGCGTCGGCCCCGCCTTGCCGAAGCCGCCGCGTTTCGTGGAATGCGAAGGTTTTGGCTACGTCATTGTTTATTGACCCCGACGGCGACAGGCGTATTTTGCCCAAGCCGTCCGCAACGCCAGGCACGCTGACGCTTGGGAGCATCATCCTGCTTCCGCCAAATTCCAGGAGGAAGGTGTGAGTAGGCTGTTACGGACGCGCAAGGGCGAATACCTCGATCACCGATTAGAATGTCCGTTCTGCGGCACCATTCGCCTGAACATTCCGGCCGATGCGCAACCTTCGACCCGGATCAGTTGCGCGGAGTGCGGCAGGTATCTCGGGATATGGGACGAGCTTCAGACCGACTTCGAGCTCCAGGGCGGTAACGATGGCGTGTTCCGTCTCGACCAAGGGCGCATCCAGAAGCTCGACTAGCCGCCAGTCTTCACGGGCCTGTCTTCTCACGCCTCTCTTGTCACGCCTGCCTCTCTTGGCGGTGTCAGGACGGCCTTGGGTGGGCCAGGCTGGCGTCGAAGGTGGCCGGCAGCACAGGTGTGTCACCGCGTCCGGTCGAGGCCGTCGTCATCGTGTCGACGGGCACGATAATGACCATGCGGGCATGCTGCTCCGGCCACAATGGCTTGCCGAAAAGGAAGAACGTGCTGGCGAGGAAACAGACCAGCAAGAGGATGGCCAAGGTGTTGGCGACGATCTCACCAAGTTGCATTTACGTGTCCTCCAAATCGCCCGCCTGGTAGCGCAACGAGCATCGGCGGCCGATGTTCGGCATATGGGACCAATGCGCCGACGGTTGGGACTTCAGTCCCAATTGCAGCTGCGGCGATAAAGCCGCAACCTGCCCGCGCACCGGCCGAGCCTCCATCAAGCGGGGTAGCCGGCGCATAGCCCGGCCTGCTCGCCAACGTGCCGAACCTTCCGCCAAAGCGGGCCGGGCTCCCGCCATGAGAACATCACCAGCGGACCGCGATTTCCACGGGCAGGGGCGAGCGTTGGTTGCGCAACGAAGACAAGGCCCGATCGGCGGGCTGGCGGAAAGCACGCCGGAACCGGCCCGCTTGCTCGGCGGCGAGAAAGGCGCGGTTCTCGTTCCTCTGGCGGCCAGCCAGCGTGGTCAGGTTGGGGTTGTGTGACCGGATCTGACGTCTCATCGCCTCAGCCTCCCGCAATGAAGGCAGCTACCAGCTCAACGTAAAGCTGACGAGCAGAACGGCGACCAGGGCCGATAGCGGGACCGCCATCAACAGCGCCGCCTCGATCAGTTTGGTTTCCTTGTCGCTGAACATCACGATCTCCTGCCGTCTTGGCCCCGGCGGCGGAATTCAGGGTTCGCCCGCCACCCGGAAGCAACGAGCGAACCCTATTGGCGCAGGAAGGGACGGAGCTGCGCCAATGCCTGAACTTGCAGTCGACAACGAGCGCAAAAGGTGGCTGTTCCCGGCGGCGGCGCCGATAGGACCATTGCCTTTCTTGATCGGCCTTAAGTCCTGGGTGATGCCGGACCGAAGCCCGACCCTGGAACGTTCAACCCGGGCTGAAGTTCGGTTCCCAGCGCGGCGACAATTCCGTGCCGTGCGAATTCCAGATGGAGGATCTCATGAAGAAGAATCTTGCCGCCCTGGCAGCGGTCCTGTTGCTCAGCGGTGTCGGCGCCGCCGCCGCAGAGGACATCGTCATCCAGCCCGAGCAGGAGACGGTGATCAAGGAGTACGTGCATAAGCAGCCGCTGGCTTCGGTCAAGGTTCCCGGCGTGGAACTCAATGTCGGCACCGCATTGCCCGACACCGTCGAGCTGCACGAAGTCCCTAACGTCAAGTATCGCTACACCGTCGTCGACGACCGGACCGTGATCGTGGATCCAAGCACCCGCAAGATCATCAAGATCATCCAGTAACATCGCCTGGCCCGCCCCCCGCGCCGGGGCGGGGCGGGGACTCAAGCGGTTCCCCTGAATCAGAATTTGCGCGGGTCGATGCCCTTGGTGCCCGGCCCGTAAGGGCTCGGATAAATCTCACCGATGGTCATCAGTTCGATCTCGCCGTCGAGGGTCGAACCGATGATCCTGACCTCGGGATCGTCGCAACAGAACTCCCAGATCACCTGCCTGCATTCGGCGCATGGCACGCCCGAATAGGGACCGTGGCAGACGATGGCCTCGATCTGGCGTTCGCCGGCCGCGGCCATCCGCATCACCGCGTTGCGCTCGGCATGCACCGATTGCTGGAGGGTGACGATTTCGACATTGCAGGCGGAAAACAGCCGGCCCGAAGCAGTGCGCACGGCCGAGCCGACCTTGTGGTTGGAGTAGGGCGTGTAGGCCTTGTCGCGTGCCTGCGCCGCCGCTGTGACGAGCGCCTGGTCGGCGCTCGAAAGTTGGTCGAAGCTTGTCTTGCGCATCGGTCTCTCCGTATGCGGGCTCCATCCCGAATTGATTCAGGATGAAGCTTTATCGCATTGCTTTCTTGATCTTCGCCGTCACGCCGGCTGCCGTTGCGACCGGGCGACGAGCCCGGCGACGAAGGGGACGAGCGAGAGCAGGAAGCCGACCAGCGAGGCGGGAATGCCGCCCGGCTCGCCCATCAGCACGAGGATCGCGGTCGAGCCGGCGCCCAGCACGATGGTTGCCAGCATCGACCAGGAGGGAATGCGCCAGCCGAAGGTGGCCGACAGCACCGGCAAGAGCAGGCCCGGCACATAGACCGAGAAACCAAGCATCAGGATGGTGACGATGCCGGGCACCGAGAGCGCCACGACCAGCGCCACGAGGCCGAGCACGAGCAGCAGGATGCGGCTGGTCCACAGCCTCTCCCTGTCGCTTGCGCCTGGGCGCATGCGCGAGATCACGTCGCGCTGCAGCGTGGTGGCGGTGATGAGCAGCGTGGTGCTCGCCGTCGACATCGCCACCGCCAGGAAGGCTGCGACCAGCACGCCGATGACGCCGTGCGGCAGCAATTGCCCCATCAGGTCGGGCATGGCGTTGACCGGGTTGGCGCCGGCCGGCAGCAACGCCTTGGCGGCGACGCCGAGGAAGGTGAGGACGACGCCGAAGATCGCCATGATGACGAAGCCGTTGATCAAGCCCTTGCGCGCGGTGTCCGGCGAGTTGGCGGAAAAGACGCGCTGGAAGCCGATCGTGTCGATAAAGCCGGCGGGCAGAAGCAGGAACCAGACGAACAGCGTCGCCGGCGGCACGTTGGCGAACAGATTGTAGAAGCCCGGAATGTCCTTCGTCGCCTCGTAGATGCGCGGCACGCCGGGTCCGAAGATGACGTAGAGCGGCGCCACGACGCCGATGATGACGAGGAAGATGACGGCCTGCAATACGTCGGTCGCCACCACGGCGAGGAAGCCGCCGAGCATGGTGTAGACGATGACGACGAGGAAGGCGACGATGGCGCCGGTCCTGGGATCCATGCCCGAGAACAGGGTGAACACCATGGAGATGCCGAACACCTGCGCGGCCGCCCAGGCGAGATAGTTCCAGCTCGTCACCAGCGAGGCGGCGACGCGCACCGAGCCCGGATAATCCTGGGCGACGATGTCTGGCGTCGTCACATGCATGCGCTGGCGCACGATTTTCGCGAGGAAGATGCCCATCAGCAGCAGGCCGATCGGGAAGGTGAACCACCACCAGGTGCCCGCTATGCCGTAGCGGACGACCATTTCGGGCGTGCCGAACAGACCGGCAAGCCCGGTCCAGGAGGCGAAGGCCGAGATGGTCAGCCAGAGCGGCCCCATGCGCCGGCCGGCGACGATGTAGTCTTCCTCGGTCCTGATCGAGCGGGCGAAGTAGAGCCCGATGCCGGTGACCGCCACGAGATAGACGGCGACGACCGCAATATCCAGATTTCCCATTTTGTACCCCTTCACATGCGAAGCCGATGGCGCGCCACATTCCTTGGCGCGCGTGCTGTCCTGTCCGTTGTCCCTCTTGGCGGGACTTGACGACCCTCTGCAAGATTTGTCACATGCAAAAAAGTTTTTTGCAAGCGCTGAATCTAGACCGTGATCGGAGACTTCGAATGACCCAAGCGCCTACCAATTCGGCTAATGCCAGTCCGGCTGATGCCAATGCGGCCGATGCCGAACTGGTCGAGCGCGGCCGCGCCCGCATCGCCTGGATCCGTTCGCGCATGGCGTTGCTGGCGGGGCTGCGCGAGGAGTTCCGCCGCACGAGGCCGTTCGCCGGCCGGCGCATCGGCGTGTCGCTGCATGTCGAACCCAAGACCGCCGTGCTGCTCGAAGTGCTGGCCGAGGGCGGCGCCGAGATCGTCGGCACCGGCAATCACGGTTCGACGCAAGACGATATCGTCGCCTTCCTGCAAAGCCGGGGCATAGGCATCTTCGGCCGCCGCGCCGACACGCTCGCCGACCATCACGCCAATCTGGCGCGGGTGCTGGATGCCAGGCCCGACATGCTGCTCGACAATGGCGCCGACCTTGCCGCCGGAATCGTCGAACGGGGCAGGGCGGCGTCGATCCTGGGCGGCACCGAGGAGACGACATCGGGCGGCGACCGGCTGCGCGGCGAACTCTCCGGCAAGGTGCCGTTCCCCTCCATCGTCATCAATGACAGCCCGCTGAAGGCGATCGGCGAGAACAAGCACGCGGTCGGCCAGTCGGTGGTGGAAAGCTTCATGCGCATCACCAATCTGATGATCCCCGGGCGCCGCTTCTGCGTCGTCGGCTATGGCTGGTGCGGGCGCGGCATCGCGCAATATCTGCGGGCGCTGGGGGGCCGGGTGGCGATCGTCGAGGTCGACGAGATCAAGGCGCTGGAGGCCGCCCTCGACGGCTACCGCGTGGCACCGCTTGCCGACTTCGCACCATGGGCCGAAGTGTTCATCACCGCCACCGGCCGCGCCGGCGTGCTGCCGGCGGAGGCGATTGCCCTCATGCGGGATGGCGCGGTGCTGGCCAATTCCGGGCATTTTCCCTGGGAGATCGACACCGAGGGTCTTGGTGCCATGACCACCGCGACCACCGACCTGGACGGCACGCTGCGGCGGCTGGATCTCGCCAATGGGCGGCATGTCATCCTCGTCGCCGAGGGACGCATGTTCAACCTTGCCGGCGTCGAGCCGAAGGGCAATTCGATCGAGTCCATGGATATCGGCTTCATGCTGCAGGCGCTGTCGCTGGAGCGGGTGGTGAGCGGGAAGGACCTTGCCGCGGGCGCGCAGCCGGTGCCCGACGATATAAACCGCCGCATCGCCCGGCTGATGACGGCTTCGATGGGGGCCGCCTTGTAGCTATGGTAGCCCCATGATTCTCTCCGTCTGACGCCTGAAGGATTGTGGGCATGGCTGGCAAGACCGCGGAAGCGCCGGACTATTCGGTTCCGGCCCTGGAAAAGGCGTTCGATATCATCGAACTGCTGGCCGAGCAGAAGGACGGGCTGAACCAGGGCCAGATTTCCGAGGCGGTCGGACGCTCGATCCACCAGATCTACCGCGTGCTGCAGGCGCTGGAACGGCGCGGCTACATCTTCCGCGACCGGCCGGCCGGGCTCTATTTCCTGTCGCCGCGCCTGTTCGAGCTGGCGCACCGGCACGAGCCGCTGCGCGGTCTCGTCCAGGCGGCGCTGCCGTCGATGCGGCGGCTGTCGGACGCCATCCAGCAATCCTGCAATCTCGGTGTCCACAATGCCGGCAGGGTGCTGATCCTGGCGCAGGTGGAAAGCCCGGCCGCGTTCGGCTTCCGGGTTCGCGTCGGCGCCGAGTTTCCGCTGTTCGGCACCGCGACCGGCCGTACGCTGATGGCGTTCCAGCCGCAGGATAGAATCAATCAATGGCTGCAAGCCGCTGGTATCGCTGACGAAAAAAATAGCGAAGTGCGCGACGCGCTCGTCCGCATCCGCGACGCCGGCCATGAGGAGGTGGCGGACGGGCTGCAGCCTGGCGTCATCGACCTGGCCTTTCCGGTCATCGGGCCGCTCGGCCATTCGGTCGCGGCTCTCACCGTGCCCTATGTGGCGACCAGCTACAGCGTGGTCGACCTCGCCACCGTGCGCCGCCATGCCGCGCAGGCGGCGCACGGGATCGCCCTGGTGCTGGCGCCCGAACCTTCTGCCTGAAGCGCGGCGCCGTGACCGATCCTGCCGCGCCGATCGTCAAGGCTATCGCCATCGATACCGACCCGGCCAAGGTCTGGCGGGTGCTGACGATGCCGGCACTGATCGCGCAATGGATGTCCGACGAAGAACTGGATGTCAGCCTCGAGGCGCATGCCGGCGGCGCGATCGTGATCCGCGGCGTGCTGCATGGCATGCCGTTCGAAAACCACGGCACCGTCCGGGCGTACGAGCCGGCGAAGAGCTTCGCCTACAGCTATTGGAGCACGCTCTCGGCCTCGCGGCTGGCTGATATGCCCAAGAACCACACGGTGGTCGGCTTCGCTCTTGCGCCGGCGCATGGCGGAACCCTGCTGACCCTGACGCTGAGCGGCTTCGCCGAGCCGTCGATCCGCCCGCATGCCAATCTCTACTGGGGGCCGACCTTGCAAATCCTGAAGGCGGTGTGCGAGCGCCCTTAAGGGCTACACAGCGACGGGCTCGGAGGCATCTTGCTCTTTGCGGCGGCGGGCGAGGTCGCGGATGCGATCAGCGACCGCACTGTCCACCGGATTGTAAACGGTCAGGCTCAAATCCGGCCGGCCATCGACCGCGAAGGCCGAATATTCGAGCTCGATGTCGCCAAGCACGGGATGCTTCAGGCGCTTGGTCCCGTCGCCATGGGCGAGCACGTCGTTTTCCCGCCAGAGCGCGGCGAATTCCGCGCTGGCGCCGCACAATTCGTCGACGAGCTGGGCGACCTCGGACACCGCGCCGGCGCGCGCCGCGTCGGCCCGGAACGCGCCGACCACGAAGCGGGCGAGGTTTTCCCAGTCGTGCTGCTTGGCGCGGATGGTCGGGCTCAGGAACATGAAGCGCAGTATGTTGCGCTGGCCGTGGGGCAAGGTGCTGTAGTCGGTCATCACCACTTGCGCGGCGCTGTTCCAGGCAACGACATCCCAAGTCGCCGTCTTGATCAAGGCGGGGCTTGCCTCGAGCGTATCGATGAGGCGCTGCAGCCTCGGGCTGACGCCGTCGGCGCCGACGTAGCGAACCTCGGGCGGACGCCCGAGCCCGAGCATGAAGAGATGTTCGCGCTCGGCCTCGGTCAAAAGCAGCCCCTTGGCGATGCGGTTCAACACATCGGCCGAAGGCGCGCCGCCGCGTCCCTGTTCAAGCCATGTGTACCAGGTCGGGCTGATGTTGGCGCGCTGGGCGACCTCTTCGCGGCGCAGCCCCGGCGTGCGCCTGCGCCCGGAAAAGCCGAAGGACGAGGGGTCGAGCCGGGTGCGCCGGTCTTTCAGGAATGCGGCGAGCGAACCGGGAGAGCTGTTGGGCATCCTGCTGGCCATCCTGTTAAAGATTATACCATGATAAGGTCACTACTTTAATGGAATAATAGACCAGCGATATTGCGCAGGCAACCGCAGGAGATTTGTATGCGTATCTTTCTCACCGGCGCGACCGGTTTCATCGGTTCGGCCATCGTTGCCGAACTTCTTCAGGCCGGCCATCAGGTGGTCGGCGTCACCCGCTCCGATGCCGGGGCCGAGGCGCTGGCGGCCGCGGGCGCCGAGGTGTATCGCGGGACCCTCGAGGATCCGAAAGGCCTGCGCGACGGCGCGGCCAAGGCGGAAGCCGTGATCCACACCGCCTTCGATCATGATTTTTCGCGGTTCGCCGAGAACTGCGAAAAGGACAGCCGCGTCATCGCCGCGCTCGGCGAGGCACTCGCCGGCTCAGACCGGCCATTGGTGATCACCTCGGGCGTCGGCATGGGCAGCCCCGGACATGGCGAACTGGCGGTCGAGGATGTCTTCAATCCTGGCCACCAGAACCCCCGCATCGCCTCGGAACTCGCCGGCAATGCGTTGCTGGAGGCGGGCATCAACTTGTCGGTGATGCGCCTGCCGCAGGTCCACGACACGAGGAAGCAAGGCCTCATCTCGCCGCTCGTCGAGATCGCGCGGCAAAAGGGCGTCTCGGCCTATGTCGGCGAAGGCCGCAACCGCTATTCGGCCGGCCATGTGCTCGACGCGGCACGGCTCTACCGGCTTGCGGTGGAAAAGCGGCAGCCCGGCGCGCGCTATCACGCTGTCGGCGAGGAAGGCGTCGAGGTGCGCGCCATCGCCGAGGCGCTTGGCCGAGGCCTGAACCTGCCGGTGGTTTCGATCGCGCCGGAACAGGCGGCGGAGCATTTCGGCTGGATGGCGCTGTTTGCCCCGATGGACCTGCCCGCCTCCAGCGCGCTGACCCAGGCACGGCTCGGCTGGCGCCCGACCGGCCCGACGATGATCGCCGACCTGAATGCGATGCAATACTGAGGCGCGTGGCAACGTTCTGAATTGGCCGCGGCTTCTAAACTTCGTCATCCACGGGCGGAGCAAGGAGCGTAGCGACGCGGCGCAGACCCGAGGATCCATGCCGCGACCCATGAGCGTTGCCACGGTGCAGAATTCTGCTCCGCCGCGCTCTTCAGCCCAGGTTACGGAATGGATCCCAGGGTCTACGCGACGGAGCTTCGCTCCTGCTTCGCCCTAGGATGACGAAATAATGGAGGCGTGCAGTCCGTCAACGCAAGCAACAAATGGAGGAAAACCGGTTCCTCCTCAAGATCATGCGGGGCTCACGGCGTAGCGTAAGTGGATCACCCCATGCGCCAGGGTTTTGCAGTCGGTAAGCGACAGCCGCACCTTGCCTGCAAGCCCGGCCTCGCCGAACTCGACAAAGCCCTGGTTCGCCGCCCGCGCATCGAGCGCGGGGGCAACGAGAAGGCTGAGTTCATCGACCAGCCCCGCCGCCAGGAAGGTGCCGTTGATGCCGGCGCCGCCTTCGAGCAGCAGCCGGCGGATGCCGAGCTCGCGTCCGAGCACGTCGAGCATCGCGGCGAGATCGATGTCGGCCGTTTCCGACACGATGTAGGACACGCCGTCGGCGGTAAGTTCGGCCAGATGGCTGTCCTCGACATCACGCCCGAGCAGCACCACGACATGATCGCCGCCGATGTCGGGCTTGGCAAAGTGCAGCTTGCCGGAGGCATCGAGCGCCACGGCATAGCTGCCCGCGTCGCGCCGCGCGAAATGATGCGGCCGCTCGACCTTGCCCACATGCGCCGTCGGGTGCGCACCGGCCTTGCTCATCTCGGCCATGGTGACGCGGCCGACGATCCAGGCGTCGCCTTCGAGGTCGTTGTGGATCTGTTCATAGAGGCCCGACCACTCGGCCCGGCTGCCGTCGGGGCTTTCGGTGTAGCGGCTCGGATGAAGGCTGCCGTCGAGCGAGGCAAGCATATGGCAGATGATGTGCGGCTTCATGGGGCTTCTCCGGGATAGGCTGAGGGCCAGTCCAAACTAGTGCCGCAGCTGCAGAATGGAAGCAGCATGCCCGCGATCCAAAGTTCCGACAATTCCGGCAATTAGCTGACCGGCTCTGTTATATCGATGTTGCACAAATGGTTGACCCTGGGTTAGCATCCTCTTGTTGACGCCGATCGGAGGAATTTAGGCGGCGGTCAGCTGGAGCGGCATGCGTTCTTGGCGCAAGGAGGATGCTCCAACACTTTAACCGGCGCGCGATCCTTCCTTGAAACCGGTCCCGGTTTTTGGGGGCCGTGCGCTTTCGTGGAGGAGGAACCCAATGAACAGACGTGAATTCCTGATGACGTCCGTGGCCGCGGGCGCCATGATGCTGGCCGCACGCTCGGCTTTCGCCGAGGACAAGCTCACCATTCTCGGCTCTGTGCCCAGTCTGGGCTTTCCGTTCTTCGTGCACATGCTGAACGAGATCAAGGCCGAAGCGCAGGCGCAAGGCGTCAATTTGACCGAGAGCGACGGCCAGAACTCGGCCACCAAGCAGACCGCCGACATCGAGGCGGCCCTGGTGCAGAAGGTCAACGCCATCGTGATCTCGCCGCTCGACGTCAACGCGCTGGCGCCGGCGATCGAGGAAGCGGTCAAGGCCGGCGTTCCCGTGGTGACGATCGACCGCCGCGTCGACGGCGTGGAAGGCATCCTCGCCCATGTCGGCGCCGACAACGTCAAGGGCGGCGAGGCCGAGGCGCAGGCCGTGGTGGCGGCATTCCCCAATGGCGCCAAGCTGTTCCACCTGCAGGGCCAGCCTGGCGCGGGTCCCGCGATCGACCGCAACAAGGGCGTGCACAATGTGCTCGATCCGGTGAAGGACAAATACCAGATCATTTATGAGCAGACCGCCAACTTCGCCCGCGCCGAGGCGTTGTCGGTGACGGAAGCCGGCCTAGCCGCCAACGGCAAGCCGGACGCCATCATCTGCGCCAATGACGACATGGCGCTGGGCGCGCTCGAAGCCTGCGCCGCGCGCAACTTCACCGACGTCAAGATCTACGGCTTCGACGCGCTGCCGGAAGCGCTGGTCGCCGTGCGCGACGGCAAGCTCGCCGGCACGGTCGAACAGTTCCCCGGCAAACAGTCCCGCACCGCCGTGCAGATCGCGGTCGCCTATGCCAAGGACAAGACCGAGCCGAAGGAGAAGCTGGTGCTGTTGACGCCCATCGTCATCGGCAAGGATAATTTGGACAAGGCCGAGAGGTTGAACGAGACGAAATAGGGCTGATTGGCAAGGCAGGCGGGGCATCGCCCCCCTCTGCCCTGCCGGGCATCTCCCCCTCAAGGGGGAGATCGGCCGTATGTTTGGCTTTCGCCAATTTTAATGCCGCAGGAGAAGGCGACGACAGCGATGCTGCCAATCTCCCCCCTTGAGGGGGAGATGTCCGGCAGGACAGAGGGGGGCGTTCAAGCGCTGACGGAGCCCGGATGAACTCCACTAAGGAAACAACCCTTGCCAGCTGAAGCCGCACCCGTCCTGCTCGCCGTCGAAGGCGTCACCAAGCATTTTTCCGGCGTCACGGCACTCAGCGACGTCTCGCTCGACATCCATCCCGGCGAAATCCTCGGCCTGCTCGGCGAGAACGGCGCCGGTAAGTCAACATTGCTCAAAATCCTGTCGGGCGTCATGCCACCCTCCAGCGGCCGCATCATTTTCGACGGCGCCGAATACACCCCGTCCAGCCCGCAGGACGCCAAGCGGCTCGGCATCGTCACCATCTACCAGGAACTCAGCCTGATCCCGACGCTGACGGTGGCGGAGAACATCTTCATCGGGCGCGCGCCGACCGGGCCGCTCGGCCTGGTGAGCTGGCGCAGGATGGAGCAGGAGTCCCGCGCCATCATCGCCCGCGTCGGCCTCACAATCGACCCGTTGACGCCGGTCTCGGCGCTGTCGGTGGCCGAACAGCAGCTGGTCGAGATCGCGCGTGCGCTGTCGCTCAAAAGCCGGCTGATCATCATGGACGAGCCGACTTCGGCGCTGACCGAGACCGAGGTGCAGCGGTTGCTGTCGATCATGGACCGACTGCGCAAGGACGATGTCGCGATCATGTTCGTCACCCACCGGCTGGAGGAGGCATCCGCCATTTGCGACCGCATGACGGTGCTGCGCGACGGCCGGCTGGCGGGGCATCTCGACCGTCAGGGCGGGCCGATCAAGCTGCCCGCCATCATCGAAAAGATGGTCGGCCGCGCCGCCTCCGAACTTTACGCCAGGCCCGCGCAGCGCGCGGTGGCCGGCGATGTCGTGCTTTCGGTGCGTGGCCTGCGCACCGTGCGCGACCCCGAGGCGCCGCATGCCATCGTGCTCGACGGCGTCGACATCGACCTCAAGGCGGGCGAAATCCTCGGCGTTGCCGGTCTTGTCGGCTCGGGCCGCACGGAGCTTGCGCGTGCCATTTTCGGTGCCGACCGGATCGCGGCGGGAACGATCACGCTCGACGGCAAGCCGATCGCGCCTGCTTCGCCGGCCGACGCCATCAAGCTCGGCATCGGCCTGGTGCCGGAGGACCGCAAGCACCAGGCGATCTTCGCCGCGCTCGGCATCCTGCCGAATTTCTCCGTCGCCTCGCTCGGCCGCTTCAGCACCGGTTTTGGGTTCATGGCCGAGCGGCGCGAGCGCGACGCGCTGTCGGGTTTCAGGAAGATGTTGTCGATCCGCATGGCGTCGGCCGAGCAGGCGATCGAGGGCCTGTCGGGCGGCAACCAGCAGAAGGTGATCCTGGCGCGCTGGCTGGCGCGCGATCCAAAAGTGCTGATCGTCGACGAGCCGACGCGCGGCGTCGATGTCGGCGCCAAGGCGGAGGTCCACCAGATCCTGGTGCAGCTGGCGGCGCGCGGCATAGCGGTGATGATGATCTCGTCCGAACTGCCCGAGGTGCTGGCGGTGTCGGACCGCATCGTCACCATGCGCCGGGGCCGCATCACCGGTGAGATGCCGGGCGTCGAGGCAAATGAGGAAAAACTGATGGAACTGATGGCGCTCGACAGGCGGGAAACGCCGCCACAGGATGCGGAGGGGCAGGCACGATGAGCATCGCCGAGGACCAGAACCAGCGCGGCGGCGCGACGCTCGCAAAGCTTTTGATGAGTTTCGGGCCGCTGCTGTTCCTGGCGGCGCTGGTCGTCGTCTTCACCGTGCTGAAGCCGAGCTTCATCGACCCGATCAACCTCTTCAACATCACGCGCCAGATCTCGATCACCGGGCTGATCGCGCTCGGCATGACCTTCGTCATCCTCACCGCCGGCATCGATCTTTCGGTCGGCTCGCTGCTCGCCTTCTGCGGCATGGTGGCGGCGGTCGTGGCCAAGGGCGGCACCGCCAACACGCTGTCGCTGTCGACGTCGGGCACGCAGGGTTTTGGCTGGTTCGCCGCACTGCTGGCGGCCGTCGTGGTCGGTGCGCTCGCCGGCGGCGTTCAGGGGCTCGCCATCACAAGGCTGAAAGTGCCGCCCTTCGTCGTCACGCTGGGTGGGCTGACGGTATTTCGCGGGCTGACGCTGACCATCTCCAATGGCGGCCCGATCTCGGGCTTCGACGCCTCGATGCGCTGGTTCGGCACCGGCCTGATCGGCCCGGTGCCCGTGCCGGCGCTGATCTTCGCCTTCGCCGCCATATTGTGCCACATCGTGCTGCGCTACACGCGCTATGGCCGCGCCGTCTACGCCGTCGGCGGCAATGCGGAAGCCGCGCGGCTGTCTGGCCTGCGCGTCGACCGCATCCTGGTCTCGGTCTATGTCATCGTCGGCTTCTTCGCCGGGCTCGCCGCCTTCGTCTTGTCGGCGCGGCTGAATTCCTCCGAGGCGGTCGCCGGCATCGGCTACGAGCTGACGGTGATCTCCGCCGTCGTCATCGGCGGTACGTCGCTGTTCGGCGGCATCGGCTCGGTCGGCGGCACGGTGGTGGGGGCTGCGCTGATCGGCGTGCTGCAGAACGGGCTGCAGTTCAACAACGTCTCGTCCTACACGCAAAGCATCGTCATCGGGCTGATCCTGATCCTGGCGGTGGCGTTCGACCGGTGGCTGAAGTCGCGGGTGAGGCGGTAGGTCGCAAGGTCTGGGGGGGCCTCGCATCAGCCGGAAATCATTTCAACCCGGCAACTTCTCCTCGATGATCCGCGTCGAGCCCGGCACCAACTGTCCGGCATGGTCGAAGCGCAGCACCACCACCCAGTTGAAGACATCGCGCGGCCATTTGCCGTTCGGCAGCAGCGCGTTGGGGTAGACGCCGAAGGCCTTGATCAACTTGCTCAACTGGCCGTGATGCCAGGCGATCAGGATCGACTTGCCGTGCGTTTCGCTGGCCAGCGCGGCGACCAGGCCCTTGACGTCCTTGTCGGCGAAGCGCTGGTCGATCGGCAGTTTCAGGGCTTGCGCGAGCGGCGTCAGCGTCAGCCGTTCACGCGCGCTGTTTTTGGAATCGGCGCTGGCCACCAGCATATCGGGCCGGACCGGCGTGCCGTCGAGCATGAAGGGTTGAAAATAGGCGACATAGGCCTGCGCACGGGCCTCGCCCGCCGGCGACAGGCCGGTGCCGCTGTCGGGCTTCTCGCCATGGCGCACGATCAGCACGGTGGCGTCGGCAAGCCCCGATAGGGTGTCGCCGGCGGCATGGGCGGACAAAGCGAGTGCCATCATCCAGGCGGCTACAAGAACAAGGCGTTTCATGGCGGGTCCTTCCAGCGCTTTTCGAGGCATCAATCAGCGCATCATTCCGACGGAAAGAGGGCCGCCGGCATGCGCGGCGGCAAGGTAGCGAGCAGCGGGTGCGCGGAAGGTTCCCGGCCCGGTTGCAAAACATCGGCGCCTTGCTAGAAAGGCCGGGGCGGGTGGCGTCATGAGGGGTGCTCATGGTTGCCGACATCATCAGGCCGATCAGCTTGAGCTTTTCGCTGCTGCGGCGGTTCTGGCCGCAGTTCGTGGCGCTGGTGCTGGCCGGGGTGCTGGCCGGCGATCTGCTGATGCAACTGGCGGCGAAGGTGGCACTCGCCAATCATTTCGCCGGGCTTGCCATGCTCACCCTGGTGGCGCTGGCGCAACTGGTGGTGACGGTGGCGATGTTCCATGTGTTGCGGCCGGGCCTGCCCAACGTGCTGGCCGCGCAGCGCGGCGCGGGCAAGGCCGCGGCCGCCGGCAAGCAGGCTGGCGATACCGACCGGCGCGGCTCGCGGCTGGTGCGCATGATCACCATCGCACTGCTGCCGTTCTTCGCCTATTACGCGGCCTGGGGTTCCTCGGCGACATCGTGCGGCAATATTCGCGCGAAACGCTCGACCAGGCCGATTTCGGCCAGAGCGCCAATGTGCTCGACGTGCTCGAACTCAGGCCGCTTCGAGCGCCCACAGGCGATGGCCGTAGCGGCGGAAGAAGCGGGCCATGAGAAGCTGCCGCCTTGCCCTGGCGAGATCGGGCAGGCGCCGTTCCTGGCGCCAGCGCGGCATGTTGCGCCAGCCGGCGATGAAGCGGGTGGCCTCCTCGACGGCTTCGTGCGCCGACAGCGCCGGGCCGATCGCGGCCAGGAACAATGGCTCCGACTGTTTCAGCTCGTCGATGACGGCCTTGCGGCTGAAATGGTCGAGACGGGCCTGCGCGATGCCGTTGCGGCGGATCGCATCGAAGGCTTCCAGCAAGACTGGACTGTCGCCGGTATAACCGCAGGCGCGGGCGAAATCGGCGGCATCCATTCTTGCTCCCGGATCATGCGCGTGCAATTCCGCGCCGACTCACATCTGCAAGAATTATATAAGCATAACTCAAACAGACATAAAAGAGAGACTTTTGGAGGTGTTTGAAAACCGCGACTCGACTCCCGCTTCAAAACACGGGAAGATAGGAACAAATCAGAAACAAAAGGACAGGGGATGATGGCGTTGCCAGGCAGGGAAGCAGTGATCGCGCAGGTCGCCTCGCTGGCGGTCGAGTGCGCCGATTGCGGCCGCAACAGGTGGTGGCGGCCCGATCAGCTGAAGCGGTTCGGGGTGAACGGCAACACGCCGCTGGCCGCCTTGTCGGGCAGGATCGTGTGCTCGGCCTGCCGCGCCGACGGGCTGCCAGGCACGGCGATCTCCATCCAGGCCGCCTTCATCGACGAGCGCCAGCGCGTGCGCAACGAAGCGCGCATGCTGAGCGACCGGGACGTGCCGCTGGAAGGGGCGAGGCGGGCTTGAGGAGCGCTGGCTGGTAGCTGTCAGCGGACGTCGTCTTCATCGGAGAGAATGACGTCTCGTCCCCCTGACACTGAATGCGATCGTGGCTCGCCGGTGATAGCCGACGGTACGTAGGCCCGGTCTGATGTCGTCGTGGCGTGTGCCGCGTTCGGGAAACACGTCAAATTCCGCGCAATAGTCGATCAGGCGATCGACATAGGTTCGCGCAATCCGCTCGCCTGCCTGAGGAACCAGGTAGGACAACAAATCCGTCAGGTCGTCCTCCGCGGCCTTGCTGAAGACGACCCTGTACGTCATCCTTGGCGCGACGGCTTGCCCACGAGGGCGTCAATGCGCCCATGCAGCCGTTTGCGCACCTCCTCGAGAGGTGCAACGAGGGAAGGATCCTTATGGAGCGCGTCCATCGTCGGTGCGACCTCTTCCCGCAACCAGCGATCGACCGCCGCGTCGCGCGCCGCGAGAGTTCTCAGGCCATCGCGAATAACTTCGCTTTCGGTGGCGTACTCGCCCGATGAAACCTTCTCCTTCACCATCCGCGCCATTTCGAGCGGCAAGGTAATGGTCAGGGGCTGGGTGCTGCGCATTGTCGTTTCCTGAGTGGCGTGTGACTTAATCATACGCTTTTGTGGGAGCAGCCGCTAGGTGGGATGGTGCACCATGGGCCGCTAATACCCCAGCAGTTCCTTCAGCGGGATGACACGCCAGACCTGCTTGATGGCGTAGCGGTTGAAGGTCAGCGTCCTGGGTGGATTGTATTGTTCGACCACCAGCTCGCCCGCGGTGCGCCGGACCAGTTTCTTGATGAAGGCCTTGCCGTTCTTCTCGTTCTCTTCGGGAAAGGTCTCGATCACCACATGGTCGCCCGGCACCGCGTCGCGGCCGCCGCAATAGATTATGTCGCCGGGTTCATAGCGCGGCACCATGGAATCCGAGAGCACATGCAGCGCGAACACTTTCGGCAGGTTGCGCACGCCTGGCGGACGCTGGACATATCCCGCTGGCTCGCCGTTGAAGGTGAAGTCGCCGTCATCGCCGCCGACGGCGGCGCCAAGCACCGGAATATCCATCGCTCCGGCCGGCAGCGGGCCGGCATCGGTGACGATCTCGGCGTCCGCCACCGGCCCGGCGTCGTCGAGGAAGACGACCTGCCCCTGGCCGAGCGCCACGGGGTCGACGCGCAGGAAGGCGGCCGTCTTCAACAGGTTCTCGGTCTTGGGCAGGTTGCGCCCGGTTTCCCAATTGCCGACGGCGGCGACATCGGTGTCGTTGTGCTCGGCGATATGGCGCATGACCAGGCCGCGCTGCTTGCGGGCCTGGCGGATCGCGGCTCCGACCCTGATCGACAGTTGCGTTTTCACCATGGCCTCATGTGATCGACAAGTCCTGCTTCCGTCCATGAAAGAATGGCTTGCATCATTTTTTGAGTTATGCTTATATCAACCCATGCAAAAGCTCAACCCCCTCAGAGTCGACAGCGCCTCCAGCCCGGCCTTGCCGGTCTGCCCTTTCCCTTCCGACCCGGCCGCCTCCTCCCCGGCCGGGGCGAAGCGCGAAGCCGATTGCCTTGACGCATCGGCCTCGCGTCCGGTCCGCCCTTCCGCGGCGGCCGGAACGGCCGGAGCCGCCGCTCCCCGCGGCTCCGGCCCCCCATTCGACCCGGCCACGGGTTGTTCCCTGATCGGCACGCGGACCGTCGTCCTGTACCAGCCGAAGACGGGCAGGGCGATTTCCGCCGGCGATAGGGACATGGCGCTTGCCGCGCCCGTCGGCCGGCCGGGCTGAGAGCAGGCCCCTCCACAGGCAATCCCACCGGTCGACAGGCCGGACCACGGCCGACAGCCCATGGCGGCTGTGGGCAAACCCCGACGCTTGCCTGAAGGCGCCGTGCGCGGCAGCCGCTGGCCGCGCAATGGAGACGGACATGGCAAGCTACAGCGACAGTGAATTGCAGGCGATCGCCGCCTGGCTGAAGGACGGGCTTTCGGCCTCGCGCATCGCGGCCGTGTTCAGCCAGCAGCGTGGCTCGCCGGTATCGCGCAACGCCATTATCGGCATCGTCCACCGCAACGCCATGCTGGGCGCGATCGGCTTTGCCAATGGCAAGGGCCTGCCGGCAGCGGTGGCCGTGGCTGCGCGCCACGCCGCCACGGCGGAACGCAAAGCCGTGGCCAAGACACCGGCTCCCGCCTCGGCACCGGCGGCGCGCAAACCGGCCACACAGCTCAAGCGGGATCCTTCGCCGGCCCGGCCACGGCTTTTCCAGCGCGAGGCGGGGCTGCTGGTCGCCGACGGGCAAACCTATCGTTTCAAGGTGCCGGTCCGGCCGCGCGCTCCCATCGGCCGGCAGCCGCATGGCGTGGCCATGCGCTTCATCGACTGTCTGTTCAACCGCTGCCGCGCGCCGCTCGACCTGACGCTGGAGGACGATCCTCAAAATGATGCGCCCGGCGGACGACCCGGCCAGGAGATGCTGTGCTGCGGCATGCGCACAAGGGGGATGAAAAGCTACTGCACCTACCATCAGGCGCGCTTTCAACGCCGGGTCTGAAAATGAGAGCTTGCCTTCTCCCCGTCTCTATACGGGAGAAGGTGCCGGCAGGCGGATGAGGGGCAGCGCCGACATGGCGGATTTGGAGCTTCAGCGGACGCCAACCTGTGGAAACGCTTGTTCTGCCGTCATTGCCCTACCGGGCATGCTCCCCGTTCATGGGAGAAGGACGCTCCGCGAAATATTGGGAGAATTGCCTTGAACCGCTATCGCGCGGCACCGCTATTTCGGCATCTGACGGCCTTGCTTGGGCAGGCGGCTCTGCACCGTCCTTGCCTCCAGCGCCACCCCAGGGCCGCCTCCGGCAACCAGGATGCCGGTAACGCGGGCGAAGCCGGTGAAGACCTTTATCGCGTCGGATTGCGAGATCTGCGCGGCGATGGCCGCGCTGCAGGCGTTGAGGGCGCTGCGGTAGACGTGACCCCGCCGCTCGATCGGCCAACGCTGCAGGAAATCGGCGGCGTCGCTGACGGTCTCGATTTCCTCGACATGCCCGTCCAGGCACACTTTGAGCGGCACTCCGGTTTTCATCGTACCCACGGCGTTCACCTTCGGTCTGGCGTCAGAGCGCGCGGCTTTCAAGCCGACGCTCATAAACGCACGAGGCCGGCAGGCGGTTGCATCGCCGCCGCGCCCGACTCAGGGGCCGGCCGCGGCGTCAAGCCAATCATGCGCGCGGCTGCGTGGCCTGCTCACCAATATGCCCTGCTGTCTGGCCGCCTCGCGGAAGGCCTCGAAGGCGGGGCGCGGACAGCACGTGCCCTCGACGGCGAGCCGGACGAGCCGTGCGGCCTCGAGATAGCCCGGTGCGGTCTTGTCGGGCCATTGCTGATGAAGCGCCGTCGCCGCGTCGGCCACCGAGCCGACCAGCATGGTCTTGTTGTCGCAAAAGCGCAGGGTCACCGGCATGAAGGCCGTCATCGGCGGTCCTCTCCTTGGTTTGGACGCGTCACAACGTCCGGGCCGGGGACTGGTTCCATGAGCGCGAGCGCAAGCACGGCGTGGAGCGCGGCATGAGCGAACGGCCCTTCATGCAGCTTTACGTCTCCGATTTCGTCGGCGACACGCTGCAGCTCTCGACCGAGCAGATCGGCGCCTACATGCTGCTTTTGATGGCAATGTGGAATGCCGGCGGGAGCCTGCCCGACGACGAGGCCAGGCTGGCGCGCGTGGCGCGCCTGCCCTTGAAACGATGGCGGGCGATCAGCGCCGATCTGTTGGCCTTCTTCGAGCGCGAGGGCGGCCAGGTCGGCCACAAGAGGCTGACCAAGGAGCTGCGCAAGGCGCTGCTCAAGAGCGAGGCGAGGGCGGCCGCCGGCGCGCGTGGCGGGGCCGCTACCGCCTTGAAAACAAAGGCGCATGTCACGGCAAATGCCGATGTTTTGGCGCGGCATTCTCCAGACACCAGAAACCAGATGGAAAAAGCTTCCGCTTTTTCAGCGCGCGGGGCGCGCGAAAGCGTGGGGATTTCGATGCGGGAAAGCGGTGAGGGTGCTTCGCGCTCGCACGGCCCGGGCCGGCCCAGAAAACCACCGGGCTGGATCAGGCCGAGAACCCATGGCGACGCCGCCAACACCATCATCAAGGAGCTCCGCGCACATGACCACGGCCGAACTGCAGCAGGCGACGAAGGCGCTGGCGGCACTCTTCTCCTGCTTCCCGCAATCCGCGCTGACTGACGTCGAGATGCAGATGCGCGGCTATCTCGGCGCCGTCAGGGATGCCGAACTGGGTGATCTGCAGGCCGCCATCCAGCGCTTCGTGCGCGGCGAGGTGAGGAGCGGCAACGCCCAGTTCTGCCCTTCGAGCGCGCAGCTCTGCATCGAAGTGCGCGAGCGGCGGGTGATGCGCGAACTGCTGGCGCGGCGGAGTGGGCAAGCGGCGGCAAAACAGTTGACGGGATGATCATCTCCGCCAGCCTTTCCAACAAAACGTCACACCCCAAACCCGAGAGGAGCCACCCCATGCCCAAAAAAGCCAGACCCGCCAAGCCGCAGGCGCCGAAACTGCCGAAGGGCGAGGCCGAGCAGGTGCGCATCCGCCGCGAGGTCGGGCATGATTTCGCGCTGAGAAACGACGCCTTCGGCCGCAAGCGGCTGACATCGGGCACGGCCGAGGCGCGGCGCGTCTACGAAGTGTCGAATGACGGCCACACCTCGACCGGCGGCATCGTGCGGGTGCGCAATGTCGATCCGCTCGTCGGCATCACCTCGCTGTCGCGCCAGCAGCGCGAGGCCGGCCTGCGCTACCGCGAGCATTTCCGGTGCAGCCAGCAGGCCGACATCAAGCCGATGCGCTGGACCGAGCGCGTCGACGGCGGCCGCACCGGCGGCATTGCCGACAGCGTGCTCAACGCCGGCCGCGCCCACGCCGCGGCGACACGGGCGCTCGGGCATTGGGACGTGGCGGCGATCGTGCGAAAGGTCGTGTGCCTGGAACAACCGGTGAAGACCGTGGCCGAGCAGAATGGCGAAGGCCGCGACGTGGTGACGAAGCTCTTGAAGCTCGGGCTGGACCTGCTGGCGGTGCACTATGGGATGATGGGGCGGTGAGGGAAGGACAGCACGCAGGTTTTAGAGACGCCGTTCTTACATCTTCGAAACCGCAATCACCTCCGCTTGCGGGTATTCGCGTTCCTCTTTGTAGAGAATGATGTAACCGGCGAGGGCGGTTGCCTGCCATCCCGAGGGCAGGGCCGCGACGACATGGCGGATAGCGGTGCGTGGAGTGAGCGGACCGCTCAATGACGAAAGCACGGTGCTGTCGAAATCGTCGTGGGGCTTCCTATTCCGGCCGCCGCTCCCTTGATAGCGGAAAGTATATGGCAAAGCCTCCTTGAGGCGTGCGAGAGCGCTAGCGGCTGTTTCGTCGGCATCAATGGCGAAAGCCAATTCCCGATCGATGTCGATGGGAAATTGAGCATCATAGTTCTTGGGATCTACCTTGGTCGTATCGCGTTCTCGCCCAGGATCATTCGAGCCGAATCCGCTACCGTTCCAATCAATCGCTTTCACGCCGCCATAGTGGCGGATGAGGTCCGATTCCAGATCTACCGCGGTGAACACGAAGATGCGCACCGCCTTAAAACTTACCCGAGCCGGATCGAGACCGACACGATGCATGATCTTGCGCGCATGGCGCGCTAGACGTTTGTGAAGACCAGCATCGGCGTCGGTCTTGCCGACGTATACAACGCGATCGTCAAGCAGAAGCTGATAAACGCCCTGTTCTTCGGGAACCTCTTGCAAGTTCGCGCTGTTGAGTGGGGCGGTGTCGAGTTCGTCGAGCACTTTGATAAGGCGCGCCAACAAGGCGCCAGGAAGGTCGAATTCGAACTCGGTATATGCCTTCATTTCAGGAAGTCCGATCCCCCAAATGATAGATGGCGTTTCACGCTGCGCGCGATGATGTTCGCCAGTTCCACCGGAACAGCATTGCCGAGCTGACGCATGGTTTCGGACCATGCGCCGTGGAAACGGAAATTATCTGGGAATGTCTGCAAGCGCGCGCTTTCGCGCACGGTGAAGTAGCGCACGCTACCATCCGGCCGCAGCAGCATGTTCTCGCCACCCGGAACGCCGTGGACACCTGCTTTCAGCGTCTTGGCCGGTTCGTCGAGTGGGCTTCCGGTATGCCCGGGGTAGGATCGCGCCCCGGGTTGGAACCGGTGGTTGTTATGGTTCGCGGCTTTTCGCAATTCATGCTCGGGATCGGGCAGATCGCCAATCGCGTCTCGCGTCGTCCGCCATGGCGCGGTTTTTGGTTTGACGTCGAGTCGTGCCGCGCGCTCGGAATGCCTATCGCCAACCTTGCGATCAGCATTGCGGACCTTGTGTCGATCCCAGTAGTCCCCCTTTTCCTGATCCCACAGCAAGGCCTCGAGAGAGTGCGTCTCCAACGGGAAAGCCCATTTGATGTCGAGGTCGGCCCGGAAGCCTACAAAAATCACGCGCTCCCGACGCTGCGGGATACCGTAATTCGCCGCGTTCAACGACCGTGGAACGACCCGATATTCAAGGCCTCTCGGTCCGCGACGGCCGGTATGATGCTTTTCAAGGCGGCGCAGATGGCTTTCCCAACCCTCGTCGGATTCGGCGACCAGCTCCGGGTAAGTCATTTGCAGCACGATGTGTGAAAAATACGTCGCGAAGGTTTCGCGGGTCAGCCCCTTCACATTCTCGAAGATGAAGGCGCGTGGCTTGGTTTCCCGAACCGCCCGGACCGCTTCCGGCCACATATCACGCGAATCCAGATGGGCGCGATGCTTGCCGCCCAACGAGAATGGTTGGCAGGGCGGGCCGCCTGTCACCAGATCGATCTTGCCCTCGTGCGCACGAAAATCCACGCCGCGGACATCGCCCTCGATGGGCTCGGGCCAATCACCAACCAGCCCGAGGCCATCAGCCCGATTTTCGCGAATGGTATCGCAGCACCAGCGATCCCACTCAACCACGGCTTCCGGCGTGAAGCCGGCACGGCTCACGCCCATGCCAAGCCCGCCAGCGCCCGCGAACAGCTCGATCGATTTCATGCTATTCCCCCACGAATTGGCGCAGTTTGTTCTCTAATTGTTCACTCTGCCGCAATTCGCATTCCCAGACAACCAGTACATTCCAGCCGAGCCGCTTCAATGCATCCTGTTTGAGGGCGTCGCGCTCCGCGTTCGCCGACAATTTTGGTTTCCAAAAGTCCAGGCGGGACTTTGGAAGCCGGGCGAGCCGGCATGCCGGATCGTCGTGACGATGCCAAAAGCACCCATGAATGAAAATCGCCTTTTTGCGTTTTCCAAAAACAATGTCCGGTTTTCCGGGCAGGTCGCCACGATGGAGCCGGTAGCGATAGCCCATCCCGTGGAGTAGCCGGCGCACGACCATCTCCGGCTTCGTATCCCTGCCATGGATACGCGCCATCCGCTCGCTGCGTTCGGTGGTCGAGAGGGTGTCCACTTTTCATGATCCCATGATTCGGGAAGATGGTGTTGCGTTTTGCCGCGAAAGTGAAGGGCCAGAGGCGCAAGCATTGATGGAGGCAGACATCTCGCACGAAACTTGAAAGCTCGCTAAGCTCGATACCAAGCAGTGCCTGGGGGAATCGTGAAAGCCGTTTTCGATGTGAAGCCTGGCTCGGGTTACGACGACGACATTTCCCGTCGCTATCATTTTCCTGCCCGCAATAATTATCTGGAAGCGGCCCGAAACGCCATTGGCGATTGGGTGCTCTTTCGTGAGCCGCAGCGTAATGGCGGCCGCCGCGCCTATATCGGCTATGCGCGTGTGACCGATGTCGTATCAGACCCTGAACGGTCTGATCACTATTATGCCTATGTGGCCGACTATCTCGAATTTCCGACGCCGGTGCCTTTCGTCACCAACGGCCGCTACGCGGAGGCGTTATTGCGCGATGTCCTCGATCCAAGCCGTGTCGGTCAGGCCGTGCAGGGTAAGTCAATGCGCCCGATCCTGAATGAGGATTTCGACGACATCGTTCTTGCTGGCTTGAAAGAGACACTCGATCCCATCAACGCCAGAAAGCTCACTTCCGATATGCAGCCGTTGGATCTACCGCTGCCAGTGCAACCTGGTTTTAGAGCACAGCCCGGTTTTGCAGAGACAGTCGATCGTCGGGTAGAGCAGATTTTGCTAAACCGCAAAGTCCGTGACGCGACCTTCCGGCTCGAGGTTTGCCGCGCGTACGAGGATACCTGTGCCGTCACCGGCTTGCGCATCATCAATGGCGGTGGTCGAGCTGAAGTTCAGGCCGCTCATATCAAGCCTGTCGCGGCTGGTGGTCCCGATGTTGTGCGGAACGGCATCGCGCTATCGGCCACTGTACACTGGTTGTTCGACAGGCACCTGATTTCCATGGATGAGAACCATCGGCTGCTGGTCGCGCATAATCGAGTTCCCAGCGAATTGAGAAACCTCTTTCGCCCTGAATCCCAAGGTTTGCACTGGCCCAAGGATCCGCGATTGAGGCCAGATCCGGCGTTCCTGGCTCATCACCGAGAGCAGTTCGCGGGCGTGCACTGATGTTGAAGCCTTTTATCCGCCCGTTGGAAGCGATCCGGCCGGCTGATGCCGGCCGGATCAATCCCAAGCTCAAAAGCGGCAGACGCGCACTCTTTCGATGACGCGGTGGTGATGGCGCCAGTGCTTCACCAGTTCGGTGTGGCAGCGGCGATGGTGCATGCCGTAATAGCGCGGGCGGTAGCCGTCGTCGCTGTAGCGGTAGTGGCGGCGGCCGTAATAGGAGCCGTCGTCGGAATAATGGCGGTAATAGTCGCGATGTCTGGGAACGTAGTAATCGTCATCATAGCCGTTCCCGATGCCAAGCGTGATGCTGGCGGCATTTGCGGGGGCGATCACGGACACCGCCGAGACGACCGCGATCACGGATGCGAGCAAGAGCTTTTTCATGACAACCTCCTCCTTAAGGTATGTCTAATAAACGTCGCGGCGGCGGCCCTGTTCCCATAAAAATTGGCGAATCGATGGTTCGAGCCACGCGCCGTGACGGCAAAGCGCCTGTCCATGGCGGTGCATGGCCGCACGTGTCAGCATGGTGAGGCGCGTTTTGAACCTTGGTCGCCGCCATCCATTCCCCCTGTACACAAACAGCCAGGGAGAATGGACCATGCATATCATTCTTGGCGGCACCGGGCATGTCGGCTCGGCGGCCACGGCGGCGCTGCTGCGCCAGGGCGAGGCGGTGACGGTGGTGACGCGCGACGAGGCCAAGGCGGCGCCTCTGGCCGCCCAGGGCGCCGAGGTGGCGGTGGCTGACGTGCTCGACGTCGAGGCGCTGCGTGGCGTGTTCAGGCGCGGCAGGCGGGCGTTCCTGCTCAATCCGCCGGCCGACCCCTCGACCGACACGGATGCCGAGGAGCGCAGGACGGTGGCGGCGATCATCGCCGCGCTGGACGGTTCGGGGCTGGAGAAGGTGGTCGCGGAATCGGCCTATGGCGCGCATGCCGGCGAGCGGGCCGGCGACCTCACCGTCCTGCATGGGCTGGAAGAGAAGCTGCATCGTCAACCCATTCCGGCCAGCATCATCCGTGCCGCCTATTACATGAGCAATTGGGATGCCTCGCTGGAGACAGCCCGGCGTGACGGCGTGGTCCACACGCTTTTGCCGGCGGATTTCGAACTGCCCATGGTGGCGCCCCGCGACCTCGGCGAGGCGGCGGCGCGCCTGCTGATGGAGCCGGTGGAAAAGAACGGCCTGCATCACGTCGAGGGGCCGTCGCGCTACACGGCGAGAGATGTCGCCGCCACCTTTGGCGAGGCGCTCGGCAAGCAGGTGAGCGTGGTCTCGGCGCCCCGCGAACATTGGGTGGAGGCGTTCGAGGAGATGGGGTTTTCACCGCAAGCCGCGCAATCCTACGCGCGCATGACGGAGGTGACGGTTGATGACACCTATGATCCGCCGACCAGGCCGGAGCGCGGGAAGGTGACGCTGGAGCGCTATGTGGCTGATTTGGCTGGGTCAGGCTGAGTGGATAAGGAGGAACGCCGCGCTGCCCCTCATCCGCCTTCCGGCACCTTCTCCCCGTGAACGGGGAGAAGGGAGCCAAGCCTTTCTGGAAACAGCGCCTTTTCCAGCGGTTCTTCCAGCGTTTCGGCAAACGCCGTCGCCAGATGGTGCCGGTCGCGGAAGGCGAGCTTGCCGCCGATGAAGACGTGGCAGGTGGCGCTGTCGCAGAAGCGGTCGGTGAGGTCGACATAGAGCGTGCCGGGCACGCTTTGGACCACGGCGCGCTCTTGCGCCGCGGCGCCGTCATTGGCGGCCTGCGCCCGCGGCGTGTCGCACCGCGAGGGCGCCTCGCGCCACCACAGCGCGCGGGCGACGCAGGCATCGGCGAAGCTGCCGCCGATCGGCGTGTCGCGGATGACGGCGGTCGCGACGCCGGCCTGGCTGAAGGCCTCCAAGGTGGAGCGCAGGCCGGCCTGCCAGCGCGCGGTCTCGGCGGTGCGGCCGGCGGCGGTCATGTCGCGCGTCAGATTGCCGATCGAGAATTCCGAGATCACCACCAGGCGCGGCTTCCCGCGGATGATGTCGGCTATCGCCTGTTCGCGCCAGGCGTCGCATTCGGTGTAGTCGCGCTTGAGCACGGCGCTGAAGGTCGACAGTCGCGAGGCGCGGCATGACGACTTCAGATAGGTGACCACCTTGGTGTCGTTGCGCCGGGCCGCCGCGACCAGCGGCGTCGACCAGTGGTCGGCATGCGAATCGCCGAACAGCACGATGGTGTTGGCGGCATCGGCCGGCCCGAAGGTGCACGGTTTCGGCTTCACCGTCTGGAAGTCGAGCAGGCAGTTCGCGTCGGTGGCGCGCGCGAGGGAAGGCTGTTCGGCGGCCTCTTCGATGCCGCGCTGGGTGGGGTCGATGCTGCGCGTGGCCAGATGCGCGTTCGCGTAGGCGGCCGCCACGCCGGCGCCTGTCAGCACGAGGGCGGGGGCCAGCACAAGCCCGGGGAAAAGCCGGAGCGGTCTTGCGTCCGGACCGGCGTTGAGGCGAAAGGCTTTCGCGGCCGCCGCCAGCCAGTCGCCGCGCCGCGCCGGATTTTCGATCAGCCGATAGGTGAGCGCCGACAGAACCAACGCCAGCACGGCGCAGCCGAGGCGCTGCGCCACGCCGAGATCCGGCCGCAGCATCCCGGCATAGACGATGACCGGCCAGTGCCAGAGATAGAGCGAATAGGAGAGCGTGCCGACCCACTGCAAGGGCGCCAGCGAAAGCAGGGCGGCGGGCGCCAGGGCCTGCCAGCGCCCTACGCCCGGGGCGTCGCCCTGCTCGCCGGCGCCGCTCAAGAGCACCAGCACGGTGCCGACAACCGGCAGCAGCGCGTACCAGCCGGGAAAGGGCAGGTCTTCGCTCAAGGTGAGATAGGCTGTCGCGATCAGCGCCAGGCCGAGCCACCCCTGTGCCGCCCCTAGCCAGGATCGGTGATGCCAGAGCGCCGGCGAGACGAATGTCGCCAGGCCGCCGGCGGCGAACTCCCAGGCGCGCAGCGGCGAGAAGTAGAAAGCCCAGGCCGGCGCCAGGCTGGTGAGCCAGAGGCAAGCGGCGAAGGAGGCGAGGCCGACGATGCCGATCACCGCCACGGTCATGCGCCGGCCCGGCCGCAGCCAGGCGGCCAGGACAAGCAGCGCCGGCCAGACGAGATAAAACTGCTCCTCCACCGACAGCGACCAGAAATGGATGAAGGGGTTGCTCAAGGCGTCGGCGGCGAAATAGTCGAACGACCAGCGCAGCAGCCACAGATTGATGGCGTAGGCCGCCGCATACATGGCGCCGCGCGAATAGAGCGCCTGTTCCTGCGGCGCCATGATGAGGCTGCCGACGGCAAGCGTGGCCAGGATGACAAAGATCGCGGCCGGCAGCAAGCGCCGTGCGCGCCTGGCATAGAAGCGCCAGAGGTCGAGCCGGCCGGTCTCGGCGATCTCCCGCATCAGATGCGTCGTGATCAGCCAGCCGGAAATGACGAAGAAGATGTCGACGCCGGCAAAGCCGCCCGGCAGCGCCGTGAGGCCGAAATGGTAGGCGACGACGCCGCCAACCGCCAGCGCGCGCAAGCCCTGTATGTCAGGCCGAAACGATGCCGCCACGAGGTCTCCTTGGTGCAAGCCCGAAGCCCAGCCCTTGCCGGTATCGGCCGGGAAGTCGCTACCGCAATGCAACAAGTTTCTTATCGCAATGCAACATGTTTTTCGCAATGCAACATGGCCAGAAAAAGGACGAGCGGTGGGAAGAGGTATCGCCTGGGTGCCGATGGATCCGGCTTTACCCGCCGTCGACACAAGCGCCGCGCGGCCTCCCAGGAGCGAAGCCGGCACGCCGCATCAGCCTTTCCGGGGGCGAAACCGGCGAACATGATCAAACGGGCGACAAGTCGGGGCGGCGGCAGTGACAAAAAGACAGCCCCGCGAACGGGGCTGTCTCCAGGGCAGTGGCGCGTTATCAGCTGCCGCCATTCAGCTTTACGCTGCTGCAGAATTCCGGATGGGTGTTGGTGGGGTTTGCGTTCTTGGCCTCGTCGGCGCAGGCGGTCTTCATCGCCGTCTGGTCCTCGGGCGTCAGCGCCTTCCAGGCTTTCACGAAGTCATCATTGCCGACCATCGTCTTCATGCCGGAGTCCGTGTAGAACGGCTTCATCTTGGCAGGATCGTCGAGGGCGGACGTTCCCGTGCTGCCTCCCGCGAGAGCCGAACCGGCGGCCATTGAAAGCGCCATCGCGCCAAGACAGATCATCTTGATGTTCATGATTGGGTCCTTCCCTGTTGCTTTGTGACCGTCGAAGCAACGATCAAGCTTTCTAACGAAACAGTTTGCCCGAAAGTTCCGGATTTTCAGGCCAAAATTCCCCAAATGGGACAAAATAGCGTTTAAACCTTCGCCGGATCTGAAAGCAACGCGGTTCTGTCCTGCATCTACTGGTTTCAGCCCAGCCCCTCCCGCCGCCGGCGCCTGCGCGGGCTTCTGTGTGTCGGCCAGGCTTCTGGCCGCCTGGACAACTTCTCGATTCGTCGATGGTTCCCCGGGCGACCGACGGCCTCGGGCGAGCATAAAAAAAACCGCCGGCAAGAGGCCGGCGGGCATTGAATGGAGGGTCTTGCTATCGCCTTGGCGATCACGCAGCAACGAGGGCGGCTTGCGGAAAGTTTCAGGCTCTCGCCGTCTGTTGCTTCGGGCTCAGCCGGCTGGTGCTCGGCGACCCTGTTGGATCAGCGACCGGGCCGCGTCCGCTCCGGCCGCCAGGATGCGATCCGACAGGTCCGGCCCTTCCACGGCGCGGGCCAGTTGAAGCGCGCCGATGAGTGTCGCGAAGATGCCGAATGCCACGCCTTCGGGGTCGCTCGTATCGGGCGGGAGGGCGGCCGACACCTGCCGCACCAGGATCATCAGGCGCTCGGTATAGAGCTGCCGCGTTTCGGACTGCTGCCGCGCGATTTCCGGCAACAGCGCGGCGGAAGCGCAGCCCGTGCCCGGATTGTCGCGGTGCTCCGGCGACAGGTAGGCGTCCATGGCCTTTTCCAGCCCGCCGGAGGCCAGCGCCTCCGCGATCTGCCCGGACTGGCCCTCCAGTGCCGCCGCCACGCATTCCCGTACCAGCGCCGTCTTGGAGGGAAAGTGCGGATAGAAGGCGCCGTTGGTCAGCCCGGCGTCGCTCATGATGCTTGCCAGTCCGGAGGCGGCGATGCCGTCGCTGCGGAACCGCTCGGTGGCGACCTCCATGATCCGGCCGCGCGATGCATCCTTCCGGCCCTTTTCGTAGCGCATGTCCTTGCTTTCCCACATTACTATTGCATTATGATCATAATCTGATATTACGAGCATAATTCAATCTGTCGCGGAACGCTAGCCCGAGGGGCTCTGGAGCATCAAATGAAACGCACTCCGGAAAGATCGCGATCGTGAGAGAGCGAGTGCGATGAAAGCCTTTGTCGTCGACAAATATCAGAAGAACGGCGCGCTGCGGCTCGCCGAAATGCCCGTGCCCGAGCCGGGGGACAATGACGTCCTGGTCGAAATCCACGCCGCCGGCGTGAACGTTCTGGATTCCAAGCTCCGGGACGGGGAGTTCAAACTGATAGTGCCGTATCGGCCGCCCTTCGTCCTGGGCCACGACGTGGCCGGCGTCGTCGTGCGCGTCGGCTCGAAAGTCCGCAAGTTCAAACCCGGTGACGAAATCCTTGCACGGCCGCGCGATGGCCGGATCGGGACATTCGCCGAATTCATCGCCATCGACGAGGCCGACATGGCCCTGAAGCCGAAAAACCTCAGCATGGAGGAGGCCGCCTCCATGCCCCTGGTCGGCCTGACCGCCTGGCAGGTGCTGGTCGAAAGGGCGGGCTTACGGAAGGGCCAGAAGGTCTTCATCCAGGCCGGTTCCGGCGGGGTGGGCACGATAGCCATCCAACTGGCGAAGCATCTCGGCGCCACGGTCGCGACGACGGCGAGCGCGGCGAGCACGAACCTGGTGAAAAGTCTCGGCGCCGATATTGTCGTCGACTACCGGAAGGACGATTTCGAGCAGGTGCTGCAAGGCTACGACGTCGTCGTGAACAGCCAGGATGCCAGGACGCTCGAAAAATCGCTGCGCGTGCTGAAGCCGGGCGGGAAGCTGATTTCCATTTCCGGTCCGCCGGATCCAGGCTTCGCCAGCAAGCAAGGCCTGAACGTCGTGCTGAAGCTGGGGATGTGGTTTCTCAGTCTCGGCATACGCCGCAGGGCCGAACGCGCCGGTGTCGACTATTCCTTCCTGTTCATGTGGGCGCAAGGCGATCAGTTGAGCCGGCTCGCGTCGCTTGTCGAAACCGGCATCATACGCCCTGTCATGGACCGGACGTTTGCGTTCGAACAGACCAACGAAGCCCTGGCCTATGTCGAAACCGGGCGCGCCAAGGGCAAGGTGGTCATCAAGGTCAGGTAGGAACAGTCGGGAGCGAGGCCTCGACCTCCTGGAGATAAAAAACCTTGCTCGGCTGCAGGTGGTCGACGCAGAGCTGCGCCAGCACCCAATTGTCGCTGCGCTTCAGCGCCTCGATCATCATCAGATGGTGCTGGCGCGAGATGTCGAGCTTGTCCCGGTCGGCCAGGGAATTGGCCCGCACCGGCAGGCTGAGGCGCATATAGTGCTCGATCGAGGCCACCAGATAGGCATTGCCGCAGGCCGAGAACATGGTCAGGTGGAAGCGGTCATTGGCCTCGTGGATGCCTCTGAGATAACCGGCGTCGACATGGCCGCTGTAGACATGGTGGATCTCGGTCAATTCCGCGATCAACGCCTCGCTCGCCGGCAGGCGGATCATCAGCGCGGCCTGGCGCTGCAGCATCTCGCGCACCTCGTAGATCTGCCGCACTTCCTCGGGCGCGAGCCGGCGCACCATGGCGCCCTTGTTGCGCTCGCGCGTGGCGACGCCGAGCCTTTCCAGCTGGTAGAGCGCCTGGCGGATGATGTGGCGCGAGACCGGGAAACGGGCGAGCAGCACGTCCTCGACCAGGCGCGTGCCGGGCGCCAGCCGGCCGAAGATGATGTCTTCCTCCAGCGCGTGCACGATATCGGCTTCCTTGCCGCCATAGTCGACCGTGTTGAGCATCGCTCTCTCTCGTTGGCCAGGCCAAATCATCCTTGGCGCCGACCACTCTAGCCTTCGCGCGCGAGGCTGGCCACAAGCTGGTCGAGACGCGGGTCGTCGAGGCTGACGACGCCCGACATCCGCATTGCCTGCCGCAGGCCGATCCTGCCGACTTCCTGGCGCATGATGACCTTGATGCAGGCCGGCCCGGCTCCGGTCAGGACGAAGGCCTTGCCGACCAGCACCGGCTCCGAGAAGGGCGCCCATTGCACGGCCATGATCGACGGCTCGGCGGTCTGGCGGCGGTTGATGGCGGCGAAATAGATCCAGTTCAGGCGCGAGATCGCCACGCCATAATGCCAGCCCGGGACACGCGCGCCGCCCTGGCGATGGCCCTCGACCCAGCGGGTCACGCGCCTGAACGTCACCAGCTCGGCCTGCCGCCGCACGAAGGTGACCGAGCGCATCAAAAGGTCAGGGCGATCGGGAACCGCGAAGTAGGTGAAGTAGGCGCCGCCGGCGATGGCGGGGCTGGGGCCGCGAACCATGTTTTCGTAAAGCGTTTCGTGCATCGGCGACAGGAGGGCGTGTTGCGATGCCGCCGCTTCCGGCGCGCGGTACAATTCGTCCTCGTCGATGCGGAAATAGTCGCAGATCAGTCGCGCCGTGGCCCGGTTGGGCAGGCTCTTGCCTTGCAGGTAGCGTTCGAATTGCGAGCGGTTCATGTTCAATCCGCGGCAAACCGCGCTCACGGACGGATGGCTGCCGACCAGCCGTCTGAGATTCGCGGCTAGATTCCTGCGAATTGGCACGACCCCGCCCCGACGTCCCGACCATATTCAAGCAATTGCTGATATTAGGGCAATGTCGCACAAGATGGGCGCGGCGCGAATGGGACCTTCGGCCAATATCACGTGAGATGGAGAAAGGCCCGCCACCGACGCGACTCGTGACGGGCCTTCTGGAGTAGGCCGGGCGTCCCACCGCCCTGGCCGTTTGCAAAACCCGCCGGCGGCGCGATCGTTCCATCACAACGGGAGGCCCACCTCTGGGAGAAGGGGTATGCCTTGCGGATCGCTATCTATGAATGATCCATTCTATCAAGCCGGTCTCGACCAGATCGCAGCCGGTAAACTCGTGAACGAGGCTTCTGGCCAGATCGCGCCATTGACACTCGGGCACCTTCGTTTCCGAGACCAGATCTCGAAACACAGCGCGCAGAATGTCGGCATCGAACGCCGAGACGGCAACGGGAACCGGGTCATCTGCCCAGGCTCGGCTGTCGTCGCGCTGGCGTTGGCGAATCCGCTTCAGAAGCTCGCGCGATTGCGCGATCACGCGCCGGGAATGGTCTATTTCGCGGCGAAAGGCGACGTTCCCAGCAATGGAACGATGTCGTAGCAGGAAGCTGGCTTCGATAGCGGCCTGCGCTATGTCTTTATGGCTTCCAATCATCGCTGCCTCCCGAGTTGCATTTTTTACGCCTTTGAAGGCGCATCTCAAAGGGGATTCAACGTACGATTCGGTACAGACCTCGCCGATGCGGTTCAGCGATGCTCACACCGCCCGGTTGCTCAGTTCCTGTCGGACGGCTTGGAGCGCATCCTCGACACCGTCTCGCGTTCGGCGCGCTTGGAGCGCAACGGCGGCAGGCCCCGATCGATCAGGTCCATGTCTTCCAGCACCATGTCGCCCATGCGCTTGAAGGCGATGTCGAGGGCGCCGGCGCGGTGGGCGGAGCGCAGGAAGCCGGGCAGCGCCCGCACGGGATGGTCGCCCGCCAGCGGCTCCTCGGGAAAGACATCACTGGCGGCAAGGATGTGGCCGCTCTTCACCGCCGCCATCAAAGCCGGGAAATCGACCACGCCGGCACGGCTGAGCAGGATGAAGGCGGCGCCCTTGCGCATCGCGGCGAAAGCGTCGGCGCCCAGAAAGCCCTGGTTCTCGG
Organism: Mesorhizobium sp. BH1-1-4; assembly: GCF_020165665.1. Lineage (NCBI taxonomy): Bacteria > Pseudomonadati > Pseudomonadota > Alphaproteobacteria > Hyphomicrobiales > Phyllobacteriaceae > Mesorhizobium > Mesorhizobium sp. BH1-1-4. The sequence goes on from NZ_JAIUIN010000010.1 coordinate 49,699, forward strand.
AGGTCACCGAGGCCACGACGAAGACGAAGTCGCTCGACGACAGCACCGCGTCCAGCGAGGCCGGCTCGACGCCATTTTCCCTCAGGATCGACGGCGGCAGCCAGGGGTCGAACACTTTTGTTCGGGTGCGGAAACCCGACAGCAGGCGGTTGAGCGCGCGCCCGAGATCGCCGAAGCCGATAATGCCGACATCGGCGCCCGAAAGCAGCCGCGCCGTCTGGTTGCCATCGCCGCCCCAGAGCTCCCGACCCTGGCGGAAGGCGAGGTCGGCATCGACGATGCCGCGGGCAAGGTTGAGCGCCATGGCCAGGCCGAGTTCGGCGACCGGCTCGGCGAAGACAAGGCCCGTTGTCACGACATGGATGCCGCGCGCGAACAGGGTTTCATAGGGCATGTTGTCGAGGAGGTTGCTCTCGACATTGAAGACGCAGCGCAGCGCCTTCATGGCCGCAAGCGTTTCGGCCGAGATCGGCGGCTGGCCGACGATGTAGCGCGCTTGCGCCAGCACCTCGGCCGGCAGTTGCGCTACGCCGTCCGCCGTCGTCTCGACAATGCGGTAGTTCGCCTTGAGCCGCCCCAGCTGCGGCGGCGTGAAGATCAGTTCGAGCGTGCGCGGCTCGGGCGCGCTGATGACCAGCGGCAAGGCGGTGTTCGACATGGCAATATCCTCCCGAAGCGGCTCCCAGGGCGCTTCCTAGGCAAATCTATCGCGGATTAAACGATTTACAGGCACGATAAATCGATTTACTCATTTCGGAAGCAGGCCGATACAAGCCGGCCCTCGGGGAGGAGGACAATGGCGCACAGGCAGGCCCAGCAGCGGCGTCCGTCGATCCACGACGTGGCGGATCGCGCCGGCGTCTCGGCGGCCACAGTCTCCAAGGTGTTGTCCGGCGTCGCCACGGTGAAGCAGGAGAATGCGCGGTGCGTTCTCGATGCCGTAGAACATCTGGGCTACCGGGTCGATCCGCTGGCGTCCGACATGCGCAGGGCAAGGCGCCGCATCATCGGCGCCATCGTGCCGGAATTCGAAAGCGAGTTCTTCGGCCAGATGGTCACCCAGCTGGAGAGCCTTGCCGAAGAGCGTGGCTACACGCTGGTGGCCGCCTCGAGCCGCGAATCCGAGGCGCGCGAAAAGGAGATTCTGGCCCGCATGCATGACTGGCGGGTGGCCGGCGTGGTGCTGGCCCCGGTGCGCAACGAGCACGGACCGGCGGCCGGGTTCATGAAGGCCAACGGCATGACCGGCGTGCTGATCGACCGCGTGCTGTCGGACGCGGTTTTCGACACGGTGTCGGCCGACAGCGCGGCGGCCAGCGCGCAAGTGGCGCGCGAACTGGCCGGCAGGGGCCATCGCCACATACTGATCGTCGGCCTAGGCGAACAGGCGGCCACCGTGCGCGCCCGTCTCGATGGGTTCCGCGCCGCCGCGCTTGCGCTCGCACCCGACACGCGCATCGACGTGGTGCTGGCCGAAAGCGATGTCGAGCCGCTCAGGGTGCGGTTGCGCGACTATTTCGGCGGATGCGAGCAGAAGGGCGAGCGGCCTACGGCGGTTTATTCGCTGTTCCTCAGGGGTACGCTGGTCGCGCTGTCGGAGTTCCGCCGGCGCGGCTGGCGTTGCCCTGACGACATTTCGCTGGTCGGCTTCGACGATGCCGAATGGATGCAGGTGACATGGCCGGCCATCGCCGCCGTGGTGCAGCCGGTGGGCCGCATCGCGGAACACGCCATGGCGGCGCTGTTTGCCAGAATCGAGGGCGGGGAGGGGCCGCCGGCCGCGCGGCTGGAGCCGTGCCGGCTCCTGATGCGTGATTCCGTGGGTCCGCCGGCCGGCAATGCGGCGGCACGGGAAGGGAGAGGTTGAGTTGACGAACGTCTTTGGACTGCACACATTTGCGATTGCCCCGGTCTGGCATCTCGATTTGATCGAGCCCCAGATGAAGCGATTGAAGGGGCTCGGCATCGGGCTGCTGGAAATCCCGCTGCTGCGCCCCGAGGAAATCGACACGGCGCGCACGCGCGCCTTTGCCGAACGCTGGAATGTCGCGCTTATTCCGTCACTTGGCCTGCCGGCCTCACTCGATGTCGTGGCGCGTCCGGACGAGGCGCTGGCCTTTCTCGAACCGGCCTTCGGCGTCTGCGAGGCGGTCGGCAGCGAGGCGCTCGGCGGCGTCACCTACGGCACGATCGGCAAGACTTCGGGCCGCGCGCCGACGGCTGGCGAGATCGACGGCATGTGCCGCTTTCTCGCCCGGGCCGCCAAGGCGGCCGGTGCGCACGGGCTGAAGCTCGGCATCGAGCCCTGCAACCGCTACGAGACGCATCTGATCAATCGCGGTGTCGACGCGGCCGACATCATCGAGCGCGTCGGCGCCGACAACATCTTCATCCATCTCGACACCTATCACATGCATATCGAGGAGGAGAGTTTCGCCGCCGGCTTCAAGGCGGCGGCGCCCTATCTCGGCTATGTCCATGTGTCGGAAGCCAATCGCGGCGTACCCGGGCGCGGCATGCTCGACTGGGCGGCCTGCATGAAGGCGATCGCCGATATCGGCTATACCGGCGCCATTACGCTCGAAAGCATGAACCATGTCGATGCCGACATCGCCGGCGGCCTGGCGGTGTGGCGCCCGGTGGCCGACAATCCCGACGACGTCATCGGCGTCGGCCTGCCGTTCCTGCGCGAGGCGGCGGCGAAAGCGGGTTTGCGGCTGGGAGCGGTTCGCTGACAGAACTGGACTTCATCTCAAGGGCCACACCTCGACCACGCCATGCGCGACAGCACAGGGGACCTGCGAGACTTTCTCGATGGCGTCGGTAAGGTCAGCAGCTTCGATCACGGCAAATCCGGCGATCGGCAGATCTGACGACATGAACGCACCATCGCGCGTTTCCACTCCCGACGCTTCCGGATTGCGCACCTGTACCGGCGTCCCCGCCCTCCCTATCAGGGCGCCTTCGGAGAGCAACTTCACGTCCTGTTCATGAGCGGCATCCCTGATGGGTTGGGGCGTGCGGTCATACCCGGCCCGGTCGCCATATTGGATCGTAACGAACTTTGGCATTGTGAGTTCCTTTCAGGTTTCGACGTGACGCGGGGTGACGGCTGCCATTCTCGCAACCGCTTCGCGTAGGGGGGCCATGCTCCGGCGATCACCGAGAGCTTCTGTCGCGAGATTTATCGGGGCATCCTGAGCGCCGATCCATCGCGCCGACTTTCCAGTTGCGTTTTGCAACTAGTTTGAACGTATCCAAACCGGTTGCATATTGCAAGTGGATTTGAAGCCGATCTTGGAAGCCTTGCGGCGCCAGACCTTCGAGATGGTGAAATCTTATCCTGGCAGGCCGTCGAGGCGTTGGTGCCTGGGATTTTCGGAACCTTCGTGGGATCGCCTTGTCCCGCCGACCTCATTGCCGTGCTGGCCTTCGCTGCCGCGTGCCGTGACGCTCAGCAGGCGCCCGCGTCACGACGGCGCTTTGACGCGGCGGGCTTTCGCGGCTTGCCGCTGTCGCTTGCCGTGTTGCTCGCCGTGGACAGCCGCTCCTCGCGAAGGCGGGCGGTCTTGGCGTCGCGAGCCAGCCGTTCGGCGTCGAGGATGATCCTCGACTCGCGGTCGGCTCTCTCGAGCTTTTGCTTGTCGACCACTCGGGTCACTTCGTTCTCCGGCGCGATGCGATGTCCTAGAACCATTCGGATGCGGCAAGGTTCCGCCGGCTCGCGGACCAATCGCGTCAGGATTGCGCCACGCCTGACCGTCCGGCGCGATGACCGGCCTGCCAGCGGGTCAGTTCGCGCTCGGCCTCGGAAATGGTCACGCTCATCAAGCCGTCAAATTCGGCCATGGCTTCCATATGGCCATGGTCAATGATGGATTTACGAAGAATGCGCATCGCCAGAATAGCATCCTGCAACGCGCGGTCGATATTCTTGACCATGACAAGATCTCCTGCGGGGATAACCTGTCGGCGCGCCGCTTGTTCCGGACGAACGGCACTGGATTTGTTTTTTTCAACCCCGTGGAAAGAAACCGCTGTCTTCGATTGCGAGGAAGATTGGGAGGCGCCTCACGCCATGCCCGGTTGCCGCCGCGATCCCAAATGGCGCACCTTGCGGCCGATGAGCATCAGCCGGCGTGCCGTGTTGTTACGCAGGCGCCGCACGCGCCATTCCAGCCCGTTTTCGGTTGTGATCCGCCTGGCGTAGACACTCACACGCATGCCGGCCTCGTCGGAGGCCACCTTGACCGGATCGTCATAGAAAGCGGCGATCTTGTCGGCCGCCATGCCTGGCGTCTCCAGCCAGCGTGGAATGTGCACGGAGTGGAGTTGATCGATGTCGATCATGACCCGCCCAATTCCGACGCCCGGCGTCGGGCATGTCGTCCAGAACGCGTCGCCGACGAAGACAACCCCGTCGCGGCGGTGGCCTTGCGTCGTGGTCAGGTTGATCTGCCTGACTTCGACGGGACTCGCGACGGCGAAATTGCCGCATTGCGCCGATATTTCCGGCATCAATTCGCAAAGCATCTTCTGCGGATCGGCCCGAAAATCCCGCGTCCATTGTTCGGCCACGGTGCGATAGACGAACATGTTGGCCCGCATCTTGTCGCCGAGCGGGAAGATGGTGAGATAGGCCACGCGGTCCGCCGCCCGCTTGCCATAGCAGGTGACGGCTTGGTAGACGCATTCGCGCGGCGCAATGGCGAGGTCGAAACCCATCGACAGCGAATGGGCTTTCGATTGCTCGACGCGCTCGACGCCGATGGCGCGCCGCACCGCTTCGCTGTAGCCGGTGGCGACCACCAGCAGGCGGGCAATGATGACGCTGCCATCGCTCAGCACCAGGCGCTGCCGGTCCGGTCCGGTCGAGACCTGCATGACCTTGCCGACCGTAAGCGGTACCTGCGGGGGAAGGGCATCGCGGAGTCCGTTGATCAGCGCGCCATAGGAAAACGCGTATTCCGGCCTGCGCTCGCGCGCGAACAACTGGCCGAGGCGGAAGACATGAATGTCGTCGAACGGCGTGACGAGACGCATGATCGTTTCGTCGAGGCCGAGCTTCTCGAACAGCCGTATCTGAGCGGTACCGATCTTCTCGGCCCTGAACTCGTCATGATGGACGCGGTGCGGATCGATCAGCGCCACCTTGCGCCCGGCCTTTCCCAGCACCATTGCCAGGGTCGTGCCCGCCATTCCGGCGCCCACGATCGCCACGTCGACCTCGGTCGGGACAGCTTCGGCGGCGCTCGCCTCGCTGCCCTTCAAGCTCGTCATCTTTCTGCTCCACAATCTGTGGTGGAAATATCTACCGGACCTTGATCAACCTCAAGCAACCGGCGCGAGTGGCTGGTAGTAACAAGTGTTTAGGTTAACCACGGTCGCCTCTTTTGTTTCCAACGCGGCGCGATCGCCGAGCCATCGATGAACTCCAGGCCGCCCGCCTCGTTGAGCGTGTGCAGCTTGCGCCCGCTCCATAGCGGACCAGGGGTTAAGATGGTCTCGACAAGCTGTTCCATGCCATTCAAATCAAGGTGAGTGACGCGTGCGATGCCGAGCGCGGCGCCATAACCCCTGCGGCAGTCCTGCACCGGGCGCAGCAACTGGCCGCCGCGTTGCACCATGCGGCCGGCCGGCCGCGCCGAGGCGATGTCGATCAGCACCGGATTTTTGGGATGCGGCGTCCAGGGACCGCGAAAGTCCGGCGCCGACCACAGATGCAGTTCATCGGAGAAGGCGCCGCCACCCTCCCGCACGGTCGCGAACAGCCACCAGCGCCCGCCATGCTCGACCAGGGTGGCGTCGCTGGCGACGATGTCGGAGAGCAGTGTCGCTTCCTTCACCCATCCGCCGGGGAAGGCGGTGGCGCGGTAGAGATCGACCGTGCGGTTGGCGCAGCTTTCGGGCACCATCCAGACCTCGCCGTCACGCTCGAAGACGAAGGGGTAGGAGAGGTGGTAGGGCAGGTCGAGCACCGGCTCCGGGCGGCCGATCGGTCCCGCCGGGCCGAACGGCACGGCCGAGATGATGGCGCGGCCCAGACGATGGATATAGTCCTCGACGAACAGGGTAACCTGTCCCTGGTGGAGGATCGGGAAAGGATCGGCATAGAAGCGGCTGCCGTCGTCGGGAAGTTCCTGCCAACCCGATGCCGGATGGGCGCGCAGGTCGAACAGATCCTTCCCCCCGGTTTCGCGCCAGCCGACCTTCCAGTGCGGGGCGTTGTAGCAGAGATGGTAGATTTTCTGGACGATGCGCCGCGCCAGCGCCTTGCCCGCCCTGACGCCGAGCCTGCCGGCCGAGGGCAGCGACGGCGCGGCCCTGCCGTCCACCATCTCAGGCAGGACGGGCAGGGCGCCTCGCGCCGCGCCCGTCACCGCTGCCACGATCAGGCTTGCCGTGCGCGCCAGCATGTCCTGGAAGGCGGCGAGCGCGATGCCGCCATATTCGGTGCCGAGGCGTCCTTCGGCGACGACGGCGCCGTTCTCCTCGATGCTGGCCAGCGGGGTGCGGCCATCGAGGATCGATGCCAGAAGGGCGGCTTCGCCGGCGGCGCCGTCATAGGTCACGCGCCAGACGCGTGTCCCCTCCGGCCGCACGTCGCCGCACAGGTCGATCACGAGGTCGGGCGCGGCGGGCGGCGGCGTGCTGTAGGAGGCCAGCGCCGACAGTGGCAGGCGCTTGGCCAACCCGTCCGAGGGCAAGCCATGGATGACCGTTTCAAGCTGGAACAGGGCCGCGATGCTGCCTGGGACGCCGCTCCCGCCTGGGCGCGCGTCGACGCGAACCTCGACATCGGCGAGCGCCGCCAGGCGCCGCAGCAGCAGCAGGTGAAAAGCACGGAGGCAGTCGCTGTCCAGGCGCAGGCTCACCTGCATGTCGCACCCCTAGAATTCTGATGGTCGGTAACCGGCCGGTGTTCGATTTCGGGCATGAGAGGCGGGCGGACGGATGGACTGGAGGGACAGGTTGCTCCATTTCCATTCGTTTCCCGCTCGCTTGCGCCCTGTCAACATGGCCGTTGCCTTTGCTACGCAAACTTCGTGCCAGAAATCAGAAGAGCTCCCAACATAATTAACAGTGTTTTAACAGTTGGAGTAATAGCTAGGCTGAAGCCGCAATTTAATCTTTTGGGGCACATGGAGTGTTGTCGGAGCGACCTTTGCAATCATCCCTGCTCTCGTTGCCGCAACAACACGCTCCGGAGGGGATGCAATATGCCGCGCCGGAGCCGATGCCGGCCGCCTCCTATCCATCCTCGAGTGTCGAACTGGGTGACGTGAAGCGCATATTGGTGCGCCGCCGTTTCCTGATCCTCGCCACCGCCTTGCTGCTGACCCTTGCGGCGCTGCTCTATGGGCTGTTCACCCCGGCGCTCTACAGTTCGGTGGCGGAGATCATCGTCGATCCGCAAGACCTGCAGGTGGTCACCAACGACGTCAATCCGAGCCGGGTTCCGCCCGATGGCGGCATCACCATGGTGGAGAGCCAGGTCGCCGTCGTCCAGTCGAGCGGCGTGCTCCTCAGGGCTATCGCGGCAACCAATTTGACCGAGGATCCCGAATTCAACGGGCAGGGCGGGTTGCTGAGCCGTCTGCTGGGCGGTGGCTCGGCCGAAACCGACAAGACGGGCAAGACACTCGATGCGCTGCGCCGGCGGCTGGCGGTGAAGCGGGCCGACAAGGTGCTGGTCCTCGACGTCATCGTCACCGCCAAGAGCGCCGACAAGGCGGCGATGCTCGCCAATGCCATCGCGCAGGCCTACCTCGCCGACCAGGCGAGCGCGCGCGCCAAGATGGCCACGGATGCTTCCGATTCCATCACCGCGCGGCTCGACGAGCAGCGCAAGCGCGTCCAGCAGGCCGAGAACGCGGTCGAGGCCTACAAGTCCGCCAACAACATGGTGATGGCGGCGGGCAATCTGGTCAGCGACCAGGAATTGACCGAGATCAACACGCAGCTGTCGGCCGCGCAGAGCCGCACCGCGGCGCTGAAGGCCCAGGTCGACCAGTTGCGCAAGCAGGGCGGCGCGCCCGACGCGACCTCCGAGGCCATGCGCTCGTCGGTGATTTCGAGCCTGCGCACGCAAGAGGCGACGCTTGTCGACCAGCTCTCGCAGCTCGGTACCGAACTGGGGCCGCGCCATCCTTCGATGATCGCGGCCCAACAGCAGTTGCGCGACACGCGCCAGCTCATCGCGCGCGAACTCGGCCGCATCGTCACCGCCGCCGAAACCGACTACGAGCGGGCGCTGGCCAACCAGCAGGCGCTGGAGGCCAAGGTCGCCGGCATGAAGAGCAAATCGCTCGACACCGACCAGGCATCGGTCAAGCTGCGCGAATTGCAGCGCGATCTCGAGGCGGTGCGCTCCGTCTACGCCACCTATCTGCAACGGGCGCAGGAAACGCGCGAGCAGGTCAATGTCGACAGCACCAATGCGCGCATCATCTCCAGCGCCATGCCCGCCCTGAAGAAGAGCTGGCCGCCGCTGTTGCTGCTGGTGTTCGGCGCGTTCTTCGGCGGGCTGGGGCTCGGCACCGGCATGGCGCTGATCGCGGAATATTCCTCGCCGACGGTGCTTTCCAGCGCGCAGATGCAATCGGCCATCGACGCGCCCGTGGTGGGCGTGCTGCCGGCAAAACCGGCGCGGCGCCGCTGGTGGCCTTTCGGCGGCGCCGCCACGCCGGCCGGGCAGAAGATGGATGCGGTCGCGGGCCTGGCGCTGAGACGCCTGTTCGCCTCCAGCCGGCGTCCGCCGAACTGGCCGCTGGTGCCGTCGATCCTGTTGACGTCGGCGCCAGAGGACGCCGTGCAGCGCGGCCGGGTGGCGCGCCTGCTGGCCAATGCGGCGGGGGCCCGGGGCAGCCGCGTCCTGTTCATTGACACCAACAAGGCCGGTGGCAGCCAGAAGGAGCCGCAGCCAGGTCTGCTCGACGTGCTGCGCGGCGAATATCCCTTCGAGACGCTCAGCCAATACGCGCCCGGCAGCAACGTCGCGGTGCTGGGCAAGGGTCGGCCAAAGGCTGCCTTTTCCGAGGCGCAGGGCGTCTATTTCACGCAGCATATGCTGGCCCAGGCGAGCCGCAATTTCGACCTCGTCGTCGTTGACGGCGGCGCGCTGGCCGACAATCTCAACGCCTCGCCGCTGGTCGCCATGGTCGACGAGATCGTGCTCGTCGCCACGCTGAACGCGACGCCGATGCGCGATGTCACGGCGGCCTCGCAAGCCATTTCCGTCATGGGACGGTTGCCGACCGGCGCCTTGCTGGTCGACGAGGCGGCCTGAGATGGCTCGGCCCGCCGTCCCGGCAGCCGGCTGGGGCCAGGCAACGGCCGCGCGCCCCGGCGGCCACTCGCTCGACTGGGTGACCGGCTACGGCCTTGTCGCGGTGGTGGCGCTGCTGTTCGCCATCTCTGGCGGGATGCTGTGGCTGGTCGGCTATAATTACGATGGCCTGACCGGCAATCCGGCGACCAAGATCCATCCCTCGACCTATCTGCTGGTGCTGATGTTTGCCTGGCGCGCCTGCACCTTCGGCAACCCGGTCGGCTACACGCTGGCCATCGCCGGCCGGCGGCCGGCGAGCGCGCTGATGGCGGTCATCTCGATCTTGCTGCTGGTGGTGGTCGTCGTCAGGCAGCGTCCCGGCATGGCCGGCATGATCGACACGTTCGTGGCGCCGGCGCTGCTGGTGATGATGCTGGCCGAGGACGACGAAAAGACCTTCGCCCGGATACAGACCGTCGTCCACGCGGTGATGACGGCGAACGCATTGCTGGCCCTGTTCGAGTTCGCCACCAAGACGCTGGTCTTTCCCTACCGGCTCGACGGCGCGGTGTTCATGAACGACCTGCGCTCGACGGCGCTTCAGGGCCATCCGCTGTCCAACGCCACGGTCACCTCGATCTATGTGCTGGCGCTGCTCTCGGGTTCGCGATCGCTGTCCATGCCGATGCGGCTCGCCCTGATCGGCCTGCAATGCGCGGCGCTGGTCTCGTTTGGCGGGCGCTCGGCGATGGTGACGACGATCGTGCTCGGCGGCATTTATCTGCTTTTCAGCGGTGTGGCCTATCTCAGGCGAGGACGCATCAGCCTGCCGGGTGCCGCTCTTGCGGTCCTGCTCGCCTCGCTGCTGCCGGTGGTGGTCGTCATGCTGTTTTCGTGGGGCTTCTTCGACGCGCTGCTGGAGCGCTTCGTGTCTGACAGCGGCAGCGCCAATGCCCGCGTCGAAATGTTCGAGCTCTTTAAACATCTGGAACTGCGCGACCTGATCGTGGGGCCCGATATCGATCTCATCGAAAGCCTGCGCCGCATCAATGGCCTCGAACAGGGAATCGAGAACCCGATCATCCGCCTGGTCCTCTATCAGGGCGCCTTCTTCACCCTGCTGTTGTTTTTCGGCTTCGTGCTGTTCATGCACGAGGTGGCGCGCCGCTGCCATCCCGGCATCTGGCTGACGATGCTGGGCTGGCTGATCCTGCTCAACACCTCCGAAAGCCTTGCGTCCAAGACGACGCTGATGACCAAGTTCGTGGTGATCGCGCTGGCGCTGTACAGGCCGGTGCGGGTGAGGCGGCTCCAGATGCAGCCCCGCGAAGCGCACGAACCGTCAATGTCGGTGATTGGCGACAGGCCCTCGCGTCGTCGTTATCCTAGGGCGTAGCAGGAGCGTAGCTCCGTCGCGGAGGATCCATGCCGTGACGTTGACCATAGAATCTGGCGGTCGGAGGCTGCCGCGAACCGCGCCGATCAGCACGCCGTCGGCGACCATCTCGACCTTGCCGAAGCTCACCTGAGGCGCAACGCCCTCGATCTGGGCAATGTTCGAGGCGACCTCCTGGCCGTAGTCGTCTAGATGACCGTTGCATATCGTGTGGACACTGCATTACATCCTTGATGTTGGCGGTGGCGGCAGAATTTAAGTTGTCTGGGGAAGATTTTACGTATTGGAAAAATCATCGCATTGCTTGTGAGCGGAATCGCTGTTGGGCTTGTTCTCACCTTATGGTGGGAAAATTTGCGGTTATCGTCCCAACTGACCGAAGGATTGCCTTCAAGCTTTGGCGCTGCGTCCATAGAGTTTGATGCCCGGGTTCGTGCCCGCTTTCCTCTTGGTATTTCGGTTTGGAAACTTGCCGATGAACTTCGAGCGGAGGGGTTCAATCCAACGTGGTTTGAACCCACCGGGGAATACGGTGCGAAGCGAAACGAGGATAGCTTCGTTTGCAACATCGCCGCGCGGGTATATCGGCGAGTGGGGATGGACGGGACACTGTCTGCAGTCCGAGGCGTTTATCGCGAAGAAGGCTGTCTATAGCGATACATTTTGCCACTTCGCCGCCAGTTGTTCAGTTATGCACAAATGTGCTTTCTTTGATACAAATTGGGAGGGAACAATGAAATTAGGCTTTGCTTTGGCTTCATTCACCGCAGGAATTTGCTTCGCGATATCGGCTGCCTCAGCAGGGCAAGGAGAGCAGAACAACATAAATTTCTTGGCTGGAAAGGACGATGCCTATTTGAAGAAGGTCGCAACAATGGCGGGCGATCTGAACGGCGTGATCCAAAGATGTCGGTTGAGGCCGAACGAGGATGGAAAAGCGATCATCACTGTTCCAGTCCTTTTGTACGATGGGATCGATAAACATCTGACGCCCAATCCGGGCAAGTTCCAGAGGGCCATCCACGTCTATGAAAGAGCCTACGCGATGGCGGTTCAAAGGGCGGGAAATTGTCAAACCGAGAAGGCCAGGCACCCGAACCTCTATCGGTAGATGGGCACCAGACGAAAAGAAAGGGAGGCATTCGGCCACTTTCCGTCGTCGACTCTCTACTTCGCCATCCTCAAACCCAGCGCATCCACCATCGCCGGGTCGAGCGCGCGCGTCGTGTCGTCCATCATGCCCATGCCGTCGAAGAGGTCCCAGAAGGCCCAGGGGAAGCCGGCGGCCTCGGCGCTTTGGCGGACATCTGATATGTAGCGGGCGCGGTCGGGGTTGGGGGCGGCGACGTAGCGGGCGTCGGTGCGCAGCGCGCCGAATTCGCCCATGATGACGCGGCCAGGCGCGATGCCGTTGCTGTCTGCCCAGGCGCGCGCCTGGCTCAGGTATTTGTCGATGAACCAGCGGTCTGGCCGAGCGTCGAAATAGACCTTCAGCACGCGTTCGGTTTCGGCATAGGCGGCCTGCTTGTCCGCTTCGGAGGTCTCGGTATCCTCAGCCATGCGCGCCCTGACCGAGGCCAGCGTCTGCTCGAGCGAACCGGCGGAGGCCGGCCATGGCACGTTGTTCAGCGCGCGGTAGACGGGCTCACGCATCCAGGGCGCGCCCTGGTGGCTGAACAGATAGGGTTCGTAGAAGTGGAAGGTGAACAGGATCGGCTCGAAGGCCGCCAGCGGCTCCGGGTCGAGCGCTGCCAGCCCGCTCACCATCGAGCCGCAGCCGCCGGTGACGACCAGCGGCAAGGTCGACGACGATGCCCTGGCAGCCGTCAGAAGGGCCGCCTGGACGTTCGACCAGACATTGGAAGAGCAGGATTGCGGCGGCTCGTTGACCGGTTCCAGCGCCACCATGCCCTGTGCGAAGCGCTGCAGCCTGCCGGCAAGCGTGCCGACCAGCGCGCGATAGGCTGCGAATTCGGGGGCGGCGGTGCTGGAGACCATGCGGTCGGGATTCCAGTAATGGGTGGCGCCGTTGGCCTGTACGTTGACGATGATGCCGAGATCGGCATCGAGGGCGGCCGCGACGGCGTCGTCCAGCATCGCCAGCAATTTCGCGCGCGTGGCGGCGTCGGCGGCGAGGAACGGCCCGGGATCGACCGGCAGGCGGATGAAATCGAGCCCGGTTCGGCGCAGCCGGCGAAGGTCGGCCGGTGTCGGCACCGGCCGCTGCGACTGGAAGGGCGGCCAGTCATAGTCGGTGCGCGGTGCGGGAAACTCACGCGTCAGCGCGAACCAGGGCCAGGCATTGACGCCGCGGCGAAAACGCCATTCGCCGGTGGCGGCCAAAGCGGGCGGCACGGACGAAAATGCGGCCGTGGCGGGCAGCAGCGCCGTCGAAAGCGCGGTCCGCAGCAGCCGCCGTCGCGACCAGCCCCTCATACGGCGCCGGGCGAGGGGCGCTCGAGCGGCACGGCAGCCGCGGCGCTCACACCCAGAAGCCGGTAGGCTTCGGCTTCGTAGGCGAGCAGGACATCGTCCCAGCGGAAGACTTCGTCGGCGCGGGCTCTCGCCGCCTCGCCGCAAGTCCTGACCAGGGCGTCATCCTCCAGCGCCTGTCGCATGCGCTCGGCGCAGCTCTGCCTGTCGGTGAAGAAGACGGCGGCCGCGCCGGCGGTCCATCTGTTGTAGGGGTTGTCGTGGGCGATGACCATGTTGCCGGCGGCCAGCGCCTCGACCAGAGACGGGTTGGTGCCGCCGACCGTGTGGCCATGCATATAGGCGCGCGCGTGAAAACGCATCGCCTTCACCGCCGCCTGGTCGTAGATGGCGCCGGGCAGCACCACCGACGCGTTGGCCGCCTTGCGAACGGCGACATGATAGGGGATGTCAGGGGAAAGCGTGCCCAGCACGACCAGCTTCATGTCGCGCTTCTGGCTGCAGAAGGCCTCGACGATGGGCAGGATGTTGTTGTCGGGCTCGATGCGCGCGATCGAGATCAGGTATTTTCCAGGTTCGAGGCCGAGCGCGCGTACCGGCGCCTCCGGCGCCGATGTCACCGGATCGGCGCCATAGGTGATGGTGGCGATGGCGCCGCGCGGCCGGCGCGTCGCCAGGTGATCGGCGATCACGGGATGGTCGGCGACCAGACGGTGCGAGGCCCAGGCGCCGATCCACTCGTTGAGCCAGAACCATGTGCGCGCCGCCACACCCCATTTGGGCCGGCGCCATTCGATGCCGTCCATGTTGGTGATGATCTTGCGCCGCATCAGCCGCAGCCAGGTCAGGAAGACCGCGCCATTGTAGCCGAGCACCAGGCAGACGCCGGGCCGCCGGGCGGCGTCGAGCACGCATTGCCAGTCGAATTCCAGCGTCGCGCGCGGGCCTTTGGAGGCGACCTGGATGTGAATGAGGTCGATGCCTTTCCAGCTATCGACGCGCACCCTCTGGTCGACCCGCTCAACCTCCTCCTGGCAGTAGACGCCGACCTTCCAGCCGCGCCCGGCAAGAAACAGCGCCAGCTTCTCGGCGAAGGTTTCAAAACCGCCATGGGCCGCTGGAATGCCGCGCGTCCCGAGGATCAGGATGGCAGGCTGTTCCGATTTCATGACTGCTGGCACTTTTCAGGTCCGCTCGATCCGCAATGCTGTCTCATCTCAAAACCGCGCCCTTGCAGTTGGCTGGCAGGCCCGATTCCAGCCATCATCGCACCCGGGTTGTAAAATATTTCTTCCAAGCGCCCGAGTTGTTTCATTATCGGTCAACCTTCCCAACGTATGTGTATCGAAACGAGGCCACGCTGCGGCTTGTCGGCCTGCGAACGGATATATTAGCACGGCATAATGCTTGCGTAAGGACTTCTGTGCGCCAGAATCGGCGGAGGGTGCGCAGCATTGGTGTGGTGATCCCAGATCAACATCCGTTGATCCGGGTTCGAGATTCGTTTCACGACCACGCTGACAACGAGGGAAGTCCAAAGGGGTGTTGCTTGAAGTTTCCAGCCGCCGATAGCGTCAGGCAGCGGAATCGTCTCACCACCCTGACAGAAAGATGCATTTGAAGATGCGGATTGCCTGCATCCACCAGGGCTACGAGCTCTACGGTTCCGATCGCAGCTTCGCGGAGAGCGTGGCGGCGTTGCGCGCCGCGTTTCCGTCGGCCGACATCGAAGTGGTCCTGCCGCGCCGCGGACCGATCGTGCAAATCCTCGAGCCGCATGCGACCCGCATCGTCTTCGAGCCGCTCTGGGTGCTGAGGCGCCAGGCCATCGCGCGCCTTGCCACCATCGAGATGGCGCGGCTGCCGGTCGCGGTGCTGCGGGCCTGGCGGCGGCTCAGGGATTTCGACCTCACCTATGTCAACACCTCGATCGTGGCCGACTACGCGATCGCCGCGCGCCTTCTGCCTGATAAGGCCGTGCTGCACATCCACGAAATTCCCGAAGGCGCCATGCGCAGGATCCTTGTCGGCCTGATGCACTGGAGCCATGCCGATCTCATCTTCAACTCGCGCGCCACCCGCGCCGCGTTCGGCGATCCCAAATCCGCGCGCTCCCATGTGGTCTATAACGGGGTTGCCGGCCCGGCGGCGGTCGAAGCGACGACCTATGACGGCAAGCGGCCGCTCAAGGTGCTGCTGCTTGGCCGCATCAACAGGATCAAGGGCCAGGAAGTGCTTCTCGAGGCGGTCGCCTCGCTGCCGGCTGAGCTGAAGTCGCGGATCGAGGTGCGGCTGGTCGGCGGCGCCTTCGAAAGCGTCGAGCGCGAGCGCGCGCTGGCCGAACTGGTCGCCAGCATGGGGCTTACCGGACGCGTCAGCGTGCTGCCCTTCATTCCCGATCCGTCCGAACATTATCGCTGGGCCGATATCGTCACCGTGCCGTCACGGCGTCCCGAATCGCTCGGCCGCGTCGCCATCGAGGCGATGGCCTATGGCCGGCCGCCGTTGGTGTCGGCGATCGGCGGGCTGGTCGAGGTGGTCGCGGACGGCGAAACCGGCTGGCATGTGCCGCCCGGCGATGCCGCGGCCCTTGCCGGCAAACTCGAGGAAATCATCCTGCGGCCCGAGGCCTGGCGCTCCTTCGTCGCCGCCGGGCGCGCGCGCTACGAAGCGGTGTTCAGCGAGCCGGTCGCTGCGGCGGCGATCGCCGCGATAGCCGCCGACAAGCTCAAGGCGGCGATCGCCAGGCCGGGCCGGACGGCAACCGTGCGTCAGGCGGAGACACGGTCGTGAAACTCCCTGGCCATCTGGTGCGGCGCCTCGTGCTGATGATCGGCGGCGAGGCGATGCAGAGCGGATTTCACTTCGCCCTCAACATCGCGCTGCTGCACATGCTGTCGGCGCAAGGCTACGGCCTCTTCGCCATCGGCATGGTGATGGGCGGCGTCGGCCTGTCCTATATCAGGTCGCTCACCGCCGTTCCCGCCTCGATATGGATGAGCAAGAGCACCAACAGCGCCGGCGTCGATGCCTATGACGTGGCCTTCGGGACGGCGGCGCTGGTCGTCGCGCTGGTGATGGCGCTCGGCACGACGATCGTGATGCGTCTCCTGGGTGATCCCAGTGGGATCGCCGCCGGCTGCTTCGTCGGCGCGTGGTCGCTGCGCAGCCACATGCGCACGGCCTTCTTCGCGCGCCGCCAGCAGGTGATCGTCTCCATCAGCGATGCCGCCTTCACGACCGCCGGCACCGTCATGGCCGGGCTGGCGATCTGGCTGGCCAAGGACATGCTGCAGATCGTTTTTTACGTACTGGCCGCGGCCAATGTGTTCGGCATCTTCGTCCTGGTCCGGCTGGCGCGCCGCACGCTGCGCATCAGCTTCCGCATGCCGACGCGGCGGCGCTATGCAAGGCTCTGGGCCCAGCTCTGCTGGTCGGCGTTCAGCGCCACCACCACCAACATCCAGGGCCAATGCCTGGCGCTGCTGGTTGCCGGCATTGCCGGGCCGGCAGCCTATGCGCCGCTGGCGGCGGTGATCGTGCTGTTCGCGCCGCTGCGCATCATCAGCCTCGCCTTCGTCAACATGACGCAGCCGGAACTCGCCAAGCTGATGCGCAATAACGAGACCCGTCGTGTCTGGGCGCAGGCGAAGCTGTGGGCTGTCGTCATGGGGCTCGGCGCGGTGGTCTATGGAAGCGCCATCCTGTTCGTCCTGCCGATGATAAACTCGCAGGCGCTCCAGGATGCGTCGGTAAGCTTCATCGGGCTTTTCGTGACCGCGAATTTCGTTCCGATCATGCTCTACATCATGCCCCGCATCGTGCTGGAGATCATGGGTGACTTCCGCATCGTCGCGTTCATCACCCTGGGCGGCGCCATCGTCGGGCTGGCCTTGATCGCCATCTCCCTGGCAATCGCGCCGCCGCCATGGGCGCTGCTCGGTTCCGCGCTCTCCGAGATCTTCGTGCTCGCGGCATCGTGGTATTTCGTGCATCACCGCATGTGGAACATCGAACATCCGGACCAGCAGCGCGACAGCCGCCTGGGCTCCTGGCGGCGGGCGGTTTCGTTCGCCGCGGTAAAGCGATAGGAGACGGACGTGTCAGGCCAGGCCGTACAAATCGCCGCTGTGACCGAGCTGCCCGACGGGCAGGTTCCGCACGCCGCCACCGCCGTCGCCGCCAACGACGCCTATACGGCGAAGCTGCACACCAGCCTCGAGGCGGTCAGGCCGCTGTGGCTGCGCCTGCAGGCGCAGGGTGTGTGCACCGGCCACCAGAATTTCGCATGGACGGAAGGGATCGTCGCGCGGCTGCTGCCGGAAGGCGCGCAACTCCTGCTCGTGGAGGTGAGCGACGCCGCGACCGGCGAAACCAGGATGCTGGTGCCGCTGATGCGCCGCAAGGCTTTCCACCATTGGGTGGTCGAATGGTTGAGCTGTGGCGTCTGCGACTATGCGGCACCGCTGCTGGCCGATGACACTCCATGGACGAAACAATCCGCGCAGGCCGCGTGGGCCGCGCTGTGCTCGGTGCTGCCGCCGGTGGACCGCGTCCACATCGAGGGGGTTCCGCGACAGATACAGGGCGTTGCCAATCCGCTGGCCTTGCTTCCGGCCACGCGCGATTCGATCCAGACCACTTTCGGCCTCGCCATCGACGGCGATCCGGAAACGGTCCTCAAGCGCCTTTGCAGGCCGTCTTTCGTCAAGGAATTCGGCAAGGATTGGCGTCGCCTGGAGCGGCTTGGCGGCGTGGAACTGGTCGAGGCGCGCGCGCCGGCCGAGGTTGAACGCATCTTCGGCGAGCTGGTGCGGATGCGGCTCGATCGCTTTCGCGAGCTTGGCCGCTTCGACCTGCTGACGCAGGACAAGATCGTCGATTTCTACAGGAACGCGGCCATTCAGGGCCTGCTGGACGGTTCGGTGCGGCTGTTTGGACTGCTCGTCGGCGAGGCTCTCATTTCGGTCCAATATTTGCTGGTTCATGAAGGGACTGTTCACGCTCTGCTGATAGCAATGGATCAGAGCGTGGTGCCCAATGTCTCACCGGGCCTTGCAATCATGGGCAGGTTGATCGGCTGGGCGCGCGAACGGGGTTTTGGCTATTTCGACCTGTCGGTCGGCAACCAGAGCTACAAGGAACATATGGGCGCCAAGGGTTCGGTGTTGGTCGAACTCTGCCATGGGTTGACGATGCGGGGCAGTCTTGCCAGCACCGCCATCGAGTTGCGCAGGCGGGCCGAGGCCTCCATACGCTCCAAACCCAGGCTGCTCAAGGCGGTCCAGGGAACGATGCGGGGTCTGCGGCGCTTGCGTGGATAATGCCTGGGCGCCCCAGAACGAATGGGAGAGGCATTTGGCAAGCCAGGCAGTGCGGTTGGTGGCGACGGCGGATGCACCGGTCCAACCGATTTCTCCGATCAGAGCAGGCATGGGCGCCACGGCGCGCTATACGGCGCGGCTGCACACCAGCTTCGACACCGTAAGGCAGCTCTGGCAGCGTCTCGAGGAGACCGGCCTGTGCACCGGCCACCAGGGCCTTGCCTGGGTGGAAGGGATCGCCGGGCGGCTGATGCCCAAAAGCGCCGAGCTGCTGGTCGTCGAGGTCAATGACGCCGACACGGGCGCGCCGGTCATGCTGATGCCGCTGATGCGGCGCCGGGCGCTCGGCCACTCCGTGATCGAATGGCTGAGCCGCGGCGTGTGCGATTATTCGGCGCCGCTACTGGCCGATGCCAGGCCCTGGACCAGGCAAAGCGCCGACGCCGCGTGGGCGGCGGCCCGCGCCGTGCTGCCGCCGGCCGACCGCATCCATATCGCGGGGATTCCACGGGAAATCCACGGCGTTGCCAATCCTCTGGCGCTGCTTTCGACGGCGCGCGACTCCATCCAGATCGCCTCGGGTATGGTCATGGATGGCGAGCCGGAGACGCTTCTCAAACGCATCTGCAAATCGTCCTTCACCAAGAATTTCAACAAGCACTGCCGCCGCTTCGAAGAGCACGGCGGTCTCGCACTGGTCGAAGCCGAGACGCCTGACATGATCGAGGAGCAGTTCGACAGGCTGCTCGACCTCAGGCTCAATCGCTTTCGCGAGCTCGGGCGCTTCGACCTCTTGACGCAGGCACCGGTCGTGGAATTCTACCGCAACGCCGCCCTGCAGGGGCTTTCCGACGGCTCGGTGCGGCTGTTCGGGCTGCGCGTCGGCCACGCCTATCTCGCTGTCATGTACGTGCTGGTCATGAAAGGCACCTTGCATGCCCTGCTGCTCGGCATCGACCAGGACGCGGTGGCCAACGTCGCCCCGGGCCTGACAATGATCGGCAAGCTGATGATGTGGGCACGGGCGCAAGGGCTCGGCTATTTCGACCTCTCGGTCGGCGGACAGGGATACAAGCAACATATCGGCGCCTCGAACTCGGTGCTGGCCGAACTGTGCGAGGCGACGACCCTGAAGGGCCGGGGTTCGACCGCCTATATCAGGCTGCGCTGCAAGACCGAGCTGTACGTGCGCTCCAAGCCTCGGCTTTACAAGGCCATGCAAGGCACGATGCGCCGTCTGCGGCGATTGAAGACCTGACTGCTATCTTTCCTGCCTGGCATTCGGGCACGATTGCTCTCATCCTGATTCAAGGCAGCCCCGGAACCTTTTCAAAACACTGCGAAGATTTAATCGAACCGCAACCTGCTGTGTCTATAGGGTTGTGCGAGGGATCAAAAGCAGGGGCATGACATGTCAGCAACTATTTCTCGGTTCATCCGGGATGATTCCGGCGCCACCGCGATCGAATACGGCCTGATCGCCGCTCTTATCGCGCTAGCCATCATCGTCGGCGCGGGCGCGCTAGGCAATGCGATCAACAGCAAGTTTTTGAAGATCGGCAACACGCTCAACACCAGCGGCTCGTAAGCCATCGGCCAGGGCCGCCGCCCGCGAAATTGACAGGGCGGCGCGTCTCCGTCATCCTTAAGCACAGTCGCGGGCCAGGGAAACGGCCATGTGGCGTGTAAGAGCGACCGAGGGCAGCGTCATGTTCAGTCCCGTCACCGGCCAGAATGCCAAGCGCGCCGCGGTGCGCAAGGCGCTCGACCGCCACAAGGTCTACATCACCGCGCAAAGCTTTTCGGATGGCGCCTACCAGGCGCGCGTGCTGGTCGACGGCGAGGCCTACTGGGTCGACGAATTCCGCTTGAGCCAGTTGCAGCAGGGGTTGACCCCAGCCGAGCTGGAGCTGACGCCCGCGATCGACGATTGAGACCACGTGAAAAATCGCGAGTGGTGCAAACGTAGCGCCCTACGGCGCCCCCCTCTGTCCTGCCGGACATCTCCCCCTCTAGGGGAGAGATTGGTAATTTCGCCTACCGCGCTATTCCTTCAAAGTCCAATATTCGCGAAGGCCGGCGTGAGGTTTGTCCGGCAGGGCAGAGGGGGGCGCGAAGGAACGAGGCGGTTGTTGATTCCCGCCCGGCTCGGCTGTTGACATGCCGCCCACCAAGCTCAAGACCTATCGCGCCAAGCGCGAATTTTCCAAAACGCCCGAACCCGCCGGCGGGCTGATCACCGATGAAGGCAACCGCTTCGTCGTCCACAAGCATCACGCGACCGCGGACCACTACGATCTGCGCCTGCAGGTCGGCGATGTCCTGAAAAGCTGGGCGGTGCCGCGCGGGCCCTCGCTCAATCCGGCCGACAAGAGACTGGCGGTCGAGACCGAGGACCATCCGCTCGAATATATCGATTTCGAGGGCGTCATTCCCGAAGGCGAATATGGCGGCGGGCCGATGATCGTCTGGGACACCGGCAGCTGGGCGCCGATGGACGATGTCGACAAGAGCCTGCGCACCGGCGCCTTCAAGTTCCGGCTGGCCGGGGAAAAGCTCAATGGCGGCTGGATGCTGACCCGGCTGAAGCCCAAGCCGGGAGAGGATTCGGAGAAGAAAAACTGGCTGCTGTTCAAGGAGCGGGACCTCGCCGCCGACACGGTGCTGAACATCCTCGAAGCGCGGCCGGAGAGCGTCAAATCCGGATTGCGCATCGAGGAACTGGTGGCGCCGCCGAAACCGGCCGCCAAGTCCGCGCCAAAGCCTGGTTCGCTGAAGCCGGGCGAGCTGCCGGGTGCCGCCAAGGCGCCGGCGCTCAGCCGCATCGAGCCGCAACTGGCAAGCCAGGTGCCCAAGCCGCCGGGCGGCGAAGGCGTTGCCGAAAACACGAACGAGCTCTGGCTGCATGAGATCAAATTCGACGGCTACCGCACCATGGCACACCTCGCCGATGGAGAGGTGCGGCTGATCACCCGTGGCGGCATCGACTGGACGAAGCGCTATGGCGACCTGCCTCATGCGTTCGCCAAATTGCCGTGCCGCGAGGCGATCATCGACGGCGAGATCGTCGTGCTCGACGCCAAGGGCATTTCGCGCTTTGCGCTGCTGCAGGACGCGCTTGCCGAGGGCGCCGGCAGCAAGCTGCATTTCTATGCTTTCGACCTCTTGCATCTCGACGGCTGGGACCTGATGAAGGTGCCACTCATCCGGCGCAAGGCGCTGTTGGCCGAATTGCTTGGCGGGCTCGGCGCCAACTCCGCCATCCAGTTTTCCGACCATGTCGAGGGTTCGGGGCAGGGACTTTTTGATCAAGCCTCGGATATGGGGCTGGAAGGTGTCGTCTCAAAACGGGCGACCGCCATCTACCAGAGCGGCCGGACCAAGAGCTGGACCAAGACCAAGGCGCTAAAGAGCGAAGATTTCGTCATCGCCGGCTACACTGTCTCCGACGCGGCGGAAGGGCTGGCCGCGCTCGGCATGGCCGAATGGGTGGACGGCGAATTGCACTATCGCGGCAAGGTCGGCACCGGCTTCGATGCCGGGACCGCGGCCGATCTGCTGGCCCGGCTGCAGCCGCTCGCATCAGGCGCGACCCCGCCGGAAGGCGTGCCGCGCGAAATCATGCGCGAGATGCGCTGGGTGAAACCGTTGTTCTCGGCGCGCGTCCACTATGCCAACCGCACGGCGGACAATGCGCTGCGCCATGGCGTGTTTCGCGGTCTTAGGGATGTCGGCCTGTCGACGCCGGTGTCGACCAAGCGCAAGCGCCTGATCTCCGAGGCGGATCTGGCGACCATCTGGGTGACCAATCCCGAACGGCGGCTGTTCGGCAAGACCGGGCCGACCAAGCTCGACATCGCCGTCTATTACGCGCTGGTCGGCGACTTCATGCTGCCGCACCTCCTTGGCCGCCCGGTGTCGCTGGTGCGCTGCCCGACCGGCCTGCCCAAGGACTGCTTCTTCCAGCGCCACGCCTTCACCGGCATGCCGCCTTCGGTGGTGACCTTCCAGGCGATCAATTCCGAGGGCGAGGCCAAATCCTATCTCTCGGTCGAGGGCGCCAAGGGCTATCTGGCGCTGGCGCAGTTCGGTGTCGTCGAATTCCACACCTGGGGCACGCACCGCACCAGCCTCGACAAGCCCGACCAGATCGTCCTCGACCTCGACCCGGGCGAGGGGATCTCCTGGCGCGAGGTGGTGGAGGCCGCCCTCCACATCAAGGGCGAGTTGGAGGGACTGGGGCTGGTGCCGTTCGCCAAGACGTCCGGCGGTAGCGGCATCCACATCACCGTGCCGGTGACGGGCAAGCAGAACTGGAAGAAGCTGCACCAGGCAACCAGCGCCATCGCGACGCATCTGGCCGCGACCGCGCCCGACACCTTCACCACCACCATGGGCAAGGAGAACCGCAAGCGGCGCATCTTCATCGACTATCATCGCAACGCGCGCGGCCACACTTCCGCCGCGCCCTATTCACTGCGCGCGCGCACCAACCTGCCGGCCTCGACACCGGTGAGCTGGAGCGACCTGGAGGCGATCGATGCGCCGCAGGATCTGAATTATGCCTCGCTGCCGGGGTTGCTGGAGACGTCGGGCGATCCGTGGGCCGAGATTGACGGGTTTGCCAGGGATTTGCCTGTGGTCTCGTAGAGGTAAACGGGCTTCAAGGCGCCCTTCGACGACCAGGGCTCCTCAAACTCGTCATCCTAGGGTCCGTGCGCGTCCCTTCGCTCCTTGCTTCGCTTTGGGATGACGAAGCATAAGAGCGTTCGCTGCGGTCGCCGGCGTGTCGGCTCAAACTCCATCGACGCTTCCGACAATTTGAATTATTCTCCTCCCGTGGCCTCCAAAGCCGGCGGGAAGACTTCGTCAGGGATTTGCCGGTATTGTGCGGGGTCGGTGTAGGATTCGCGCAGCCTTGTTCGTCCTTCGGACGAAGCGCTGCGAAGTAACAGTCAGTGCGTGGCCGCGTAGGAGTTCATCATGGCGCCCAGGGCAAGTTGGAAGGGTTATCTCAAGCTCAGTCTCGTCAGCTGTCCGGTGCGGCTATACCCCGCCACCAGCGCCAGCGAACGCATCTCGTTCAATCAACTGCACAAGAAGACCCATAACCGCATCAATATGAAGCCGGTCGATCCCGAATTGGGGCTTGTCGAGCGCGCGGATCTGGTCAAGGGCTACGAGTACGAGGACAAGCAGTACATCATCATCGATGACACTGACCTCGACGCGGTGCGCATCGAATCCAACCACACGATGAACATCG
The DNA here is from genome assembly GCF_020165665.1 of Mesorhizobium sp. BH1-1-4. Taxonomy (NCBI): domain Bacteria; kingdom Pseudomonadati; phylum Pseudomonadota; class Alphaproteobacteria; order Hyphomicrobiales; family Phyllobacteriaceae; genus Mesorhizobium; species Mesorhizobium sp. BH1-1-4. Next base: position 73,389 of record NZ_JAIUIN010000010.1, read on the forward strand.
AGGCCTTCGTCGACGAGGACGAGGTCGACGTCATCTACCAGGACGCGCCCTATTACATGGCGCCGGACGGGGCGATGGCGGAAGAGACGTTTGCGGTGCTGCGCGAGGCCATGCGCAAATCCGGCAAGCTCGCCATCGCGCGGCTGGTGCTGTCCAGCCGCGAGCGCGTGGTGACGATCGGCGCGCGCGAGAACGGCATGTTCGTGTGTACGTTGAGGAACCCGAACGAAGTGCGCGGCACCGCTGAATATTTCGGCAACATTCCGGCCGGCAAGCCTGACCCGGAAATGCTGCAGCTTGCCGAAGCGCTGATCAAGCAGAAGGAAACCACCTTCGACCCGAAGAACTACGAGGACCGCTACGAGGTCGCACTGATGACGATGATCCGCGAGAAGCTGAAGGGCCACAAGCCGATCATCGCGGCGGCACCGGAACGCGGCAATGTCATCAATTTGATGGATGCGCTGAAGGCCAGCCTGTCGCAGTCGAAGCCGCCGGCCAAGTCGAAGAGCAAGGCCGACGAGGCCGCCAAACCCGCCGCCAAGAAGGCGGCCGCGGGCGGCGCTGCTCCTGAAAATCCGCTCAAGGCCAGTCTGCTCAAGGCGGTCGGCAAGAGCAAGAAATGACGGCACCGGCCGTTGCGGGCGCCGTCTTCGGCACGATCGGCGCGCTGGCGGCGTTTCCGCTCCGGCTCGCGGCGCGCGAGGTGGAGCGCCAGCACGGCCAGCTCAGGCGCGGCGTCACAAGGCGTACCACGCATGTCGTGTTCGGACGGACCTTGCTGGCCAAGGCTGGGCTGGCCAAGGCGGGGCTGACCAAGGTTGGGCTGACCAAAAACAGCGATAGCGAGATCGAACGCCGGCTCGACGCCGAGCGCGCCGCCGGGCGCGTGGTTTTGAGCGAGAACGGTTTCCTGCGCCTGCTCGGGCTGATCGAGGCGCCCGGGGCGTCTTCGCTGTCGCGCCAGTCGCTGATCGACCAGTCCAGATTGTCCGGCGCCGATCTCGACCGGCTCAGCCTGTTCGATGCCTTCGAACATGATGGCGAGCCCTATTCCTTCCGGGACCTCATCCTGGCGCGCAAATATGCCGGGCTGATCGCCGGCGGCGCCACATGGGGCGCGATCGCGCGCTCCGTCCACCGCTCCGGTCCGGTCGCCTCGCTCACCGCCAAGTCGCTCAATGTCGGCTCGGCATTTGGCCGGCCCGACGCGATCTATCTCGAAGGTGGCCAGAGCGAACTCGACGGGCAACTGCTGTTCGATCTGGGCGCCGCCGCGATCGGCGACGACACGCTGGAAGACCTTTTCGCCGAAGCTGAAGCGGCGGAGGAGGGCGGTGAGCATGACGGCGCCGCCGCGCTCTACCAGCGCTGCCTGGCGATCGACCCGACCGACGCCATCGCCGCCTTCAACCGCGCCAACTGTCTGCGCGGGGCCGGGCGTGTGGCGGAAGCCGCGCATGACTACGCCCGGGCGATAAAGCTCGACCCGGCCTTCGTCGAAGCCTGGTTCAACCTCGCCGGGCTGATGAGCGAGCAGGGCCGCGACGCCTCGGCGCGAAGGCATTTGCAGAAGGCGATCGCGCTGGACAGGACTTATGCCGATCCGGTGTTCAACCTGGCGCGGCTGGAATTCGACGCCGGCAATTTGCCCGAGGCGCGGCGGCTCTGGGTGCGGTATCTCGAACTGGACGCGGAGTCGGAATGGGCCGGCGTGGCGGCCAGGGGCGTGCAGTTCGTGGATATGCAGTTGGCGAAGTCGGCCGGGTGAGGTCGTGGCATTCGACTCAAAAACCATCCGGACAAAGGTTGCCGAAGAGCTTCATACCCGTCTCGGACAAAAATGGTTCAAGCCAGGCAGCCCTGGGCTGGAGATCGCATCGGCGGACAACCTTACGGACTTCAGCATCGAATTCGATTGTTATGCGGAACGCCGGTATGGGGAATATGATTGCTCGTTGGTGGCTGTGTTCAAGTGGAAGAAGTTCGCCAAATTATACAGGGACTTCGACCAGTGGTATGAAATCAAGGATCCGAGTTCGGCGCAGTTCAAGACGAAAAGTTCTCGGCAACAGAGCAAGCAATTTCTCCGGGTGTCGGTCGATCATGTTTACTCGAGTTTTTCAGTTCCTTGCCGATGGCCCTTCTGTGCCGTGGACGAGCAGGATGTCGGTGGGTTCATAGCCCAGTGTGTCGCCGACTTCGACGGCAAGGTCGGCGCATGGATCAGGCAATGGTTCACCTGGACGTCGGCGCTAGATGTGATGGACGGCAACAAACAGTTGTGCGGCGCGTGGCGAGATCTCGCCTATTTCTGTTTGCTTGAGCAGGTTCATGGGCGTGCAGCTGCTAGCAAATGGATAGGCGGTGTTGATGCAACTGGCTGGCCGGGATTTCTGGCGGCGCAGGTGGAGTATTTGCGGTCGCTCCAACCTGAGCAAAAGGATCGAAATGGTCGCGCCAAGGAACTCGGCCTTTATCGGAAAGTCGCCCCATGACCACCTTCCTCTTCGACGGTCACGACACCGCCCCCGTCACCATCCTGCTCGCGCATGGCGCGGGCGCCTCCATGAACTCTCCCTCGATGACCGCCACCGCCAAGGCGCTGGCCGCCGTGGGCTTTCAGGTCGCGCGCTTCGAGTTCCACTACATGGCGGCCCGCCGCTACGGCCAGCGCAAGCCGCCGCCGCGCGCGGAGACGGTGAACCCGGAATACATCAAGGCGATCGCCGATCTCCGGGCGAGGGGCGTGACGGGCAAGCTGATCATCGGCGGCAAGTCGATGGGCGGGCGCGTCGCCTCGATGGTCGCCGACGAAATGCTCGCCAGGGGCGAGATCGTTAGCCTGCTGTGCCTCGGCTATCCCTTCCATCCGCCAGGCAAGCCCGAGCAGCTGCGAACCAAACATCTGTTGGGGCTGAAGACGCCGACGCTGATTTTTCAAGGCACGCGCGACGAATTCGGTGCGCCGGACGAAGTGGCCGGTTATGGCCTTTCCGATGCGATCGAAGTGATCTGGCTGGAGGACGGCGACCACGATCTGAAGCCGCGCAAGAGCGTGTCGGGGTTTTCGACGGCGGATCATTTGAAGACCGTGGCGGAAACTGTGAGGGGGTGGGGCGGAGTTTGCAGTTCGATGAAAGTCTCGTAAAGCGAGCCAACGTGTGGATTTCGCAAGGGCTATAATCTAGAAGAGGTAACTTTGCCCTATTTGATATATGGTAAGAGAAGGCTTGAAACGGCCGCTGCCTTTATTGCAGCGGCGTTGATTATTTTGATATCTATATCGCTTTCTGCTGTGTCTTTTTTGAATTTTAGATATTTATCGTACATAGAATATGTATCTTTCATCTTGTCAATAATATATGTATATCTTGTAATGAGCAAATCGAATGAGTATGCTGATTATTTCTGGTTTATGTTGAATCATCGCGATATAGCCAGATTTAAAAGGTTTTCTATCGTGATTTATATTATTGCGATATCGTCTATATTATTCATATTTGATAAGATAGCCGGAGTAGCTGAATCGGCGGCCTATGCGATCGTTCTTCTTTTTTCTATTTTCATTTTCCCTGATGTTATTCTTTTCTGGAAAGGCTCTCGTCGGCTTCATCTAGATACCCAATGAAAATCGCCACCTTCAACATCAACAACATCAACGGCCGGCTCGAAAACCTTCTGGCCTGGCTCGCCGCCGCAAGGCCCGATGTCGTGTGCCTACAGGAATTGAAGGCGCGCGACACGCAGTTTCCGCGCACCGCACTTGCCGATGCCGGCTATGGCGCGGTGTGGAAGGGCGAGCCGACCTGGAATGGCGTCGCCATCCTGGCGCGCGGGGCCGAACCGGTGCTGACGCGCGATGCCTTGCCGGGCGACGACGAGGACCGCCAGAGCCGGTATATCGAGGCGGCGGTCAACGGCGTCGTCATCGCCTGCCTCTACGCGCCCAACGGCAATCCGCAGCCGGGGCCGAAATTCCAGTACAAGCTCGCCTGGCACGCGCGGCTGGAGGCGCATGCGGCACAACTCTTCGACACCGGCCTGCCGGTGGTGCTTGCCGGCGACTACAACATCGTGCCCGAGCCGCGCGACATCTACGCCACCCGCTCCTATGACGACAACGCGCTGGTGCAGCCGCAAAGCCGCGCCGCGTTCGCCGCGCTGCTCGATCAAGGCTGGACCGATGCGTTGCGCAAGAAATATCCGAAGGAGACGCTCTACACCTTCTGGGACTACCGCCGGAACCGCTGGCCGCGCGACGCCGGATTGAGGCTCGACCACATTCTGCTGTCGAAGACGCTGGTGCGGCGGCTGAAGGGGGCGGGGATAGACCGAGAGGTGCGCGGGCAGGACGGCGCCAGCGACCATGCGCCGGTGTGGGTGGAATTGGGGTGAGGCATGTCACGCCTGCCGGGCATTAACCGCGCGCCACCCTTTTGCGCGGGGCATCCGTCGGGCTAAGCTGGATCGGATCGGCAAGGGGCCGCTTGATGAATTGCATTTCTGACAAGTGGCGAGCGGCCGCCAGCGAAGCCGGTCCGCCATGAGTAATCTCGCTCTTGTCGGCCTCCTTGTCGCGGCGCTGGCGATCATTGCCGCCGCCGTTGCAGTGATCTGGCTGTTGCGGCGGCGGCACCTCAGCCGCCGCGCGTTGCGCCGGGCCAACCCCGCCAACGACTATGCGGTGCGCACCGACTGGAGCCGCAGCACGGGCACCGTCAACTATTCGTCCTTCGTCTATTTCGATGTCGACCGCGACGGCAGCTACGGCGTGGCCGACCGGCCGATGGCCGGCATCATGGTGCGGCTGTTCGACGGGCAGGGCGGCTTCGTCGCGTCGTCGAGGACGAACAATGCCGGCTATGCCAATTTCACCATGTCGACGTCGGCGGTGAAGGCCGCATTGCGCTTGCCCGGCGCCCATCGGTTCTCGGTTTCGGTGCCGCCGGGCTGGCGCTCGCCCAGCGCCAACGACACGCAGTCGATGCAGTTCGAGCTGGCGCCCGGCTCACCCGCCGGGCTGGTGTCGCGGGATCTGCCACGCCCGGTCGGGCTGGCGCCGGTGCGCACCCTGGCCGGCAGGATAGCGGCGGCCGACAGCGCGACCCTATCGGTGATGGCGAACGGGCAGATGCTGGAGCGCCACACGCTGGCGCCGGCTTTGGCCTTTCGCTTCGAGCTTGCCGGCGAGGCCGACATGGTGGTGATCAGCGGCGGCGGGCTCGACCGCCGGCTGGCGCTGTCGCCTTACCCGACCGATCTCGGGCAGCTTTCGCCCCGAGCCCTGGCCGACGAGGCGGTGGCGCGCACGATCGGCTTCGACGACGTCACCGGGCGCGGCTTCCGCAAGATCCCATGCGGCCATGCCGGGCTCGACTGGCGCAATCTGAACGCCATGGCGAAGGACCACACCAAGGACAGCGAGGGCTATGTCAACGGCAATGTCTCGGGCGACCACGTCGCCTATACAAGCAGCGGCTATCCGGCCGAGTTCAGCCGCGAGACGCCATTCGGCTTCCACTCGGTGCTGCTTAGTGTTGCGTGGCTGAAGGCGGAAGGGGAAACGGCGCTGATCGAAAGCTGGCTCGGCGACCAGTTGGTCGCCAGCGATGAAGTGGTGCTGTCGGCGCTCACGCCGCTGCACTACGCGCCGATGCTTGGAGAAGTCACCCGCGTCCGTCTCTCGACGAAACATACCTGGCAAATGGTCGTGGACGACCTGGTGCTGGCCGGCTGATTAGCTGGGCGACTTTGAGATCACCACCGTGCCGTTGGTCCCGGCCGTGATCAATTTCAGATTGCCCTTCCTGACCAGAGCGGGCCGTTCATAAATCTTCTTCATGATGTAGGCTCTCCACTATATCCCGGCTGGAGTGTGCCATAGCGTTGCCCGCTGTCAATGTCGACAGGGATGGTCCAATCCATACCGATCGCGACCGTGGTAAATCTGACACCAGTACTTTATCGGGCTCGTTGAAGGGTCCGTAATCAATCTCGGCGCTCACGCGTCGCCCAAATGCCTGGAGCGATAAAACCGCCAGCACTCTTCGAAGAATGCTGTTGGAAAATGGTCCCGAGTGCCCTGACGCCGACCTGCTGACCTATTCCGGGCGCACCGGCGGCGAGGCCGTAGCCACGATGGACTTCAGATTGCCCTTCTTAACCAGGACGGGCCGTTCATAAATCTTCTTCATGATCAAAAGCTCTCCCCTGTATATCGCCATCATCGTGACACATCTTGGTTCTCTGTCAATGTTGCATTGTGGCAATCGGGAACATGTCGAGGAACCGCCGGATCATCTCCGCAGCCTGATCAAGCAGAGACCGGTGATCGAAGGCGATGGAGTGGGCAGCGCTTTGCGCGCCGAGCGCCTGGCCGACGCGGACGGGGGGGCGCATTGTTGGGGTGTGCTCGGCGCCCGCGTCAACCAGGGCGGCTCGTACCGCCGCAAGAGCACCATCGCACATCGCATGCCGGCCGAAACTTCCGCGAAAGCGGAATAGGCAAGGGTGGCTAGGTCCGGCATTCTAGCCGGGCATGATCGGCCAACCGCCAGGCGGGCGTTGTGGGCATGGCGATGCTCGGCATGGAAAAGTGTTGGAGCCTCTTTACCGACCGGGCCTGAGTGCCGCGGATCGAACCGTGCGGTTTTCCTTGTAGGACCAAGGTCTTGGGGTGCGCGCGCAAAGGTCCGAGAGGCCCTCTTCGGTTCCGGCAATGTCCATTGGACGTTCCGCTATTTTATCCAATCAATATGTAACGATCCCGTCTCGCCCGAAGGTTGAGAGGGGGGCAAAAGCCTGCCAGGATAGGCATGGGCCGGTGACCGCCCGGCAGGGAAGGCAAGCGCAAAATTGCGAGAAAGCCGCTGCTTGAGTTCCCGGCTGCCCTTACCCCAGCCACCACCACAATGCCGCGATCGCCGCCGCGATGGCCGCCGCCGTCAGCCCCAGCATGATGTAGGAGCCCTTGATGATGTCGCGGATGATCTTCTTGATCGTTTCGCGGTCGTTCAGGTTTGGGAAGGGTTCGTTCGGCTGCGCCACGTCGAGGAAATGGCAGAGCGGGCCCCAGCCTTCGCTGACCTTGAAGACCAGCAATTTTTCCGGCGGCACGGCTGCCTTCACTTCGTCGACATAGGCGTTATAGCGGGCTACCGCCTTGTCACGGTCGCCCATGACACCGGCCAGCGTGCGGCCCCAGACCAGCTTACTCGACATGTCGCCGAACTTGCGGCCGAACGGCGTCAGCCATTCCAGGATCTTGAACTGCCAGACGTTCTTGGTGAAGTAGATCGTATCTATGGTGCTTTCATACCAGGCTTCGGCGCCGCGCGGGTGGAGCGTGAGCAGCACCTTGGCATCGGGATAGGAAGCCATCAATTCCTTCCAGACGCAGCAGCCTGGATTGTCGACGGTGGCGGTATAGTTGGCGAACACGCGGTTCCAGTCGTGCTGGGAGCCGGGCGGGCTGTTGGCCACCTTGCGCCAGAAATCGAGATGGCCCTTATTGGCCTTGTTTATAATCACTTCCTGCATGTGGTAGCAGGGCAGGCCGAGCTTGTTCAACGCGGCAAAGGTCGACCATGTGCCGGTGCGGCCGAAACCGACCCCGATAAGCTTGAGCGTCATATTCAATCCCCACCGGACTTCTTTTCCCGCATATCGCGGTTCGCGAGCATCAAACTGCTCCTGTCGGCGCCGCCCCGTAATAAACTTCTACATGGAGGCCCAGCCGAACGCCATACTTGCGTAATTGCTAAAATAATGGAAGCCTGTGCGCGGGTGTGGTGTTTGGGCAGGGGAGTCGCCGGGACCGAAACGGGTTCGGCGATCTTGAAGGTCGATGTATTTTGGGCCATTTCTCGTCGGGATGTCGGCGACCACGATCCTTGTCGCGGTGTGGACCTATATTGCCACCGGGTCGTTGTGGGTGGCGCTTGCGTGGACGGTGGTGGTCCTGGTCGTGCTGCAGGTCGGCTACTTCGTGCTCGTCGTGGGGCTGATCTACAGGCGCGCGCAAGACGCCGCGATGAGCCCGGATGCAGTCAACCCGGTGCCGCCGCTCCATCGGGACGGCGTCCGGTTCTAGCGAAGAGTTCGTACTCCAGCAGCATGTCGAGCGTTGCGTCCCTTCCGCCAAATCGCGTCGGCATGTGGAACGAAGCCTCGGTGCGTGCGTTTTCCTGCCGCGACCGGTGAGGCGCCACCTCTACCGATCCATTGAAGCCCGCTCTGCTCCCGGCAGGGCGGGCTTTTTTGAAGGCCGGTAGAGCATTGGGAACGACACTCTTCGCTATACGTTAGTTGTTGCTAAGGAGTGGATGATCCAGACGAAGGCTGCATTGCTTGGCTGCAAAGCGCTAATGCTTTTTGCTATTCCTGAAAAACGGGAAGAAGTTCTGGCTGGCATGAAAATCATGTCAGTGATTATCTTCGCGTGTATGCATAACAAAATGTGGCATGTTTCTGGTTCCTCGCCACACTTATTTCACAAGCAGCAATGGAACCTCCGAGTTGCGTGGGAGTTTTTCCCGAGGCGGAGCGAAATATCCAATCATGGAGGTTGTTATGAAACATTATCTTACGAGTGCCGCGGCTGCGATCGTCCTGCTGGGCGGCGTGGGTGCCGCCATGGCGGACACCATCGTTGTCCAGCCGGAACAGGAGACGGTCGTTCGCGAATACGTCAAGAAGGAGCCGCTGGCGTCGGTGAATCTATTGGGCGTCGAGCTCAAGCTGGGTTCGTCGGTACCGGACAAGGTCGAACTGCGTGAAGTTCCCAACGTCAAGTACCGCGTCGCGGTGATCAACGATCAGACCGTGCTGGTCGACCCCGACACCCGTCAGATCGTTGAAGTTCTTCACTGATCCGTCTCATGCGAAGCAAAAAGCCCATCACCGGTCGGACCGGTGATGGGCTTTTGTTTTGACGCCGACCAGGGTGGAATTTATTCGGCGGCCAGCTTGTCCTGCGTCTTCGTATCGAAATCGCTGGCGTCATGGCGTTCGTGCAACTGCATGGCCGGTTCGCCGAAGGCGCGATTGACCATGCGGCCGCGCTTTACCGCGGGGCGTTCATCGATCGCCTTTGCCCAGCGCTGCACGTTCTTGTACTCCTGCACCGACAGGAAATCGGCGGAATCATTGTACATCCGGCCGAGCGCCAGCCCGCCATACCAGGGCCAGACCGCCATGTCGGCGATCGAATAATCCTTGCCGCCGAGATAGTCGGTTTCGGCCAGCCGGCGGTCGAGCACGTCCATCTGGCGCTTCACCTCCATCGAGAAGCGGTCGATGGCATATTCGAACTTTTCCGGCGCATAGGCGTAGAAATGGCCGAAGCCGCCACCGAGATAGGGGGCCGAGCCCATCTGCCAGAACAGCCAGGACAGCACTTCCGCCCGGGCCGGCTGTTCGACGGGCAGGAATTCGCCGAATTTTTCGGCGAGATAGACCAGGATCGAACCGGATTCGAAGATGCGCACCGGGGTGCCGCCGCTGTGGTCCATCAGCGCGGGAATCTTGGAATTGGGATTGACCTCGACAAAGCCGCTGCCGAACTGGTCGCCATCGTTGATGCGGATCAGCCAGGCGTCGTATTCGGCGCCCTTGTGGCCAAGCGCGAGTAGTTCCTCCAGCATCACCGTCACCTTGACGCCGTTCGGGGTCGCCAGCGAATAAAGCTGCAACGGGTGCTTGCCGACGGGCAGGTCCTTGTCATGCGTCGGACCGGCGATCGGGCGGTTGATGCTGGCAAATGTGCCACCATTGGCCTTGTTCCAGGTCCATACTTTCGGCGGGGTGTAATCGGTCATGCGGGGCCTCGGATGGCGGGGAGGAAGAATGGGGTTAGGCAGATACGCTAGAACTAGGGTGGGGGAGCGGGAAGTTCAACTTGCGTTGAACTATTGTCGATGTCAGCACGGACGTCGGATCTTCCTCCTCCCACAAGGGGAGAAGGCAAGCGCCACCCCTTGCGCCTTCCTCTCAGCGGCATACCTATAGAAGAAGCCGCCGGGCATTCGCATCGCAGGACAAAACCATGACCATCAATCCTAATCCGCGCTCCGTGGTTGCCGTGCGAGCGACCGTTCCCGACGATGCCTTCACGGCCGGGGCGCTGGGCACGCTCAGGGAAGGCAGCGGCGTCGTCATCAGGGATGACGGGCTGGTGCTGACCATCGGCTATCTCATCACCGAAGCGGAGGAAGTCTGGCTGACCGCGCATGACGGCCGCGTCATCCCCGCGCACGCGCTGGCTTACGACCAGGAATCGGGCTTCGGCCTCGTCCAGGCGCTGGCGCCGACCGGCCTGCCGGCCGTGGCGCTCGGCGATGCCGGCAAGGCCAGGATCGGCGACGCGGTTGTGCTTGCCGACGGCATCGGCCGGGCGGTCGAGGCCAAGATCGTCACCAAGCAGGAATTCGCCGGCTATTGGGAGTATCTGCTCGACGAAGCGATCTTCATCGCGCCGGCCCATCCGTCCTGGGGCGGTGCGCCCTTGTTCAGCGCCGAGGGCGCGCTGCTCGGCATCGGTTCGCTGCGCCTGCAGATGAGCCGCGCCGGCGAGGTCGCCGACATCAACATGGTGGTGCCGATCGACCTGTTGCCGCCGATCCTCGACGATTTGCTGACGCGCGGCCAGGTGGCCAAGCCGCCGCGTCCGTGGCTCGGCGCGCTGTCGGCCGAAAGCGACGGCAAGGTGGTGGTGATGAGCGTGACCGAAGGCGGCCCCGCCGCCAAGGCCGGCCTGCGCGAAGGCGACGTCATTTCGGAGGTGCGCGACGGCGCGGTCGACGGGCTCGCCGATTTCTATCGCAAGCTGTGGGAAAGCGGCTCGGCCGGTGCCGAGATCCCGATGCGGGTGGTGCGCGACGGCCGCGAAACCTGGCTGCGCGTCAAGTCCGCCGACCGCGGCAGCTTTTTGAAGAAGCCGCAGCTGCAATAGGGCGGCGCGATTTCGGCCAAGCGATGCATCCAAGACTGCTCAAGACCTTCCTCGCGGTGGCGCTGAGCCGCAACGTCACGCGCGCCGCCGAGGCGGTGCACCTCGCCCAGTCGAGCGTCAGCGACCAGATCCAGTCGCTGGAGGCCGAACTTGGGACTGCGTTGTTCACGCGCTTGAAGTCAGGCCTGGAACTGACGCCGGCGGGGCTGGCGCTGAAGCCCATCGCCGAGGAACTGCTGCGGCTCGATGGCGAGGCGCGTGCCGCCGTTCAGGCGGCAGCGGAGCAGACCAGCGGCGCGCTGACCATCGGCGCGCTGGAAACGATCGCCTCGGTCCGGCTGGCGCCCTGGCTGCCGGGGTTCCAGGCCAGCCATCCCGACATCGCCGTGCGGTTGAAAGTGGCTGATAGCGGCGCGCTGCTGCGCCAGCTCGAGGATGGCGACATCGATGTCGCCTTCTGTTTCGATCGCCGCGACGTTTCAAACAGCGGCGCCGATCAACGCTTCGCCAGGCACATGATAGCGGCCGAACCGCTCGTGCTTGTCGCCGCGCCGGGGCAGAACTTGGCTCCATGCGACCTGGCCGCGCTTGCGGCAAGGCGTTTCCTGGCAACGGAGCCTGGATGCATCTACCGGCACATGTTCGACACCGCCTTTGCCGAAGCGGGCATCGGCGCGCCGGAACTCGCCGCCGAAGTCGGCAGCATTGGCGCCATCGCGCGGCTGGTGGCGGCCGGCTCGGGGCTGGGCCTCGTTCCACGTATCGCGGTCAGCGACGCGCTGGCGCGTGGTGATCTCACCGAACTGACATGGCCCGGTGAGATGCGGACGGCGCCACTGACGATGATCTGGCGGCGCCGGCGCGTCCAACCGCCGGCACTCCGGCAATTCCTCGCCGCCGCGCGCGAAACGCTGGCGCCCGAACGGGTGCGGGCCGATTCAGGTCTTGAATCGGCGAACCGCCCCAATGTCTTGTTTCCAAACAATTCCTGAGCGGGCGGCGCTTCTGCCTAGGCGAGGCGATGTCCACCTTCCACATGCAGCGTCGTTCCGGTCGTAAAACCATTGCCGATCAGGAACAAAATCGCGTCGGCGATATCGTCGGGCTGGCCGATCCTGCCGACGGGCAGGCGCTCGGCCATCGCCGCCAGCGTCTCGGCCTTCCTATCGCCGGCAACCTGCGCCCAGATCCCGGTGTCGACCCAGCCGGGCGAGACGGCGTTGACGCGGATCGGCGCGAGCTCTATCGCCAGCGCCCGCACCAGCCCTTCGAGCGCCGCATTGACGGCCGCGACGACCGAGCCGCGCGCCGCCGGCCGGTAGGCGGCAATGCCGGAGACGAAGCTCATCGAGCCGGCCGCCGCCAGCCGTGGCGCGCCATGCTTGGCGAGCAGCAATGGGCCGAAGAGCTTGCTGTCGACCACGCGTTGCGCCGCCTTGAGATCGAGATCGGGCAGCAGCCTATAGGCGCCTTCGATGTCGGCGGCGGTGCTGACGATGTGATCGAGGCCGCCGATCCCTGCGAACAACGCGGCGACCTGATCTTCCCGCGTGATGTCGACGACGGCCACGTCCAGGCCGGCGGGATTGCCCAGCGCCTCGCGTGCCTGCCGCAACCTGTCCTCGCCGCGCCCGGCGATGGTGATGTCCGCACCGGCCTCGACACATCGTCTGGCCGTGGCCAGGCCCATGCCGGAGCCGCCGCCGACGATCAGGATTTTCTGATTGGAAGTGCTCATATCGCTCTGCCTTTGTCTGGATGGACACGGGCAGGGGATTGGCAGGTCGGCGTGGAAAGCGGAAACGGAAGAAACCGATGGTGCTATCGGAGATGCCGATGGATTGGTGAGGGGCAGGGGGAGGTCAGCAGTCGAGGATTTGCAGATATTCCGGCGCGGCAAGCCCTCGCATCACGCCGTCTCGCGTCATGACGGAATCTTGCGCACCCCAGCGGTGGCGGTAAGATAGCAGTCACCAGGGTCTTTGTGCGCCGTCGCAGTGACCACGGCGGCTGCTTCGATGGCTATCCGCTGTTTGATTGGAATGATCTTCGCGGCTGTGGCTTCGACAGCTGCTGAAAACCAGCGCGCAGGAGAATTGGCGCCAAGATCGGGCGGATTCTTATGGGCAGGCTTTCGCGCGGCGATTGCCAACTCCCACGCTGTGATAGGCGAGACATAAAGGGTGCCGGTCTCTTGGTTTTCGCCGATGGTTATCAGCGCATCGTTCGAAAGCGGTTCTGTCTCGCTCACCACCAATAGAGAACATGTGTGTCGAGCAGAATGCCCAGCACGGGTCAGCCTTTGGCCGCGTGTTTCGAAACTTGAGAACCGCCCTTGAGGGCTTGCTCGGCGATAGGCTTCGTCAGGTCTACGCTCTTCTTGATCGCGAACTTGCTACCTTTCAGCGATCCGGCGCCACGGACAACCACCGACTTTCCCGTCTTCGCGTTGCGGACTGTTAGACTTGATGATGCTGCGCTTGTCTTGGCCATGCGCTACATATAGCGAATTCTGAATGCCTGGACGAGAGGGCTTCTTTAGAAGATTGCACGCTTTTCCGCCCTATTCCCGCTCGGCACTCGCGAGCACCACCAGATTCCCGTCGGGATCGCGCATGCGCATGATCCAGAAATGGTCGGCTTCCTCGATCGGGCCTGGGTCGAGGCCTGCATCGACCAGTCTCCGCCGCTCCGGTGCCAGCGGCAGCACGCCGAGCGTCAGCGTCGAAGTGCCGGCCTTTTCCTTGTCCTCGAACAGTTGCACTTCCGCGCTTTCCGTGAACTGCCATTCGGCGAGGCCGGGCATCGGCCGACGCAACGGCGGCTTGCCGAAGAGCTTTTCGTACCAGTCGATGCTGGCTTCGAGATCGGTGCAGCTGACATGGGCGAAAACGGTTTGGATCGCCATCGGGACCTCCACGATTGCACTCCAGTCGCAACGCGGCGATGGTTGGTGCGTTCCGGGCCAGAGCGGTTCAGCGTTTGACGGAATCGCCGACCCGCTCTAACTCTTTGTTTTCACGCAATTCTCAAGGGGAAGCGCTACGCGCTTCTCCCTGGAAAACCGTTACACACTTTTCCTGGAATTGCTCTAGGCGAGGGCAGGGTTCCGCTGCTGACGAAAATTGGCAGTGGACCATGCCATGATGCCGGGAGCTGAAACGAGGCCGGAGGCAGATGACAGTGACGCCAGCGACTACAGCACCGAACAGGCAGGCCCACTGATGGCGCCGGTCAAGGTCGATCCCGACAAGGTCAGGGAATTCCCCGACGCGGACAGTTTTTACACCTGGCTCGGCCAGCACCACGCCACGGAAACCGAACTGTGGATCAAGGTGCACAAGGTGGGGTCGGGCCTGAAATCGATCACGCCGAAGGAGGCGATCGACGTCGTGCTGTGCTTCGGCTGGATCGACGGGGTGCGCAAGGGACTGGACGAGAACAGCTTCCTGCAGCGCTACACGCCGCGCGGCAAAAAGAGCATATGGAGCAAGATCAATGTCGAGAATGTCGCGCGCCTCGTCGAGGCGGGCCGCATGACCGCGCACGGGCTGGCCCAGGTCGAGGCGGCCAAGGCAGACGGCCGCTGGGCGCGCGCCTATGGCAGCGGCAAGGAGATGAAAATCCCCGATGATTTGCAGGCGGCGATCGACGCCGAGCCGGCGGCGAAGGCGATGCTGGAGAAACTCAGCGCGCAGAACCGCTTCGCGCTTGCCTTCCGCACCCACAACATGAAGACCGAGGCCGGCCGCAAGAAGAAGATCGAGACCTTCGTGGCGATGCTGAAGCGCGGCGAGACGATCTATCCGCAGGGGAAGAAGTAGATCCTTCAGGCCCCGGAATGCGGGTCGATGCTGTAGGGATGGACTGGATAGCCCTGGCCGATGGCGTCCGCCACGCGCTCGGCCCAGGTGAGGAACGCCGGATAGTCCGCGATCGAAAAGCCGCAATCCTCGGCGCGATGGCTGTAGGCATAGACGGCGATGTCGGCGATGGTGAAGCCGGTGCCGGCGAGGAAAGGCGTCTCGCCAAGGCTGCGGTTCAGGGCGGCGAGCGTGCGGGCTCCGGCTTCGCGCTTGCCGGCAACCATGGCCTGGTTGCGCTCGAGCCGTCCGGTCAAGGTCCAGAAGCGCAGCGAGCCGATGACCGGCTCGACATTGTACTGTTCGAAGAACAGCCACTGCATGATTTTGGCACGCCGGAAGCGGTCCGACGGCAGCAGGGGCGTGCCTTCGGCGAGGTAGGTGAGGATCGCATTGGATTCGGCAATGGTGGTGCCGTCCTCGAGCTGAAGCACGGGAACAGCGCCTGCCGGATTGAGCGCCAGGAAAGCGTCGGTATGGCTTTCGTTCTCGAAGATCGAGACCATGCGCGTGTTGTAAGAGATTTTGAGCAGCCCGAGCTGGACCCGGACTTTCCAGCCGTTCTGCGACGGCAGATAATCGTGAAGCGTGAGCATGGTCGATCCTCGTGATGGATCGACAATCGCATGGCGCGACGGTCGCCGACACCCGATTCCCGCGCATCAACTCATGCGCGTCGTCGCATGATGACTGCGATCTCCAGCATCTAATAAAACAATTCAGCCCATGCCATTTTCCCCGAGATGACCGACAAAGAGGCATTCTCCATGAACACCGACAAAGTAGCCCTCGTCACCGGCGGCAATCGTGGCATCGGGCTCGAAACCGGCCGGCAACTCGCGGCACTCGGCTTCACCGTTCTGCTTGGCGTGCGCGATCTTGCCAGGGGCGAGGCGGCGGCCAAGGGGCTCGGTGGCGCTGTCGAAGCCATCGCGCTCGATGTCGCCGCGCCTGACGCTGCGGCAAGGGCAGCCGACGAGGTCGAACGCCGCTTCGGCCGGCTCGACGTGCTGATCAACAATGCCGCCATCCATTACGACACCGGCTCGCGCGCCTTGCGGCCCGACTGGACCGTCATTCGCGAGGCGTTCGAGACCAATGTCTTCGGTGCCTGGCGAGTGGCTTCCGCCTTTGCGCCGCTGGTTGGTGCAGGCGGCCATGGCCGGCTGGTCAATGTCTCGTCCGAAGGCGGTTCGCTGGCCTCGATGGGGGCGGGCGCGCCGGCCTATTCGACCTCGAAGGCGACGCTCAATGCGCTGACCCGCGTGCTGGCGGCGGAACTGCGCGGGGCAGGCGTGCTGGTCAACGCCGTCTGCCCCGGCTGGGTCGCCACCGACATGGGCGGGCCAGGCGGACGCCCGGTGGCGCAAGGCGCGGCGGGCATCGTGTGGGCCGCGACCTTGCCGAATGACGGCCCGACCGGCGGCTTTTTCCGCGACGGCAAAAGAGTGCCGTGGTGACGGCAGGATTGCCGTGGTGACGGCAGGACTGCCGTGGTGACGACGGCTGTTGAACAGGAGGCAAGGATGAAAATAGGAATTCTCGGCGCGGGCATGATCGGCGGCACGGTCGGGCGGCTGTGGGCGCAGGCCGGACATGACGTGACCTTCGGCGTCAGGCATCCCGAACGGCTGCGGCCGATGCTGGCGGAACTCGGCGGCAAGGCCGGTGCCAGCCCAGCCGTCGATGCGGTCGCAGGCGCGGATGTCGTGCTGGCCGCCATTCCGTTCCGGGCATGGCCCGATGTCGCGGCCGAGATCGAGGCGGCACTCGGCGACAAGGTGCTGCTCGACGCCACCGTGCCGGATCCACCGCGCGACGGCGCCTTCGGCGACGCGGCGCTGGCACGAAAGGACGGCGTGGCCTTTGCCGTGGCGCCGCTGCTGCCGCGTGCCAAACTGGTGCGCGCTTTCAGCACCGTGATGTGGACGACGCTCCGGTCGCAGGCGCATCGGGCCGGCGACAGGATCGGCATCCCGCTCGCCGGCGATGATGAAGAGGCCGTGGCCCTCGCGGCCCGGCTGGTGGTGGATGCCGGCTTCGATCCGGTCGTGGCCGGCCGGTTGGCGCTGGCCCGCCGCTTCGATCCCGGCACGGCTGTCTTTGACAGCGGCATGAGCGGGCCAGAGGTTCGGGGGGCACTCGGTATCGCGTAACGGCGTTCAGCATCTGAATCGGAAAATTGTGCCAACTGGTTGTTTTTGCATCAATCCCGCCTGGCATCCGCGCATCGCCTCCCGCTGAGATGGCGGGTGGACGAAGGGCGGCATGGCGGCTACCTTTCCGTGCCGCGACCAGATCGCGCGGCGCAGGGTCGCCGGGAGTTTTACCGTTGAGAAGTGCTGCTTCGTGGATGATGGCGGTGATCCTCGTTGCCGTCGCCGCGTGTGTCGGGGCGGGCGCCGCGGCCGCCCAGACACAGACACCCGCCGAGCTGTCTTTACCGGCGGATTTGGCATCGAAGGACATATCGGTCGGGGTCAAGGCCGCGCCGCCCTTCGCCTTCAAGCTGCAGGACGGCACCTGGTCCGGCTTGAGCATCGACCTCTGGCAGAAAATAGCCGGGCGGCTCAACCTTCGCTTCCACTATGTCGAAGTGGCTGGTGTGCAGGACCAGATCGATGGCGTTGCCAGTGGCAAATTCGATGTGGCGATGGCCGCGATCACGGTCACGGCCGACCGCGAGAAAGCCGTCGATTTCTCGCAGCCCTTTTTCACGACCGGCCTCGGCATCGCCACACCGCTCAACAGCCAGCCGTCATGGCGGCCGATTTTGCATGCGCTGACCTCGTTCGGTTTCCTGCAGGCGGTGCTGGCGCTGGTCGTCATCTCGGTCGTGGTCGGCGTCCTGATCTGGATGTTCGAACGCCGCCACAATGACGATTTCGGCGGCGGCGTCGCCAAGGGTCTGTTTTCCAGCATGTGGTGGTCGACGATTGCCGCGACCCAGGCCAGCACCGGCGATTTCGGTCCGCGAACCGTGCCGGGACGCGTGCTCGCCGCGCTGTGGATGATGGGATCGATCATCGCCATCGCGGTGTTCACCGCCGGCGTCACATCGGTGCTGACGGTGACGCAGATGGAAGGCATGGTGCAGGGCGAAAGCGACCTCGGCACGGTCAGGGTCGGCGCCGTGCGGAATTCCTCGACGGCGTCCTATCTGGATTCCACCCATATCCGCCATCAGGATTTTGACACCATCCAGCAGGGCCTGGACACGCTGCGCACCGGCAAGATCGATGCGCTGGTCCATGACAAGCCGCTGCTTGGCTGGCTGGTCGGACAGAACTATGGCGCGAGCCTGCGGGTTCTCGACGCGACCTTCGACCAGCAGCAATATGCCATCGCGCTGCCTCTCGGCAGCCGGCTGCGCAAGCCGCTCGACGTCGCCCTGCTGCAAACCATGGAAAGCGACTGGTGGAAGCAGGCGGTCTTCCAGTATCTGGGCGAGAAATAAGCGAAATCCGGCCTTGATGGACAAGAAAAAGCCGCCCTCGCTTTTTGCGAGTGGCGGCCTTTTCCCGGGAGGAAGTCAGAAAAGAGAGATCAGAGCAGCTCAAGCTGCCTTGGCGTGCTTGTGATCGTGCTTCTTGTGGTGGTGCTTCCGGGCGACGTGCTTCTTGGCGACGTGCTTGTGGCCGTGCTTCTTGCCCGCGTGCCGGTGAGCGTGCTTGCGCACATGCCTGTGGTGCTTCTTGTGGTGCCGGTGACGCTTGTGCGCGGCCGACTTGACCGGCGTCTTCGCCGCGTCTACGGCCGCCGGCGTGGTCGCGGGGGCGGTTGTGGTCGCGGGGGCGGTCGTCGTCGCCGGAGCGGTCGTCGCGGTGGTGGTCGTGGCGGCAGCATTGGCGGTGCCGACAACCGGCATTGCGAGACCCAGCGCGATGGCGAGACCGAGAGCGGAGAGGAGAGGCTTGTTCATAATGGGCTTTCCTTCAGGGTTGATGATTGTCGTCACTGGTTGAGGTCGACCGGCGTCACGCCGAGGAGTTTCAGGGCGTTGGCGTAAGTGCGGATGCCTTGCGCCTGCTTGCTCTCGCTACAGAACCGGTTCGCCTTGTCCTGCAGCGCCGTTGCCTGCGCGATCTGGCTCGCACTGGCACCGGGTTCGGCCTTGGTCCGGATGGCTCCGTCGAGTTGAAGCCCAAGCCGGCTGCAATATTCGCTCCGGGTGACCGCCGCCTCCGCGCCCGACTGCGCGACCGCGAGCATGGCAAGCGAAATGCCTGTCAGGGCACCCATCCATCTGGTCGAACGTCGTTGCATCGCAGGCAAGATCCCGTTGCGTTGTCTGGCGCCGCTGTCCGGCCGCCACGGGATGGTTATCGCAGACGATCTTTTCGCCAGTTTTTCCCGGATGTTGAATCTTGTTTCTGGAGTGTGTCTGGAGGCCGGGTTCACACCTCGTCGGCGTCGAACAGCAGCATCGTCAAATCGTCGTCGCCCGGGGCCAATATCCGCCGGTCGGCGGCGCAGGCAACGCCGACCTCGCTGGCGAACGCGGCGCGGATGTCGTCGAGGCTGTCGAAATACAATGTTCCCACCAGATAAGGCATCTCGCCCGCCGAGAGCTTGACGATGGGCCGCCTGCTGACATCGTAGCGCCGCAGGCCGGGAAGCTTCTTGGCCAACGGTATGTGAATGTCGAAATAGTGCCGGTCGAAGGCGGCCGGATCGGCCGGGGTTTTGTAGATCACGAGCATCTTGGCCATTGCCATGGTCCTGTCCTGTTGGCGTTGCTGGTCGGGCCGTGCGGGCCACCGCGCCGAAGTCGTTCGACAGGCGCGGATTTCGACCGTCCGCCGATTTTTATGAGGCGCGGGCAGGGGTGAGGGCTGCCAGGGAACGCCTCACGGACGCCGGCGGCTCACTTGCCGACGAAGACGAATTCGGACTCCGGCTCGTCGCCGGCCTGGATCATGCGATAGAAGACAGGCGTCTGGCCGTTGGCCGATGTCGCGAAGGCATATTCGATGGCCTTCGGCTTGAGCTTGCCGGCGAACAGCTCGTTGGCGGTGAAGACCTTGTCGGGCATTTCGGCGAGCCCTTCGAGCAGGGCGCGGGTAAACAGCGAGTGATTGCCGCCACCGCCGTCCTGCACCGGCTCGTCGCCGCCGCTGGCGATCAGCTGGCGCGCCTTGAAGCGGGTCGACTTGGCAAGGTAGCGCTCGCGCGGGCCCACGGGCGCCTTCACCGCATCGCGCGACAGGCCGCCGGCATAGCAGGAGTCCGAAATCAGCAGCACGGAGCCGGAGGCGAGCTTGCGCAGGTCCTCGGTGATCTCGAAAGCGCGCACCCAGGTGAAATCCTCGCTGGCATCGCCGTCGACCGGCACCCAATAGGCTGTGTTCTCCTGATCGGTCTGACCATGCCCGGCGTAGTAGATCAGCAACTGGTCCTCAGCCGTCAGCGACTTGCGCAGATCAAACAGCACCTTCTGGATGTCGGCCTTGGTGGCGTCGACCAGCAGCAGGCTGCGCTGCGTCCCCGACGCCATCGTCAGCGTCGTCGTGTAGCCGAAGCGTTGGGCGAGCAACCGCGCCACCGCCTTGCCGTCATCGATGGGGGTTCGCAGCGTCGGGAAGGCGGGATCGAGATAGTGCTGGTTGGCGATCACCAGCGCCAGCCGTCGGCCGACCGGCGCCAGCGAGGCCACGGTCTCGCTCTCGCCGAACAGAAGCCGCCGTTCGGCAAGCAGTGAGGCATCGCGGCCATAGACGCGGATCGGCAGCTCGCCGCGGGTTTCGAGCTTGACCGGGCGTCGGAACTGGCCGTTGGCGTCGATCTCGACATTGACGCCATCGATCGAGGCGAAACCCGCCGGTCCTGGCCCGCTGTAGCGCGCCACGATGTCCATTTGCGGATCATGGATCGGCGTGGCGCCGCGGCTGAGCTTGGGGTTGATCACCTCGATGCGGTCGGGGTTGGATTGCGGCTCGTCGCGCGTCGCCAGGAAGCGCAGGTTTGGGTTGGTCGCCTCGAATACCGGCATCTGGTCCCGCTTTTGCTCGGCCATGGTGCGGTCGACCTCGCGGGCAAGCTGTTCGATCGTCGGGCTGGGGTTGCTGCGCAGCGCCTGCGAGACGGCAAAAGTCAGCTCGCCCAGCACGACATCGCCGGTGTGGCTGGTTTCATAGCCGAGTTCGTTCGCTCGCGTGGCATAGAGCGCCGCCATTTCGCCCGCGCCGAACAGTTCGATGGCGTCGGCGGGCGGGGGGGCAGTGGCGTCGCCGCGCTGCCAATGCCACCTCGCCTTGTAGCGGGCGGCTTCATTCTGTTCGAGTAGCTTGAAATCCTCGGCATAGTTGGTGTCGAAAATGAAGATGACGTCGGCGCCGCGGTTCTGGAGCTGGATGGCGAAGTTCGACAGCTCGCTGGTGCGTATGCCGCTCACGGCCGAGCCCTCGGCCATGTACTCGTGGCTGACAATGACGGCGTCGGAGGTGAACAGCACATGCTCGTTGAAGTCTTTCTCGAGTTCGAGAAAGCGCTCCGACACCGCGTCCCTGACCGTATCCGCGCACAGTTCGGCCCGCGTCTCGGCGGCAAGCGAGGGATTGGAGCAACGCCGCTCGAGAAAGGCCGCGGCGTTCGCGTGCGTGCCCCATTTCATGTAGGAGCCCGCGCCGCCCGAAAAGCTCACCACCACCTGGTCGCGCTCACGCGCGCAGGCAACGGTCGAGCGCATGACGTCGAGCACGGCTTTGCGCGTCACCGCGTCTCCGTTCATGACATGCAGGTTCTCAGGCGCGACGCCGCGCTTCTCGAACAGCGCCTTGAGCAACACGGCGTCGTTCTGCGTGCCTGGCAGTTCGATGAAGTGGCGGTAGTAGGGCGCAAGCACGATCGCGTGGACGATGGGCTGCGCGCCTTGCCTGGCCGGGCAGGCGGTCTGGCCGCCTGCCACCTCGAAGCGCTCGGCCGGGCCTGCAAGCACCGGAAACCATGCCGATTGTTCCGCCGCCAGCCATGCCTTCAGCGTGTCGGCGCAACTGCCGTCGCACCTTTGGCTCATGGCAAGGCCCGCGCGGCCCGCCGATGTGCCGGCGAGCAACGCGACGAACACCACCAGCAGCAGAGCCGAAACCCTCGACAGCGACGCGCCCATGAAACCCACCCGGTTGCCCCTGCGGATGATAGATATGCGATTGGGGCGATCAAGTGACGCGATCGGCCACCGTTTGCGCCATCTTCCTGTCTTATCGCGGGCACCCGCCGCCGCCCTTGCACGATGCCTGATTGACCGCTGCGGCGCTTCTGCCTCTTCCCCCGGCACCATCATTCGCGTAAGGCGCCGGGCAAATCCTCATCATCGCAGATATCGCGGCTGGAATTCCCATGATCAGACTGGAAAACATCGGCAAGCAGAACGGCCGTCAGCTTGTCTTCATCGAGGCGTCGGCCTCGCTGCAGAAGGGCGAGAAGATTGGCCTTGTCGGCCCCAACGGCGCCGGCAAGACGACGTTGTTTCGCATGATCACCGGCCAGGAACAGCCCGATGAGGGCCAGGTGCAGGTCGATCGCGGCGTTACCATCGGCTATTTCAGCCAGGATGTCGGCGACATGGCGGGCCACAGCGCGGTGGCCGAGGTGATGAACGGCGCCGGACCGGTGAGCGACGTGGCGGCCGAGATGGCGGAGCTAGAGGCCGCGATGGCCGATCCCGACCAGGCCGACCGGATGGACGAGATCATCGAGAAATATGGCGAGGCGCAGCATCGCTTCGAGGAACTCGACGGCTATGCGCTGGATGGCCGCGCGCGCGAAGTGCTGGACGGTCTCGGCTTTTCGCAGGAGATGATGGACGGCGATGTCGGCAAGCTGTCGGGCGGCTGGAAGATGCGCGTGGCGCTGGCCCGTATTCTTCTCATGCGGCCCGATGTCATGCTGCTCGACGAACCGTCCAACCATCTCGATCTCGAAAGCCTGATCTGGCTTGAGCAGTTCCTGAAAGGCTATGACGGCGCGCTGCTGATGACCTCGCACGACCGCGAGTTCATGAACCGCATCGTCAACAAGATCGTCGAGATCGATGCCGGCTCGCTCACCGCCTATTCCGGCAATTACGAATTCTACCAGCAGCAGCGGGCGATCGCCGACAAGCAGCAGCAGGCGCAGTTCGAGCGCCAGCAGGCGATGCTGGCCAAGGAGATCGCCTTCATCGAACGCTTCAAGGCGCGGGCCTCCCATGCCGCGCAGGTGCAGAGCCGGGTGAAGAAGCTCGACAAGATCGACCGCGTCGAGCCGCCCAAGCGGCGCCAGATCGTGAATTTCGAGTTCCAGCCGGCGCCGCGTTGCGGCGAGGATGTCGTCACCTTGAAGAACGTCCACAAGGCCTATGGCAGCCGCACCATCTATGAAGGGCTCGACTTTCAGGTCCGCCGCCGCGAGCGCTGGTGCATCATGGGCGTCAATGGCGCGGGCAAATCGACGCTGTTGAAGCTGGTGGCCGGCGCCTCCGACCCCGATGCCGGCACGGTGGCGCGGGGACCGAGCGTGAAAATGGGCTATTTCGCCCAGCACGCCATGGAGCTTCTGGAAGGGGAGCGCACCGTGTTCCAGACGCTGGAAGACAATTTTCCGCAGGCCGGCCAGGCGCCGCTTCGGGCGCTTGCCGGCTGTTTCGGCTTTTCCGGCGACGAGATCGAGAAGAAATGCCGGGTGCTGTCAGGCGGCGAGAAGGCGCGGCTGGTGATGGCGCTGATGCTGTTCGACCCGCCCAATTTGCTGGTGCTGGACGAGCCGACCAACCACCTCGACATCACCACCAAGCAGATGCTGATCGAGGCGCTGTCGCAATATGAGGGCACCATGCTGTTCGTCTCGCACGACCGGCACTTTTTGGCCGCGCTGTCGAACCGCGTGCTGGAGCTGACGCCCGAAGGCGTCCACACCTATGGCGGCGGCTACACCGAATATGTCGAGCGCACCGGACAGGAAGCGCCGGGCTTGCGGAGCTGATTCCAGCTTTTGGAATGTGCGCCGAAGCGCGCCGCATGGTCGATGGCGACGCGCTCCGGGGACAGCCTATCTCAGCGAGATGGCCATCCCGCTCAGGTCAGCGTTGACCTGCAGGCCCACCTGTTTGCCGGTGAGCTCGAGCTGGGCGCCCTTGTCGTTGGTCATCACGATCACCTGGGCCCCTTTGCCGAGCGTGCCGCCGCCGCCGGCCGCGCCATATACGCCGGTCACGTCCCGGGCGCGCCTGATATGGCGCACGGTGCCGCGGAAATAGGTCTTGGAGACGCCGAAGGCGAGGCCGCCCGAGACGCCGCCGATCGAGATGGGGTAGCTTTTACCATGGAAGGTGAAGGTCCCTTCGCCTCCGGAGCCGCCGACGAAGAAGGCCGCCTTGTAGACGGAGAAGCGGATCGTGCCGCTATCGGCATGCGCGGCGGTGGCAAAGCCAATGCCCGCGGTGGCGATGGCGGCAGCCGCTATCGAGCGAAATCCAGATGAAATTTTCATGATAAAAGCTCCTCAAATTGCCGCTTGTCCGACCGGACAGGCGCGTCAGCGCTGTGTCAAAGTCACAACTGAACAGTCTCGCCTGTCATTTGGTTCCGGGCACGCAGCTCGATTCTGACCGTGGAAGATCGACACGGAGCGAGGTCTATGGCAAGCGCTTGGACGAGACATCGCGGATACGTGATTGGCGCGGGCACGACGACGGGCAAGCCTGCCGAGAGCGGGACGGCGACAGCAAGGGGCTTCGGGATGAGAATTGCGATGACAATTGCAATGTCCGCACTGGCCGCGACGATGGCTGGATGCGCGACCTCTCCGGTTGACTACGGAGCCTCGCTTTCGCAGCAGGACCAGAAATGGGCAACGCCGCAATGCCAGCAAGCCCGGGCGGCGGCCTCGGACTACGCGGTCCGCGAAAAAACGCATCCGGGTTGGGAATTCGTCGCACTTGGCCCGTATGGCTTGGGGATCATAGCGGCCACCAAGGAGCACGAGCAGAAGCAGCGAAAGCTGCTCGCCCGCGACGTGCATCTGCAATGTTCGAGCCTGCCGCTGCCGAAGGAATTGCAGGGTGACCTGGGGGCGGGCGGCCCGGACAAGGCGAAATATCCGTAGGCTGAAAGGCGTTAGACGCTTTTCCTGGAATTGACCTAGCGCAGCAGCCCTTCGGCCTCGAACGTGTCCCAGCCTTCGAGCTTCGGCGCATCCTCCCCACCCGGATTTCTGGTCTTGCGGACCTTGCCGCTCCGCTTGCCTGCTCGCGTCAGTGCGGCCTTGCCGGCTCCGCGCCGCCTGTTTTCGGATGTTTCGCGCGCGTCCTCTTCCCGCCAGGCGGTCGCCAGGTCACGATCGAGAACGTCCTCGATGTGCCGTGGATCGAAGACATGGAAGGTCACGGCCTTGGATCGCCCACGCATCTTCACGGTGCGCGTGCCGATGCTTTTCAGGCGACCGTCCTTCAGCCATTTGTGACGCTCGCGGGCGGAGATGGTGAGAATGTCCTCGGCCTCGCGCGGCAGCACGGGCAGCGCTTCAATCCCTTCCAGTGTGCTGGCAATGGTTGCCGAGGCGGCCTGGAACGCATCCGCGTCGGCTTTCACCATACGCAAGACGATTCGGCCCGTCTCGGCCTTGGCGAACGTCCTCACCGTCCACGGCAGTCTGGCCCTGATTTCGCGTTCGATCCCCTTCAGGCGCATGGAGGACCCAAGCGTCGCCGATGGCGGCAGCGGCCATTCGGCAACGAGTGACGCAGCTGTGGTACCGCCGCGCTCCGATGCGCGATCAGGAGCGGCGGCAATTGCCGCAACGATGCCGCTCACCATCTTGCGCAGTGAACCGCGCTTCTTGTCGGTCATGTGTCCTTTTTGCTCATCAGGTGCCTTGCTGGAACCACGTTACCACGGCCGACAACCGAAATCGGGCCAAACAGTTCCTTGATCCGGCCAGCTTGCACATTCCACTCGGGCGATGTGCGATAACGGCGACAGCAATCAGCCGGTGAGCCACCTGCGCAGGATGCTGTAGATGCCGTCGTTTGGGCGCACTGATATCCGTGGGAGAAGCAGCCTGTCGTCTTCCGACCGCGCCCTGCCGCCGCGAGTGGTTGTGGCGCTGGCATAGCCGGCCTCCTCAACCACGCTCCTGATCTCCTCGGACACATCGCCGTAGGGGTAACAGAAGGCATCGACCGTATTGCCGATCAGATCTTCCAACTCGTGGCGAACATCGGTGATCTGGCGCCGGGATTCGGCCGGCGCGGCAGCCGTGAGGCGAACGTGGTCCAACGTGTGGGCACCCACCTCATGACCTGAGCGGACCCAATCCAGTATCTCTTCCTTTGACATGCAGGCGGCGTGCGGGATGCCGAGCCCCGCATCCCATTTGTTGAAGCCACCAATCTGCCTGCTGACCAGGTAGTTGGTTGCGGTGAAACCACATCTCTGAAGGGTCGCAAGCGCGTTCGAATGGACATTGCGAAAGCCATCGTCGAACGTGATGCCAACCACCCTCCCGGACCTTTCTCCGTCCAGAAAGGGTTTCAGGTCACGCATCGACAGGCCTGTCCATCCCAGGCGCTTCAACCAATTCATCTGATGGCGAAAGGCGCGTGGGGAGACCGTCAAATGGCTGAACGGGCCACCCTTTCCGGCGGCCTCACCGATTTGATGGTACATCAAGATTGGTATTGGCATTAGGCGGCGCCGAATGGTGTGGATATTCCATCACCATCATGCCGCGCCGAACGCGCGCTCCATGATGGTGGAACGGTATCGTCTTCTCCAGCCTCAACCGGCAGATGTTGGCGATTTGCAAGCCCACCCGCCGTGCTTCGGTCTTGACGGTCGTCAACGGAGTTTTTCTGCGCTTTTTTACGAGATTGCGCTTCATCTGGTACGGCGATCGATCCTGCTCTATCTGGCTCGCCAATTCGATCGATTTGTCCTTGAGAAACACCCCCTGCGCGCAAGCCGCGGGCAGGATTTGATAGATGGTCTCGGATGATGACGTCGCGAGCGTGGGGTCGAAAAGCACGTGATCGACTGGAATATTGAAATCTCCAGTCGCTTGAAGGAGGTCGCGGGCCGCCTTCCTTGAAATGATGTAGGCTCCAGCGCCAAGATGCAGTCCGTAAAGCCTCGCCACCGAAAAACTGAAGCCGACATGCGACGGCATCATCGCTATCACGGCCTTCTTGAAGACCGTCTCCAGCTTGATGATGCTTGCGTCGGCTGGTATCCAGCCGACGTCGGCAAGCAACGGGCCTGCCTTGGCGGTGAAGACCGTGTCATCCTCGAACACCGCGCCATAGGCTTCGTCGCCCTCCGCAATGATGTGCCAGCATGCCTTATGGCTCAGAAAGCAGGCAATTTCGGTGGGTGACAGGATTCGCGACATCGCGGCGATCTCCGGCCGTTTCATCCCGTCAACGGCGGAAACACGCTCAAATTTTACCTGGATCCGTGCAAACTCGGTGGTCATATGGGCAAGCCGACCAGGTGACCGGTCCAAATTGATGACCAGGCATCTCATCATGCGACCCGCCACTTGGCCGCGCATATGCATGGCAAGACGTTCGCAGCCAAAGCGAATGAAAAGAAATCGCGTTGCAAGTCATCATCCCAACCCATCTGTATTTTACTACGAGGCCGCATGATTGGTCAAGTTGTAGGCCGGATTGTGCAAATAGCATTTGCCGCCGGGTCGAATTCGTTACGGCACAATCAATTTGGCGTCCCTCCATGCTGAGCTGGGATGGCCGGCTTGGGCGCGAGCCAGCGCGGGGAGGTCGAAGAAAGTCGATCTCGCGCGGACCCTGGTCTCCTCCACGCCCTATTCGGGTTCGCCGAACCACCGTGACGCGGCCTGGGTGGCCTCCTCGATGTCGGGCTCGCCATCAGCGGCCCAGGCGACGAAGCCATCGGGGCGCACGAGCAGGGCGCTGAGGCCCAGTCGCTCTCGGGCATCGCTGGCGATATAGGCGATCCGCCCGCTCCAGCGACCGCCGAGCGCCTGGAGCGGAGCGCGGCCATCGAAGTCCAGCAGCAGGCCGCGTCCAGAGCGCATGAGCTCCCCCAGCCTCGTCCCGTCGGCCAGCCCGAAATCGGGCGCGCCGCGGCCGACCAGCGGATGGGCGCCGCCGAGATCGTAGCGCAGGCCAACGCCCCAGACGCGCTCGGCGAAATAGGTGGCGCCGTCGCGCGTGTCGATGAGGTCGCGGACGATGGCCGCGAGCGCCCGCGAATCGCGGCTTGGGCGCATCAGCGCGACCTGCGCGCGCGACCAGTCGAGCACATCGGCGCCGACGGGATGACGCTCCTCGAAATAGCTGTCGAGCAGGCCTGCCGGCGCATCGCCACGGATGGTGGCGGCAAGCTTCCAGCCAAGGTTCATCGCGTCGCCGAGGCCGAGATTGAGGCCCTGGCCGCCCAAGGGGGAGTGGATATGCGCGGCGTCGCCGGCGAGCAGCACCCGGCCCTTGCGGTAGGCGGTCGCCTGGTAGGCGCGGTCCGTCCAGGTGGTGGCCAGCCGCAGCGCGGTCACCGTGACATCGGTGCCGGAGACGCGGCGCAACACCGCCTGCACATGCTCCGGCGTGATCGGCTGGGTGCGGTGGAAAGCGCCGCCGTCGAACTCGACCATCGCGATGGTGCCCGGCTGTCCATAAGTATACATGCCCGTCGCCGTGTAGTGACGGCCGGGCTCGAGCTTTTCGGGATCGGCCAGCTCGACGTCGACCGAATAGCCGGTGAATTCGGGATCGGTGCCGACGAATTCGAAGCCGCCGGCCTTGCGGACCGTGCCGCGGCCGCCATCGCAGCCGACGAGCCAGCGCGCGCGAAAAATTGCGCCGCCGGCACGGATGGCCACATCCCCGTCCGACTGGTCGAAACCCTCGACGCCGAGGCCGCGCCTGATCTCGGCTCCCATCGCACTTGCCCGCGCGGCCAGCAGAGTTTCGATCGCCTCCATGTCCGACGCGGTGTGGGTGCCGGCTGGGCCGGGCAGGCGATACGGCCATTTCGAAGAGTCGACCGCGTCGAGATGGAACTGGATGCCGGCGAAATGGCCGCCCGGCCGGCGCGGCTGCTTAATCCAGTGCGCGGCGGCCGAGACGTCGCCGGCCGCCTGTCGCGGCGCGGCGATGTCGGCGAGCAAGCCGCGACGGTGGAAAGCCTCGATGGTGGGCGCCGAAAGGCCGCGCATGCCGAAAGGCAGACGCTTGAGAGGCGAGGCGGGATGCTCGGCCTGCTCCAGCACGAGCACGCGGAGGCCGGCGAGGCGAAGCTCGCAGGCGAGAAACAGGCCGACAGGGCCGGCGCCGGCAATCACGACATCATATGGGTTGGGGTTTTGCATGAACTGCTCCTTGGTCGATGTCCGACCGGAGCGTTCCTCGCTTTGAGAACCACACGGACGAACGATTGGGCGCCATCAGCGTCCGATGTTCGTCGCGGGGATCTTGTGCACGAAGCCAAAGACCAGAGCCTTCTCAGCGAACGATTTCGCTGGCGAAGGGGAGTTGGGCTTACCAAACCAACCCTGCCTTTTCCGACAGTGGCGATATAAGGGAGTGACGATTGATCCGCAACAGGGGGAACGTGATGATCTTCTGGGTAGCGAGCGTGGCCGGACTGGCGATCGCCTATCTCTTCGGTTCGATTCCCACGGCCATCGCGCCAACATCCGGCGGCTTCTGGCCGGGACGGAGCCGCGCCTTGGGCAAGAAAGCGCCAAGACGGGACCAAAGGTTTGAGCTATCAGGTTAAGGGCATAGGGACGGTTTCGAACAACAATGGCCAGGCGGTTTGCGTTTCTCTTGGTTCGCGACTTCACCCTATCGCCGCTGTCGCTGTTCATCGACACGCTGCGCCTGGCGGGCGATGAGGGCGATCGCAGCCGCAGGATAGAGTTCGACTGGGAGATCGTCGGCGAACGCGGTCTGCCGATCCGGGCAAGTTGCGGCGTCGAATTGCTGCCGACCGGGGGGATCGGCAATCCGGAGGATTTCGACAATGTCGTCGTGGTCGGCGGGCTGCTCGACACCAACCGTGCCTTGAGTTCCGAAAAGGAGGCGTTCCTGTTGCGGGCCGCACGCAAGGGGGTGCCGCTGACGGCGCTCTGCACGGGCAGTTTCGTGCTCGCGCGCTACGGCCTGCTCGATGGCTATAGCGCCGCCGTCAGCTGGTTCCACATCAAGGATTTCCGCAGCCGGTTCCCGGAGGTGAACGCTCATGCCGACAGCCTGTTTACCGTCGACCGGGGCCGCTCGACATGCGCCGGTGGCACTGGTGCCGCCGACCTTGCGGGTCACTTTGTATCCCAGTTCATCGGCCAGAAGGCGGCCGAAAAGGCCGCCAAGATCCTCGTCCTCGACCGGATCAGAAGCAGCAGGGACGTGCAGCCGGTGGGCGACCTGTTTCCCGGTGCGTCGAGCCGGGCGGTGAAGCGCGCCCTGCTGTTGATGGAGAGCAATTTCCAGGAGACGCTGTCGGTCGCCGAGATCGCAAGCCGCCTGAACTGCTCGCGGCGCCAGCTCGAACGGCTCTTCGGTTCGGAACTGGGCATCGGCCCGATGGCCGCCTATCTGGCGCTCAGGGTGCATCATGCGAAGTCGCTTCTGGAAGGCAGCGACCTGCAGGTCGGGGACATCGCCTACCGCTGCGGCTTCACCAATGCCGGCCATTTCAGCCGCGTGTTCCGCCAGCAGACCGGCATCACGCCGACGCATCTCAGGCATCCAAACCGCATGCCCGGCGGAGCGATGATACAATGAAGTCCGCGACGTGAAGTGCGGCGCCTAGGAAATCCGCCGACCATCCTCATCAAGCAGAACGCAACCCTCAGGGTCGAAGCCAAGGTCGATCGCCTCGCCTTCGCGAAGCACGCGGCCAGCGATCGGCGCGTTGACGCGGAGGTGGGTCTTGCCGCCGATGTCGATCTCGTAGATTGCGCTGCCGCCCAGATAGGAGGCCGAGACGACGCGGCCGGACAGACGGTTGGCACTCACCGCCGCACCGACCGAAAATTTCTGCGGCCGCACCACGACGGTGACCTTGCTGCCTTCGGCAAGCGGCCTTGAAGAGGCCACCGTGATGGTCTGGCCGCTGGCAAGCACCACCGCCTGGCCGGACCTGCTCACGGTCCCGGCAAGCATGTTGGCCTTGCCGAGGAAGTCGGCGACGAAGGCCGTGGCCGGCGTGTCATAGACTTCCTGTGGGGTTCCGATCTGCTCCACGGCGCCGGCGTTCATCACCACGATGCGATCCGACATGGAGAGCGCTTCTTCCTGGTCGTGGGTGACGAAGATGGCGGTGATACCGGTTTCCTTCTGGATCTTCTTGATCTCGACGCGCATCTCCTCGCGCATGTTGGCGTCCAGCGCCGATAGCGGCTCGTCCAGCAGCAGCACCTGCGGCTCGAAGACAATGGCGCGGGCAAGCGCGATGCGCTGCTGCTGCCCGCCAGACAGCTGCGACGGCAGCTTCTTCTCGCTGCCCGGCAGCCGCACCATTTCCAGCGCCTTGCCGACCTTGCGGGTGATCTCGGGCTTCGGCACGTTGCGGTATTTCAGGCCGAAGGCGACGTTGTCGAACACGTTCTTGTGCGGGAACAGCGCGTAGCTCTGGAAGACCAGCCCGATGTTGCGCTTGTAGATCGGGATGTCATCGACCCGCCGCCCGTCGATCATGATCTGGCCGCCCGAAATGTCGACCAGGCCGGCGATGGAGCGCAGGATCGTGGTTTTGCCGCAGCCCGAGGGCCCGAGCAGGGTGACGAAGCTGCCCTTGCGGATCGACAGCGAGAAATCGCGTACCGCGACGAACTTGCCGTAGGCGATGTCGATGTCGCGGAACTCGACCGCCGGGCTGTCTGCCTCGGCGGCCGCGCTCGCGCCGGCTGCCCCGGCCAGGACTGGCCGGGGATGGAGTGTCGTGTCCTGGCTGTCAGGCACCTTTGGAGATCCTGTTCCATTGCTTGGTCCAGGCGTCCTCGTTGGTCGCCCAGTAGGTCGGATCGGCGAAGGTCAGCGACTTCATCGTGCCCGTCTTGTCGAATGCCGGCAGCTTCTCGATCTTCTCGGTCAGCTTGACCTTGTTGGGGTCGAGCGACGGCGGATAGCTCTGGCCCTCGGCAACCGCGATCGAGGTCGCCGGGTCGAGCATGAAGTTGATGAGTTCCTCGCACTCGGCCATGGGCGAGCCCTTCAGGATCAGCATGTCCTCCATCCAGGCATAGGAGCCGGCCGGATCGAGATAGCCGATCGGATGGCCCTGGTCCTGCAGGGCGGCGACACGACCCGACCAGGCATCGGTGACCACGATCTCGCCCTTGGAAAGCAGGTCCATCAGCTCCGCGCCGGAGCTCCAGAACTTCTTCGCGAGGTCGCGCGTCTCGCGCACCTTGGCCCAGATGGCGTCCATGTCCTTGAGATTGTTGGGGTCCTGCCCGGTGGCGAGCGCCGCGTACCAGACGCGCGTCGTCATGTCGGAATAACCGCCGACCTTGCCGGCATATTTCTTGTCGAGCAGGAGCCCGGCGCCCTTTTCCTTGGCTTCCTCGGGCGAAATCACCTTGGTGTTGTAGGCGATGCCGGTCGTGCCGTAGTCATAAGGCACGGCCGACAGCTTTGGCGTCAGCTTGCGGAACGGCTCGATCATCGGCTGCAGCACATTGGCCATGTTGGGAATGTTGGCCTCGTTGATCTCCGAGGTCAGGCCGGCGTTCACATATTTGATGTAGTAGTTGACGCCGGAGGAATGGATCACCTGGTAGTCGCCGGGCTTGGCGGTCTTGATCTTGGTGATGATCTCGTCCTCGTCGCCGAACGTGCCCTGGACCACGTTGATCTTGGTCTTGGTCGTGTAGGGCTGGAAGGCGAACTTGTCGATCGCGTCCTGCACCGTGCCGCCCCAGCCGTCGAAGCGAACCTCCTGGACCGCGGCGAGCGCCCGGCCCATCCACGGCATGGAAAGGCCGGCCGATGCCGCCGCGGCGGCCGTCAGCGTCAGGAAAGTGCGGCGGCTCAAATCGCCATTGGCATATCGGTCATGCAGCCGTTCCAGCCGCTTCGTGGTGGTGAGTTTCATTGTGTATCCTCCTTTGGTTCGCCACGTCTTCTCAGTTTCGTCAGGCTTTGCAGAATCAGGCCGCCGATCAGCGGGATGCCGACGGTCACCAGGATCATCACGGTGCCGAGCGCGTTGATTTCCGGGCTGATCGAGATCTTGAGCATGGAAAGGATCTGGGTCGGCATGGTCTCGACGCCGGCCGGCCGCCAGAACAGGCTGGCCGAGGTGTTGTCGAACGAGATGGTGAAGGCGAGCAGCGCGCCGCCGACCACGGCCGGGATGAGCAGCGGCAGCGTGATCTCGCGGAAGGACGAGACCCTTGAGGCGCCGAGCGACAGCGCCGCCTCCTCGTAGACGCGCCGGATGCCGATCATGCGCGCCTGGGCGATCAGCACGACATAGGGCACGGCAAGCAGGATATGGCCGAGCACCAGCAGCAGCATGGTCCTTGGCTGGTCGACGGCCTTGATCAGCACCAGCAGGCCGACGCCAAGGATTGTTTCGGGCACCAGCGCCGGCAGGATCACCAGCGTGCTCAGCGCCTGCTTGCCGCGAAATTCGAAGCGCACCAAGGCAAACGCAGTGGTGACGCCGATGGCGGTGGTGACGAGGGCGGTGACCAATGCGATCCACAAGGATGTGCGGAAGGCGGCCAGCACCGCCTCGTTGGCCATCAGCTTGCCGTACCATTGCAGGCTGAAGCCGGTCATCGGGAAGCCGCCGAACATCGAGGCGTTGAACGACAGGATCACCGTCGCCACGATCGGCGCGAACATGAAGATGTAGACGCAGACCGTGACGAAGCCGGTCAGCCGCCAGGCCCATCTGCCTTCCTGCTTGCGCCGGGTTCCGCTCATCCGCCAAGCCCCGTCATCCACCCAGTCCCGTCATCCACCAAGCCCTTTGACGATCTGCGACATGCCCATGTAGCGCGTGTAGACGGCGGCGAAGAAGCCGAGCACGACGAACAGCACGATCGAAAGCGTGGCGCCCATCGGCCAGTTCAGTTCGCCCATGATGGTGTCGTAGATCAAATTGCCGAACAGCGCGTCGCGGCCCGAGCCGAGGAGCTGCGGCGTCACATAGCTGCCGGCGGCCAGCACGAAGCAGAGCAGCAACCCCGCCGCCAGGCCGGGCAGCGACAACGGCAGCGTCACCTCGCGGAACGCCTGCGCGCTCGTGCAGCCCATCGAGCGGGCCGCCGAAATCAACGTGCGATCAATGCTCTCCAGGCTGACATAGACGTTGAGGATCATGTAGGGCAGCAGGAAATGCAGCATGCCCAGTATGACCGCGCCTTCATTGTAGAGCATCTGCAGCGGCTCATGGATGATGCCCATTTTGAGCAGCGCGACGTTGATGACGCCCTGTTCGCCCAGGATGTTGATCCAGGAGAAGGTGCGGATGGTGAAGCTGATCCAGAACGGCACGATCAGCAAAAGCAGGAGCAGCCATTTGTGCTTGAAGGTGGTGGCCCATATGAAATAGGCGGGGAAATAGCCGAGTACCCCGCACAGCAGCGCCGTGATCGCGCCGACCCGCAGCGTCTTCACAAGGAAGCCGGAATAATAGCTGTCGGTGAGGAATTCGTGCCAGTTCGCGGTCGTCAGCGCGCTGGTTTCCACGCCGGCGGTGACGAAGGTGAAGAAGGTATAGCCGGCCATCACGGCGATCGGCAGCACCAGGAAGAAGATCAGCAGCAGGAGCACCGGCGCGACCAGCATCCAGGCCAGCCGTGGATCATACAATGTCCATCGTCGTTTCATGAGCACCCGGTGCGCTTTCTTTGAAGCGCCTGTTTTGTTCCCGGGGTCAAGAGTGGGTGATTGGAAGCCCGATGTCTACAGCTGGCGATTGAGCCAGCATCGAAGGACTGTTGGGCGGCGCCGGCTTAGCCTTTCGAAATTCCCCTCGCGATCAGCCGCGCCAGGCGCTCCGAGAACGCCCGGGCGTCGGCCGGCTTGTCGCCGTCGAGCACGCGCGCCTCGTCGTAGAGAAGGTGGGCGGCATCGTCCTTGAAGGCCTGCTCGTCGTCGCCAAGACCGGCGAGCGCCAGCACGCGCTCATGGCGGGGGTTGATTTCGAGGATCGGCTTGGCCGTCTTGTCGAGGCGTCCGGCGGCATTGAGCAGCCGCTCGAACTGGCGGTCCGGTCCGTGTTCGGGCGCCACCAGGCAGACCGCGCTTTCGGTCAGCCGGTCGGAAGGTTTTACATCCGACACGGCGTCACCAAGCGCCGCCTTGACGAAGGCCAGGAAGCCGTCGACTTCGGGCGTCGCCGCCGTGTCCGGCTTCCTGGCATCGTCAAGCAGGGGAATGTCGGAGAGTTCGGCCACGCCTTGCGTTACCGACTTGAACGGCTTGCCGTCGAACTCCGGCGCCATCGACGTCCAAAAACTGTCGACCGGGTCGGTGAGCAGCAGCACTTCGATGCCTCGCGCCTTGAACCCTTCGAGCTGCGGCGAGGCTTCGAGCCGGGCGCGGTCGTCGCCGGCCATGAAGAAGATCGCCTTCTGCCCTTCCTTCATCGCGGCGACATAGTCGGCAAGGCCGCGCCAGCCTTCGCCCGAGGCCGTCGAGCGGAAGCGGGCTAGCTTCAAGAGCTGCTCGCGGCGCTCATGGTCCTCGTAGAGGCCTTCCTTCAGGACGACGCCGAAATTGTCCCAGATTTTCGCATAGGTCTCGGCCTCGTTCTCCGCCAGCTTGGCGAGATCGCCGAGCACGCGGTTGGTCAGGCCCTTGCGGATCGCGGCCAGCAGCGGGCTTTCCTGGATCATCTCGCGCGAGACGTTGAGCGGCAGGTCGGCGGAATCGACCAGCCCGCGCATGAAGCGCAGGTAGCGCGGCAGAAGCTCGGCCTCGTCGGTGATGAAGACGCGGCGCACATAGAGCTTGATGCGGCCGTTGCGGTCCTGGTCGAAGAGATCGAACGGACGCGAGCCGGGCACGAAGGCCAGCACCGAGTATTCCTGCCTGCCTTCGGCGCGGAAATGGATGGTGGCGACCGGCTCGTCATACTGGCCGGCGAGGCCGCGATAGAAATCGGTGTATTCCTCGGGCTTGATCTCGCTCTTCGGCCTGACCCAGAGGGCCGTGCCATCGGCGATGTCGCGCGCCTCGGCGCCGGGTTTCTCGATGAGCGTGATCGGCACCGGCACGTGGCCCGACTGCGACTTGGCCAGCTGCTCGAGCCGGTAGGAGCCGGTGTAGGACACGGCGTCGTCCATCAGATGCAGCACGACGCGGGAGCCGCGCTTCGGAGCGGCTTCGAGCGGCGCCGGCGCGATCTCGTAGGAACCCTTGCCGTCGGACGACCAGCGCCAGGCCTCGTCGCTTCCCGCCAGGCGGCTGATGACGTCGACGCGGTCCGCGACCATGAAGGCCGAGTAGAAGCCGACGCCGAACTGGCCGATAAGCTGCGTGTCTTCCCCGGCATTGCCGGCGCCGACGCGCTCGATGAAGGCGCGCGTGCCCGAGCGCGCGATCGTGCCCAGCGCCTCGGTCATGTCGTCGCGGCTCATGCCGATGCCGTTGTCCTCGACGGTGATCTGCTTGTTGTCCGCGTCGGCGGAAATCGAAATGCGCGGCTTCGGATCGTCGGCCAGCAATTCGGGGCGGCTGACGGCTTCGAAGCGCAGCTTTTCGCAGGCGTCGGCGGCGTTGGAAATCAGTTCGCGCAGGAAGACGTCCTTGTCGGAATAGACCGAGTGCACCATCATGTGCAGCAGCCGCGAAACATCCGCCTCGAATGCCTTGGTTTCCGTCGCTTTTGTGTCTGTCGTCATTCCAGGTTTCCCACGCTTTTCACCCGCCCGCCGCGCCGTGGCGCGTCCAGGACTTCCTTCAACCATTTTCAATTGCGTCGGCAACTCGGCGGGTGCCGGCGCGACGACAATATCGTGATGGAGTGCGGAGGCCGCAAGGGCGGAATCGGCGAAACAGCCAATCTCCCCCACGAGGGGGGAGATCGGCAGCGTCTGCGTCGCGCCCTACTTTCCCGCCATCTTGTCGGCGAGCGCCTGCGCCTGGGCGAGCAGGGTGGGGAAGACCGGGGTATCGGGCAGGGTCTTGGCCATGCAGGCGCGGAAGTCGCTGTCGCCTTTTGCCCAGGCGGCGTCGGCGGCATCGGATGTGTTGTCTTCGCTGTCCTCGGTGGCCTGCTTGACCAGTTTCTGGGCGGCGGCGTCGGCGGCGGTCCAGACCGCGTCGCAGGCGGTGATCTTGGGGACGGTCGCGGGCGCCTCGGCGATCATGACGCTGTCGCCCTTGACCAGGGTGACGACGATTTCCTGGTCGTAATTCGGGCCGACATCCTGTGCCCAGCCGCCGAGGCGGGCGATCCTCATGTCGGCGCCGTCGGGCGTCTTCAGCTTGAAGTCTAGCGTGCCGGTGAACGCGGCGTCGCTGCCGATGGCCTGGGTGTAGAAGGCGTCGAGCTTCAGCGCTGCGTCAAAGCTGGTCGGCAGTTTGAGATCGGCGTCGGTCTCGGCGGCGCGCGATTGCAGCCAGCGTTCGACCAGCCCGCGTGTCGAGGCCACGATGCTGGGGCCGTCCTCGGTGCCGTGACGCAGCCCGTCCAGCATGCCGAAGCCGACATCGGAGGAACTGAGGCTTTCGATGTTGATCGTGCCGGCCGCCGGAAAACCCTTGACCGTGAAAGGCCCCAGAAGCGCCGAAAGGCGCTGTTCGAGATCGGCGCGGGCCTTTTCATTGGCCGCATCGAGCGTTTCGACGGGAGCGTTGGCGCTTTCCATCGCGGCTATGGCTGATATCGCCTTGTCGCGCGCGGCGATGTAGTCGTCCTCCGGTGAAGCGGCACAGGCCGCACCGCTCGCCAGCGCGAACGCCAAAGTCCAGACCAGACGCATCGTCGAACCTCCGTTTTTACAAGCTCTTCGCGTGGCTTGGTGGCGATTGTGCGGCGGTGAAGGCGGGCCGAGGCGGTCGGATATCGAGGCACCAGGACAGCTTTGGCACGGTGGCGAGCCGTCACAATGAAACCTTCCGATATCCAGGCCGTTATGGCGGTTGTGGCAGACATCAAATCCAAACCGAAGCCGGTCGGCGGCGCCAAACCAAACGGTGCCAGGAAGCCCCGCCGGGAGAAGGCACCTGATGTCGAGGCCGCGTCAGAGGTCGTCGGCGAGGACGCGCCCCCGCCGGAGGCCGTCGAACCCGATCCGCAGCTGAGCCCCGAACAGGCCGAGCAGGCGCGCAAGAAATACCTCTTGAAGCGGTTCTGGATCAGCGCGCGCGGCTATTGGAGCCGGCGCGGCGACAAGCTCGCCTGGCCGTGCACGATCGCGCTCCTGATCCTGATCTGTGTCAATGTCGGCTTCCAGTACGGGATCAATGTCTGGAACCGCTCGATCTTCGACGCCATCGAGCAACGCAATGCGCCGAACGTCTATTTCCTGAGCGCCGTGTTCGTGCCGCTGGTGCTCGGCAGCGCCAGTCTGGTCGTTGCGCAGGTCTATCTGCGCATGACGATCCAACGCCGCTGGCGCTCCTGGCTCACCACGTCCGTCATCGGCCGCTGGCTCACCAACGGCCGCTATTACCAGCTCAATCTCGTCGGCGGCGATCACCAGAATCCCGAAGCCCGCATCGCCGAAGATCTGCGGATCGCCACCGAATCGCCGGTCGATTTTGTCTCCGGCGTCCTCAACGCCTTCCTGGCGGCCTCGACCTTCATCGTCGTGCTGTGGACGATCGGCGGCGCGCTGACGCTGACGATCGGCGGCTCGACCATCACCATTCCAGGTTTCCTCGTCATCACCGCGGTCATCTATGCCGCCATCACCTCCACCTCGATGGTGGTCATCGGCCGGCATTTCGTCGAACTCTCCGAGCAGAAGAACCAGGCGGAAGCGGAATTCCGCTACACGCTGACACGCGTGCGCGAAAACGGCGAGAGCATCGCCTTGCTCGGCGGCGAGGAGGAAGAGCGCAGCGGCATCGACAGGACCTTCGCCGGCGTGCTGGGGCGGTGGGCGAAGCTCGCCGGCCAGCACATGCGCACGGCGCTGGTGTCGCAGGGGTCGAGCCTGTTCGCGCCCGTCGTGCCGGTGCTGTTGTGTGCGCCGAAATTCCTCGACGGCTCGATGTCGCTGGGCCAGGTCATGCAGGCGGCGTCCGCCTTTGCCATAGTGCAGGGGGCGTTCGGATGGCTGGTCGACAATTATCCGCGGCTCGCCGACTGGAACGCCTCGGCACGGCGCATCGCCTCGCTGATGATGTCGCTCGACGGACTCGAACGCGCCGAAGAGAGCGACGCGCTCGGCCGCATCAATCGCGGCGAGACCAGGGACAATACGATGTTGAGCCTCAACAACCTCTCGGTGTCGCTCGATGACGGCACCGCCGTGGTCAAGGAGACAGAGGTCGTGATCCAGCCGGGCGAGCGGCTGCTGGTGGCGGGCGAATCCGGCTCGGGCAAGAGCACGCTGGTGCGGGCGATAGCGGGCCTGTGGCCGTGGGGCGGCGGCAGCGTCGATTTCCACCCGGGAAAGCGCATGTTCATGCTGCCGCAGCGTCCCTACATCCCCGCGGGCACGCTGCGCCGGGCGGCGGCCTATCCGGGTGCCGCCGACGACTGGACGGTTGCGCAGATCAGGGCCGCCCTCGACAAGGTCGGGCTCGGTCATCTCGGCGACAGGATCGACGAAGACGCGCCATGGGACCAGACCCTGTCGGGCGGCGAGAAGCAGCGGCTGGCCTTCGCGCGGCTCCTCCTGCACGCGCCCGACATCATCGTGCTGGATGAGGCGACGGCGGCGCTCGACGAGAAGAGCCAGGAAAAGATGATGGAGACCATCATCCATGAATTGCCCGATGTCACCATCGTCAGCGTGGCGCACCGGGCCGAGCTGGAGGCTTTTCACAGCCGCAAGATCACGCTCGAGCGGCGCAAGGGCGGCGCCAAGCTGGTCAGCGATATCGATCTCGCCCCGCGCAAACGCAGGGGCTTGCTCGGCCGCGCCTTGTGGGGTTCCGGCACCTCGGCCGGAAAGCCGCTCGATCGCGCCCACAAAAAGAACTGACGTCCCCGCTGCGGATGGTCAATCAGGCGCGCACCTCTGCCCTGTGCGCCTCCACCAGGTCGGCCATGCTGTCGAAGCGGAAGTCCACCTTCGGCATGTCGCCGGGATGCATGGTGGCGCCAAAACCCTGATCGGCGTGCCGGCGCTGGATCCAGCATGATTTAAGGCCGAGGCCATTGGTGACGGCATGATCGTGGAACAGGCTTTCGGCCGTGTGCAGGACCTCCTTGCCGCTGATTCCGAGCGTCGCCAGCTTTTCCAGCATATAGTCGAAATTCCGGGGCGACGGCTTGTAGGAGCCGATATCCTCGGCCGTGTAGACCGCGTCGAAATCGACGCCGAGCTTCCTGTTGCTGAAGGAGAAGCTCGTATTGTCGACATTGGAGAGGATGGCGAGCTTGTAGTGCTGCTTCAGATATTGCAGGGCGGCGGCGGTATCGGCAAAGGCCGGCCAGTCCTTCACGCTCTGGCCATAGGCGATGCACTCTTCCGGCGTGGCCACGACGCCCCATTCCTCGGCCAGCCGCTTGTAGACGACAGCCAGAAGGTCGCTGTAGCGTTTTTGCGGCGTCCAGTTCTGCTGGCTCGATTCATGCCTTGCATGCGCCTGCAGGACCTCGTCGCGGCTCAAGGCGCCGCCAACCCGCTGGGTCAGCGGCTTCAGGGCTTCGATCATGCCGGATTCCCAATCGATCAGCGTGCCGTAGCAGTCGAAGGTCAGGGCCTTGAAATCAGTCAGCTTCATCGGGGGTCACTCCCTTGGGTTGGCGTTTGCGTGGATCTCGATCAATCGGCCGGTTGCCCGACCGGCCGCAAACCTGCCTCGCCCCTGGATGCAGTGCTGCGCGAGGACGTCAGCCAGACGCCGAACAGCGTCACCGCGAGGCCGAGGACCATGGCCCATGAAAGCGGCTCGCCAAACAGCAGCCAGGCCCACAGCATCGTCACCGGCGGGCTGAGATAGATGACGCTGCTGACCTGCGCTGCGCTATGGAGGCGCAGGCTGACATAGTAGACGCCGTAGCAGAAGAAGGTCGAAAACAGCACCAGCCAGGCGATGCCGAACTCAAAACGGCCATCGAGCGGCGGCATCAGCCCGCCATTCCACCCGGCGCAGGCGGCAAAGAAGATCGACGCCGTCAGGCACTGGATGCACAGGCTCTGGTGGATGGGCATGTCGATCGTCCCCATCCGCTTCTGCAGCACGGTCGCCAGCGCGAAAACCATCATCGAAGCGATGGTCACCACGTAGGCCCAGGCGGGCGCGCTGCCGAGGCTGAGGCTGTTCAGCGAGACGATCAGCACGCCGGCCACCCCGAGCGCCGTTCCGGTCCATTGCCTCGATGTCAGTCGGTGGCCGAGAACGGGCTGCGACAGTGCCGCAATGGCGAGCGGGACGAGGTCGGAGATCAGTGCGACGAGGCCGGTCGGCACGCGCTGGCCGATGGCAAGCGCGAAGCCGCCGAGATAGAGGAACATCATCGCCACGCCGAAGGCCATTTGTTGCACCAGGGCGCGTGCGCCGATGCGCGGCCCGACCATGAGCGCGAAGGGCAGCAGGACCAGTCCCGACATCAAGGTCCGCCAGAACAGCACCAGCATGACGTCGGCGTTCTCGCTGGCGTAGCGGATGCCGACGAAGCCGGAACTCCAGCTGATGACCAGGGCGGCCG
This sequence comes from Mesorhizobium sp. BH1-1-4, assembly GCF_020165665.1. Taxonomy (NCBI): domain Bacteria; kingdom Pseudomonadati; phylum Pseudomonadota; class Alphaproteobacteria; order Hyphomicrobiales; family Phyllobacteriaceae; genus Mesorhizobium; species Mesorhizobium sp. BH1-1-4. The sequence goes on from NZ_JAIUIN010000010.1 coordinate 114,962, forward strand.
CCAGCAGCGGCCAGACCAGGCGATGGGGCAGAGGGAACGTCATGCGGTCTCTTCGTTGCAGCGGCGCCGATGCGCCAGGCGGATCACGGCCGATCGGATGGCGACTTATGGCGGCGTGCCTGCGCCATTGCACATGACAAATTTCGATGCATCCATGAAATAGCCACGAAATCTGGCATATCCATTTGCCTGAGAACCGGTTCCGCGCCAGGACGCGGAGTATTACTTCGTTTCGAACGAGGATTGTCATGGCTGGAGTGATGAACCGCCGCCTGGATGTCGATGCCTTGCGGGCGATGGTGGCGATCGACAAGCATGGCGGCGTCACCCGCGCGGCCGAGATGCTGGGCCTGTCGCAGTCGGCCGTCAGCCACAAGATCAGGCGGCTGGAAGCGAGCCTCGACTGCGAAATCCTCAGCCGCAAGGCCAATGCGCCGATGTTCACCAGCTCAGGGCAGGATCTGCTGGGCTATGCAAGGCGCATCCTGGGCATCCATGACGAGGCGATCCTGAGCCTGTCGAAAAGCACGCTGCAGGGCAAGATCGCGCTGGGGATGACCGAGGACACGACCTGCACCGACCTGTCGCGCATTCTTGGCCGGTTTCGCCGGCTCTACCCCGAGGTCAGCGTGCGCACGCAGGTGCGCATGAGCCTCGCCCTGCAGAAGTTGCTGGGCGAAGGCGCCCTCGACGCGGCCATCATCCAGGTCTTCCAGCACGAGGTCCGCCCGACCGACGTCCTGCTCTTTCGCGAGAGCCTGCATTGGGTGAAGTCGCCCGAGCTGACTTTGGTGAAAGGCGAGCCGGTGCCGTTCCTGTCCTTCGACGAGAACTGCTTCTATCGCCGCTGGGGCCTCGATCTCGGCCAGGACGAGGGAACGGTGTTCGAGATCGTGTTCGAATGTTCGAGTGCCGCCGGCATCATCGCCGGCGTGACCTCCGGCCTCGGCGTCGCGCTGCTCAGCCAGCGCCATCTGCAGCCCGGCATGGAGATCGCCGACAAGAATTTCCCCAAGCCGCCTGACCTAGCCTACGTCATCCGCCGCGCCCGCAACGCCCGCAACCCCGCGCTGGAGACGCTGGTGCGGGAGATCGAGGCCGAGGTGCGGCGGCATGGGACGCTGCAGATGGTGGGGTGAGGGGGGAACCATAACCGGGAAGCTTAGGGAATGTCAGCGCCCGCATCCCTGTTGAAGCGGCGGCAGTTACCGACTATGTTCCTCACGACGGAGTGACTATGGCTGACTTAAAGGAACGTTACGTTAAAGTTACGCGCGATGCGAAGGACGCAATCAAAGAGCGCAATTTACCCGCTCGTACGGCAGAAGAGCAGCGGGTTTTTAAAGCGTTCCGCACTCAGGCTAAAGCTGCTTACGGCACGCTGCGCCCTCGTTCGACCGCCAAGAACAAGTCTTAGCGTGCTTCGCCTGTGGGAATCCATTTTGGGCGTTTGTTGGGTACAGCCGTAATTCCAAAATAGTTTTCAAACACCCACCGGTGCGCGTATTCGCCATCAGAGCGTCCATCCAGAGTGTGCTCGGTCTTTGAGGCTGCTTTGAGCTGCAGGCAGATGGCGTCCGCGCTGCGTGGAAGCTCCAAGCGCTGTACACCATTTGCCTCGTCCTTCCACAGCCCTACAGAGCTTGAAAGCGGAAAGCGCTGCTGCGTGTTCGGCTTTTCGAGCTGCTGCGCGTTTTGTCTTTCGATAAGCCCAAGAGACGTGAAGGTCAGCACGGATGATCCCGGATCCTCTGCCAAAACCGTTGCATATCGACCAGGCCAGCGTCCCTCAAGTTGCGGGCCGTCCATGAGCAAAGCAATCACCAGATTTGGTCCAATGGATCGCAACACGACCTGACAAGGGTCTACACGGGCCAAATCTTCGCAAATGAGTGTTGTGAGAGAGGTGCCGCCTCGATAGACGAAAAGGTCGAGGTCGCGTTCTAGTAGGTCCAGATGTTCCCACCAGTTGCGGTCAGTCGATAGTGCATCTCCGATCCCGTATGCCTCAATCTGGTCTTTGGTGAGTTTCCAGCGGTGATGCTTTTCTCGAATTCGGAAGCTGAGGCCTGAGTCATCTGTTGCGCCCTCGAATTGGAAGAACGGAGCTATCGCCACAAAGTTGCCCTTGCGGCTTTCGCGATCGCTGATCCCTGCAATGAGAAAATCCACTTTACCCTCCTCACTCATGGCCTTCGCCAATTGAGCAAAAAGGGCGTAGTCGAGAGAAAGTTCGGGCAGCACGACGCCATCGACACGCTTCCCGGCGCGCCGAGCTGCTCGCGTGAGCTCGAGAACAAAATCGACAAATGCTTTGCGTCCGCTCTTGTCCGATTCTGCGGGTAACCACCTCTGCTCTACATCGAACCATCCCCAACGGCTTTTCACGTTACCGCCGGCCACGAACGCCTCTGGTTGTATCCGATATGGGAAGGGGATCAGCAGAAGACCGAGGGCCCCTGCATCTGCCGCAGGTTCTCCGAACACCGGGGTTTGCCAACGTGCACTTACTTCTCCCGATCTCGGAAGCAACGCAAGGTGATGGCTCATGGACCGCATGGTGCAGCCGACCGAGGGCGTGCGAGATTTTGGTTGGACGCACAGAACACTGGTATCAGCAGTAGAAAGCGTGATGGTGCCGCTTTGCACACGTCTGAATTCTCGGCCGCTGACAACATCTTCCTGCGTGAAAGCCTCCAGCACAGGGGCGTAAAAGACGTTATTTAAGACAAACCCGACGTCCTGGCTCGCCTCGTCGGCGATCATGAAAAGTTCGAGCAGCACAATCCACCATCTCGGCAACTCTTTACCTATTAAAGGACCTGAATGAACGTCCTGATGGGCATGGTCAGCTAGCTGACGCCACAATTCGGTCACGTGTTGTGGGACACTGGGAAGCTTACCCGGTTCCGTCGCATTCTCACGCCATTGCTTCCCGACCTTGATAGCACGGTCTCTCAACGTATCATCGACGGTAAGCTGATGCGATCCGATGGGCGGACCGTTATCGGGCGCAACATGATGGTATGCACTACTGCCATCAAGGATGTAGCCCGCGAATGCGAATATGTCAGCTGGCAGTGCCGGCGGCTCTGAAAAAGAGGACAGCGACCGCGGTGCGTCTGGAAACAACAGTTGAAAAGCACCTTCAAGCGTCTGCATATTATCTCCCTGCCCGCGTACGGTGGCGATGCTGCGGCTACAGAACTTGATGAGCTATCAGCAACGATCCAAGGATTAAAACCCTAGAGCAAAGCTTGAGAGGAAGTAGTTTGGCACGCTCGTCTAGATTGAACGTCGCCGCCGTATTTTTGCGTCACAACCAGACGGTCCGCTTCTGGCCCTCGTCAGTCTTCGAAAGACCGACCGTCCACAGCCTTGATGTACCGCAGAAGTGCAGCCACGCTATCGAAGATGAAGCGCGCTTCACCGGGTTGAATCAGATCAGAATTGTCATGCGCCAACGACTTGTTGTTCCGAATCGTATTGAATGACTCGAACACGCTGATTGAGCTTTTGATTATACGCTCCGACATCTCAGTCAGATTGCGCTGCGCGGTAAGCAGTTTAACATACCGACCGACTCTGGCGTGCAGCGCATCGTTCTCTCCGCACTCGCCGCCGCCATGCGTGCGCACGAGCGAAGCGAACCGCTTCATGCAGTACGTGTGCAGACGGTCAAGCCCTGCTTGGGGCTTCTTCGCATCGAGATCACGACGGATCGCCGCAATCAGCTCGTCCAGGGTTTGACTGGGTTCGAACGCTTCAAATGCTGATGTGTCGATGTGATCGCTTGCACCTTCAAATATCGCGACAACTGCAAAGTAGTTGTCTCTGACGCCGACGCTCGGCCACGACAAGGACTCGCGATACTCCCATAACTCGCGCAGCGCCTTCGCAACTACGTTCGCGGGCGCTCTTTCGATGAACGAGCGGAGCCGCTTCGCCTTAGACGTTCCTCTGCCGTCGAAAAGGTTCGAAACAGAGATGTCGATACTCAGCCCTTCGAAGAAGAAATCTGCAAAGGTTCGGTCGCTGAAATCGAGGACGTAACCAGTGTCCATAGCGAGCGCCTTTTCGAATGGATCGCGTAGGCGTCTAGGGATAAGCTGCTCATAGGTGCGTGACATCATTGGCAATGCTTAGGCGGGGTTGGGAACACTCGCAAGCCGGCATCGTCTGCTTCTGACGCCTTTCGTGGTCTAACTTAGGACTTTCCGTTGCGTCGGCGTTAGGATCAGCTATCCCCAGCCCTCTTTTCCGCCCCACTTAAGTCCTTCACATATCGTTGCCAAGCGTCTGCAATCGGCGCGCCACCGGCTCCGCCCCTTCTCCACCTCCGCCTTCCTAGCAGGAATCGCCGGTCTTCCTGCTCGGCGTCTTCGGCAGTTCGCTCGCGAACTCCGCCTCGCGCGGCCAAACGTGGGCCGAGAGGCGTTTTCTGACGTACTGGGCAGGCTCCGGATTGCCTTTGCAGGCGGGCGCCAGGATGGCAGGCCTTAACGATCCCGATCCGCTGTGGGGCGTCGTCAACGCGGCCGAGGAGGGCGCCGGCGTGAGCATTCGATGCGAAGTCGACCCCTAGCGATCCGCGTTGGTCGGCGTTCGCCCCATCCCGCCAGCCTCAAGGCCTGGTTCTGCCAACTACTGGGCGCCCGACGTCCATTCGGGCAGGGGCGCCAGGCTGCGGTTGAACTGCTTCCACCACATCGCCTCGTCTATCTCGCAGCAGGCGCGAAGCATGGCGTGCGCCTTTTCGAAAGCCTGGGTGGCGAGATCGTCGAACGTCATGCGTGCATCGTAGGGCACCGACACCACCAGTTCCTGCCCGGTCTGCGTGCCGCCTTCGTCGACCTGAAGGTAAAGCCAAACGACGAAATGCGCGCCCTGGCCGCTCGCGTCCGCATTGCCGATCTTGATGCGGTCGATGCCTGCTGCGGTGACTTTCATGCGGGACCTCATTCGAAGTGACGGTGCCCCCAGAAGTCCGCAGCGATCAGGAACGTTCCATGACCGTTGTCGCTATGGTGAAGTATCGATGAAGAGATGGTCAGGTCACTCTCGACCTTTCGCTTAGACTAGGCGCGGAGGGCCAAGAGACGGATCCGGTACGCCCCCCATCACCGCTGCCTCGCTGATCGCGAGACGTTCGATCCCGCGCTTTCCTCGCCGGTCGGCCCCCTCAGAATTTCAGATGGAAGCTCGCATCGAAGCCGTTTTGAGAGGCGCTCGATGCGAGTTGGCCCCGGTAGGCTAGGCCGAGCGTGGCGTTGGGCGAGAGCGCGAGGTCTAGCCCGGCTTCGATCAGGGCGGCGTCCCTGGCGATCGGGGCGGTGATGGTGAAGGGGTCGGAGCCGGCGAAGGCGAAAACCGACCGGGTTTCGTCCTCGAAGGCATGGCGCCAGCCGAGCGTGCCGCGTGCGGTTGCCGTCATCGACCCCAGGCCGATCTCGGTGGAGGCGCGCAGGCCGAGCGTGGTGAAGGTGGCGTCGGTGTTCGAGGATGGGGAGGTGAGGGCCGCCGCGCCGCCCTTCTCGGCGAAACCATCGGTGTGGAGATTGATATAGGCAAGGTTGGCAAAGGGCTCGAGCCCGACCGTTCCCGCCTTCATGCCGTAGGCGAGCTCGCCGAAAGCCTGTGCGGTGCCGGCATCGTAGTCGGCCGACAGATGGTCGCTGAAGCCCGGAAAGTCGACGCTGCGCGCGGTCGATATGTCGTGCCACGTATAGGCCGCGCCCGCCCGCAACCCCAGCGCTCCCCACTGGCCACCGCCATAAAGGCCCAGATGCCAGTTCTGGCTGTCGCCCGAGGCCATGTCGGTGTCGAAGCTGGTGTGGCTGTAGCCGGCGGTTATGCCGGCCCGCCAGCCGCTGCCGAACGCCGCGTCGATGCCGGTGAGGAAGCCGCCGGTGGTCGACGAAATCCCGCCGTCGAGATGTCCCCAGTCGCCGAAGGCCGTGCCCCAGGCGGCCGGCGCTAGCGTATCGGCCGGTGCCAGCGCGCCGTCGATCGCCGCCGTCGCGCGGCTGTCCTTGCCTTGTTCGCCATAGGCCATCACCGGCGCGGACTCCGCGGCGACCGCGCCGAAGGCGGCGCGCAGGCGGGCGTCGATGATATCACCGATGAGCTGGCTGTTGGTGATCAGCACGCTCCTGGCCGAGGCATGAAGGCCGCCCGACAATTGGTCGAAGGCGGCGCGCGCCACCTCCGCGCTCGGCACGCCGGCAACGGCGTCGAACAGCACATTGCCATCGCCGAGGCTTTCCACGGCATCGGCGACGGCGCATTCGTTGCCGGTCGTGGCCACGGCGCAAAAGTTCACATTGTTGCGCACGGCCCTGATATGGACCGATGTCGGATCGTAGGTGAGCTTGAGATCGACGAAGGGCGTGTTCTGGTCGAGCGCGTCATACTGCCCGCTCACCCCGTCGGTCGCCGTCAGGATCGTGTAGATGGTGCCGGGCGTGTAGCTGCCCGAGGTTTTCGAGGCATAGACGGTGCCGCCTTCGATGGTGGCCGTGCCCGTCACCGAAACCAGGTCCGAAGTGCCGTCCGGCGCAATCTCCGCCAGATAGGTCGAACCGGCCTGCTGCACGTATTCGCCGTCGATGGTCAGCGTGCCGATTGAGCTTCCCGGCGAGATTGTTGCGCCCGAGGCGATGGTGACCACGCTGCCGGCGCCGGAGCCGATCCTGCCATGGCCGGCAAGCGTTGCCGTGCCGTCGGCCTCCAGCGAACCGCCCAGCTTCGCGCTGCTGCCTGCGGTCGAGCCGACGACCAGCGTGCCGCCGGCGACCGTCGTCATGCCGGCGAAGGCCGAACCGTCGCCGTCATAGGTGAGCTTGCCGGCGCCGCTCTTGGTCAGTCCGCCGACGCCCGACAGCGTGCCGGCAAACGAACCGTCCACGCTCTGGTCGACGGTCAGCGTGCCGGCGCCGAGCTTCAGCGCGCCGCCGGCGCCGGAAAGGTTGTTGACGCTGGTGTCGCCGGCAAGGCCGGTGAGATCGAAGGCGCCGCCATCGATCGTCAGGCTGGAGCTCGTCGCGATCGATCCGGTGCCCGCCAGCGCAAGCGTGCCGTCGGTGAGCGTGCTGGCGCCGGTATAAGTGTTGGCTTTGCCAAGCACGAGCGTGCCGGCGCCCTGCTTGGTCAATCCGCCCGCGCCGTCGATGACCTGATCCAGCGCAAACCGGTTGCCAGCATCGTCGACGTCGATCACGCCATCGCCGGTCAGCGTCGTCGCACGGGTCGTCCCGGTATAGGCCGTGCCCGTGACCCTGAGCGTGCCGCCGTTGAAGATCAGCCCGCCGGCGGCATCGCCCAAATTGGCCTCCGAGGAGACCGACAGCACGCCGGCCTCCAGGGTCGTGCCGCCGGAATAGAGGTTGGCGCCGTTCAGCACCAGCGTGCCGGCGCCGGTCTTTTTCAGCCCGGCGCCGCCGTCGATCGCATTGTCGATGACCGCCGTCCAGGCCGAAGAGCCGGCACTGCCGTCGCCGACCCTGATCTCCACCGGAGCGGGATGATCGGCATCGGCCACCAGCGTCAGGGCATCGCCGGTCAGGCGATATCCGTCGGACGCGAATTGCATGCCGGTCGCGGCGACGTCGCCGTTCGAATCATCCACCGTCACGGTTCCGGCCGCGCCGCCGAAGATGGCGAAGCCCGGTTGTGGCTGCATCGCCCCCGTCACTGTGCCACCCTCGTTCGTCCAAACTGGCGAGGTGTTTGACCAGGTTCCATCGCCGCCGCCCATCTGCGAAGCACTCGCCAGGCCATTGGCGTTCCAGAAATTGAGAACCAGGCCAGTCGAGTTGACCAGGTTGATCTGCTTGTTGGCCGCCAGGATCTGGATAGTGTAGCCGACTGGCGGAACGATGCCGCCATTGCTCATGGTGAGCGAGCCGCCGTAATCGGCGAGCATGTAAAGCCCAGGGCCAAATCCGCCGGAGTCGGTGACAGCAAGCGTAGTGCCGTTCATGGTCAGGTCGCCCGTCACATGAAGACTGTCCGAAATGCCCGGCGTGGAAAAATTCGCCCCCGGCGCGCCAAATTCATAGGCAAGGATGCTGCCCTGGGCGAGCGTCAGGTCGCCATTGACCGTGAGCGTGCCGATCGAAGCGCCAGGCGCCAGCTTGCCGCCCGAATTGATCACCGTGGAGCCAACGGTTCCGTGGCCGCCGAGCGTCGCGCCGTTCCCGACCGAAACATTGCCGGCGATGGCGGCGCTCGAATGGCCGTCGCCGCCGACGATCAGCGTTCCGCCCGAGACCGTCGTTAGCCCGGTGTAGGTGTTCACGCCATTGAGCGTCAGCGTGCCGGCGCCGGCCTTGGTCAGCGTCAGCGGGCCGGTTCCGTCCTGGATGATGCCGCTGAAATCGCCGGAACCGTCGACCGTCAGCCTCCCAGTGCCAGCCGCCGAGTTGGTGATGAAGCTGCCCGCCAGCCCATTGAGCGCCGACAGGGTCCGGGAAAGACCGCCAAGATCGAATGTGCCGGCATTGGTCGTGTCGAGGCCGCCGGTGCCGATGCCTCCGCCGCCGGCAAGCTTGATCGTGCCCGCCTCGATCCTGGTGCCGCCTCCGTAAGTGTTGGCCCCCGACAGGGTCAGGATGCCGGTGCCGGATTTCACCAGCTTGCCGGAACCGCCGATCGTCCCGCCGTAGCCGGTGTTGAGATTGAGACCGCCCACGGTAAGCGTCTTGCTTCCGAGACTTAACGTGGTTCCCGCGACACCGGTGAGCGAGCCGATGGTCTGATCGGCCGCGGACATATCGAAACCGGCTCCCGGATTGGCGAGCTTGACAGCAATAGACTGCGAAAGGCTGCCGGCCGCACCCATGGCCACCGTTCCAGCCTCGATGTCGAGCGCGCCGGCGAAGGAACTGGCGCCGCTGAGGGCCAGCGTCGAAGCGCCGGTCTTGATCAGATCGCCGGCGCCGGTGACGCTCGACTGGATGTCGAGCGATGCCGATGACAGATTGAGCGTCAGTTGCGCGCCGCCACCATCAAGCTTGGCGCCGTCGATGGTGCTGGTGGCGGTGGGAGTGATGGTTGCCGATGCGCCGGCAGCCAGCTCGACGGCACCAGTGAGCGACGATCCGGATTGCAAGGTAAGCGTACTGCCCAAGCCGTTGAACAGCACCGACGATGCGCGGCCGTTCGTGTCCAGGCCGCCGGCGAGCACGCCGTTGTTGACGATGGAAGCGCCGCCCTGGGTGATGATGCCGACGCCGCCCGCGCCGCTGCCCCTGCCTTCGCCACCCTGAATCGTGCCATTGTTGGTCACGGAGAGGCCGGTGCCCATGGCCCGGATGCCCGAACCCGAGTTGCCATCGATGCCGTTGCCAGAACTGCCCGCGCCGCCCACGCCACCCGTGCCGCCTGTAATCGAGGTGGCGGCATCGATACCGATCACGGCATTGGTGCCAAGCGCCAGCACACCGTCGCCGCCACCACCGCCGCCACCGCCCCACGTCGCGTCCGGGATTACGGCTTCGCCGCCATTGCCGCCTTCACCGCCAGTCGAAGCGCCGTTCGCTATAGCCGCTTGGACGCCGTCGGACGGGCCTAGAAGAATACCGGCGCCGCCGCCACCGCCGCCACTACCCCCGCCGCCCATGTCAGGTGCGCCACCGTTGCCACCCGCTCCTCCGACGAACGTTACTCCGCCGGACGCCATGCCAGCGGCGACATAGACAGCCACGCCACCACCGCCACCGCCGCCAGGTGCAGTCCCGGAACCACCGTCGCCGCCGCGACCGCCGACCGTGGTCACGGTCACCAACGTCGGCGGGCTGCCGCCCGCGCCGCCTGCGCCGCCGGGGGAGCCGTCGGCGTTGACCCCCGAGGCGCCGTCGCCACCCGTGCCGTTCGAAGCAGGCATGCCTGGCAGGAGCGCGCCGCCATTTTGGAGGTCGATCGCGGCTCCGCCTTGCCCGTTGCCCTGGCCGCCAGGAGCTGCATGGCCCGTGGATGCCGCGCCGCCCGAGGCGCCGCAGGCGGTGCCCGCCACGGGAGAGCAGACCATCTGGGCCATGGCCGGCGACGCGAAGCCGAACAGGCCGGCCATCAGCATGGCGTGCCAAAGCCGGTGCAGGCGCAGGGCTGATGTGTCCGCCTGCGGCAATTGCCGGTTCAAAGAAGATGCGAGGTCGGACCTGGGCCGATCGGACCTGGGCCGATCCGGACAAATCGGACCGACGGGCATTTTTGCCACCCCTAAAATATCACTTACGGCGGTCGAGCGCCGCAACAGGCAGGTTCCAGGCTTGCTGATTGAATGACGAACGGTGGACACCGGCAGTTGCCTCCATCATCGGAGCCGCCACTCCGAACCGCGCTTCGCAAATTCAGCAATGCGCGATGAGGATCGATTACCACCACCCCGCCCACCAAGTAAAAGATGGAGTAAATCCATCCATCGGCGATTGCAAGCTACCCCATCCCGAGGCTTGGCGGGACTGACCACAACGACTGTTTTCGACAGGCCAGACTTCAAAGTTGCTGTTCCGCGCGCGGTCCGCGCAACGGTTTTACATGTGGCCGCGAGATGTCACCCCTTCCGCTTCTCCACCTCCGCCTTGCGCAGCAGAAACCTCTGGATCTTGCCGCTCGGCGTCTTCGGCAGCTCGCTCACGAAGTCGATCTCGCGGGGATAGGCGTGGGCCGAGAGGCGCTTTCTGACATGCTGGGCGAGTTCCTCGGCGAGCTCCGGGCTGCCCTTGAAGGCCGGCGCCAGGATGACGAAGGCCTTGACGATTTCGGTGCGTTGCGGGTCGGGCACGCCGACCACGGCTGCCTCGGTGACGGCGGGGTGTTCGATCAGCGCGCTTTCGACGTCGAAGGGGCCGATGCGGTAGCCTGACGAGGTGATGACGTCGTCGGCGCGGCCGATGAAGGAGACCGAGCCGTCGGGCTCGTATTCCACCGTGTCGCCGGTGCGGTAGTAGCCGCCTGAAATGGCCGAGGTTTCGGCCTGGTGGTAGCCGCCGAACCAGCGCAGCGGCGAGTTGGCGATGTCGACGGCAAGGATGCCGGGCTGGTTGGGGCCGAGCTCGTTGCCGGCTTCATCCAGCACCACCATCCGGTAGCCCGGCATGGCAAATCCGGCCGAGCCCGCGCGGACAGGATGCGAAAGCCCGTGATGGTTGTTGACCATCATGCCGTTCTCGGTCTGACCGTAATGGTCGTGGATCGGCGCATCGAGATGGGCGTCGAACCAGCGGATCACTTCGGGGTTGAGTGGCTCGCCGGCGCTGCTCACCACGCGCAGCCGGCCTTTTGCGCGCGCGGCGGCGTCCGGCCCCTCGGCGAGCAGCAGGCGGAAGGCGGTGGGCGAGCCGGCAAGGCTGGTGACGCCGAGCCGCTCGATGACGTCATAGGTGCTCTTGGCGGTGAAGGCGCCCTCGTTGAAGGTGGTGGCGATGCCGAGCAGCAGGGGGCCCGTGATGGCGTAGTAGAGACCGTAGGCCCAACCGGGATCGGCGATGTTCCAGAAGACATCGTCGGGGCGCAGCCCGATCGCATCGCGCATGTAGGCTCCGAAGGCGAGCAGAGCGCTGAGCGGCACCGGCACGCCCTTGGGCAGGCCTGTGGTGCCCGAGGTCGACATCATCATGAACAGGTCCTCGCCCCGGCGCATCACCGGTTCGCAGGCCGGCGAAGCAGCGGCAAGGGCGGCGCGGAAATCGATGTCGCCCGCAGGCAGCGTCTCGCCCGCGCCGAGGATGGTGGCGATTCGCGCAGGGTTGGCGACCTCGTCGAGCTTGGCGCGATTGGCCGGATTGGTCACCACCAGTTTTGCACCGCTATAGCCGAGGCGATGCTCGATGGCCTTCGGGCCGAAGGCGGTGAACAGCGGCTGGTAGACGGCGCCGATGCGCCAGGCGCCGAGGATCAGCGCCACCAACTCTGGGATGCGCGGCAGCATGGCGGCCACGACATCGCCCGGACCGACGCCCAACTCCTTCAGCAGATTGCCGACGCGGCCGGACATGGCGTCGAGATCCTCGAAGCTGAATTCGTTGAGCTCGCCACTCGCGGAGATCGCCCGTAGCGCCAACCGGTTCTGGCCGGCGTGGCGGCCGCAGCATTCGACATAGGCGTTGATGCCGGTCGCCGGGTCGCCGTCGAGCCTGGCGATCTCATCCTCGATGCGGAAGCCCGAAACAGCGTCCTCATAGCGCGGCAAGCCGCCTTGTGTCGTGGTCATGAAAATCCTCCCTGGCGGCGCCCCATCTCCCCATGGCGCGCTGTCGCGGCGACAATGCCATCAGATCGCGCCGATGGGCAACGATCGACGCCTCCGGTTTTTACAGGTTCGCCTCGGCGAAGATGCGCGCCGCCCAGTCGAGGAAGACGCGCAGGCGCGGCGAAAGCTGCCGGTTCTGCGGATAGAGCGCCGACAGCGGTGTCGGCGATGGCGGGTAGTCGGCCAGCACCTCGACCAGCGTGCCCTCGGCCAAATCCTTCTCGAAGCGATAGCGCGGCGCCTGGATGAGGCCGAGGCCAAGCCGCGCCAGGTCGGCGGCGGTGTCGGAATTGTTGGCGGCGACGCGGCCGGGCAGCCTCACCTCGCGGGTCCTGCCGGCGACGGTGAATTCGAAGGGCAGCACCTCGCCGGTGCGCGAGGAGACGAAGCCGATCGCCTGATGGCCGTCCAGCGCGTCGGGGGAGGCTGGCGTGCTGTGGCGCGCCAGATAGGCGGGGCTGGCGCAAGTCATCTCGCGGATCATGCCAAGGCGGCGCATGATCATGCCGCTGTCGGGCGGTTCGCCGACGCGGATGACGCAGTCGACGCCCTCGCGCACGAGATCGACCAGCCGGTCGCCCTGGCCGATCTGCAGGTCGATGCGGGGATAATTTTCGAGAAATTCCGGCAGGCGCGGCAGCAGGAAGGTGCGGGTGAGCAGCGTGCTGGCATCGATGCGCAGCAGGCCGAACGGTTCGGCGTCTCGGAAGGCGGCCTCGGCATCCTCGATCTCGGCCAGGATCGACAGGCAGCGCTGATAATAGGCCTCGCCGTCCTGGGTGGCGTTGACCTGCCGCGTCGTGCGCTCCAGCAGCCTTGCCCCGAGATGCACCTCCAGCCGCCGGATCGCTTCCGTCGCGGTCGAGCGCGGCAGGCCGAGATCGGCGGCGGCGGCGGTGAAGCTGCGCCGCTCCAGCACGCGGACGAAGAGCCGCATCGTGTCGAGCCGATCCATGCGGTTTGTTCGCATTTTCCGAATGGTGATGTCAATTGAGGGCCGATTATCCGGAAAGTGCACTGGCCTATATCCGTCTCGCCAACGATAAGGAGAGACTTCCATGACTTCAGGCCAAAGAAATACGGATCAAGCCAGAACGGCGATCGTGACCGGCGCCTCCAAGGGCATCGGCGCGGCGATCGCGCGGCGGCTTGCGCGTGACGGCATCGCCGTCGTCGTCAACTATGCGCGGGGACAGGCGGAGGCCGAGGACGTGGCGCGCGCCATCGAAGCCGATGGCGGCAAGGCGATCCCCGTGCGGGCCGACATCGCCGATCCGGCCGGGATCGCCAGCCTTTTCGACGCCGGCGAAAAGGCCTTCGGCGGCATCGATATCCTCGTCAACAATGCCGGCATCATGAAGCTTTCGCCGATCGCGCAGGCCGACGACGCCTTCTTCGACACCCAAATCGCGATCAATCTCGGCGGGGTCTTCCGTGGCATGCGCGAAGGCGCAAAGCGGCTGCGCGACGGCGGCCGCATCGTCAATTTTTCGAGCAGCGTCGTCGGCCTCTACCAGCCGGGTTACGGCGTCTATGCCGCCACCAAGGCGGCGGTCGAGGCGATGACGCACATCCTGGCCAAGGAGCTTGGCGCGCGCGGGATCACCGTCAACGCCGTGGCGCCCGGGCCGGTCGAGACGGCGCTGTTCACGGATGGCAAGAGCGCGGCGCAGATCGAGGCCATCGGAAAAATGGTCCCGCTCGGCAGGCTCGGCCAGCCCGACGACATTGCCGGCGTGGTCTCGTTCCTGGCCGGGCCGGACAGTGGCTGGGTCAACGGGCAAATCATCCGCGCCAATGGCGGCGTGATCTGAGGAGGCGGGCCGCCGCCGTCCGCCGATCCGTTTCATCCCCAAAACCTGAAACCAACCTCCAGAAATCCAACCTCCAGAAACAGGAAAAGACCATGCCATTCGCCAATTTCAAGATGCCGCGGGCCGCTCTCTCCAAGGCGCAGAAGGAAGACCTCATCCACCGCACGACAGCCATGTTCGTCGACTTTTTCGGCGAAGGCGTGCGGCCCACCACAATGGTGCTGGTGGAGGAAATCGCCGACGGCGGCTATGGCCGCGCCGACGAGGTCTTCATCGTGCCGGAGGCTTTCCGCGCCAGGGAGTAGGCCGAAGCCGGCCTCGTGAAGCGCGACACCGTCATATGACGACTGGTCGCCGCGAGCGCCAGCGTTCACTCTGGGCCGTCAATGCATGGCGGCTCCCGAAAATACCGATGCCCCCTTTTGGGGCGACATGCATGAGCGGCGGGGGCCGGGTGGGCAGCTTTGGGCTGTCCACCTGTCTCGTTTGGTCCGTCGCCGACGCCTGTTCAATCGATGGAACCGGATGCGCTCAGGTGGCTTCGGGCGCCTGGCTCTTGGGCACGCCAACCCAATCGGTAGCGATCTCGGCGAACAACCAGTCGCGGAATGCCTTGATTTTTTTCTGGCGCAACGCGCCTTCCGGATAGACGACATAGTAGCTGGCGGCTGATTTCAGCGCGAGGTCGAAGGGCCGCACCAGCCGCCCGGAAGCGAGGTCGGCCGAGACCAGCGCGCTGCGGCCGAGCAGCACGCCTTCGCCATGCACGGCCGCCTCGACGGCGAAGGTGGCGGAATCGAAACGCACGCCACGTTTGGGGTCGATGCCTTCGACGCCGGCCCGTTCGAGCCATGTCGCCCAGTCGATGCGGAAGGCATCGTGGATCAGCTTGTGATGCCGCAAATCCTCCGGCAGCCGCAGCGGGTGCTCGCCTTGCAGCAGTTCCGGGCTGCAGACGGGGAAGACCTCCTCGTCGGCGAGGAATTCCGCCGTCACCCCGGTATAGCCGCCGCGGCCGTAGCGGATGGATATGTCGATGCCGTCGCTGACGAAATCGGCCAGCACGCCCGAAGTCGCCAGCCGCACGTCGATGTCGGGATTGGCGCGATGGAAGCGATGCAGTCTCGGCACCAGCCAGCGGCCGGCGAAACCGTCCGACGTGCTGACGTTCAGGATGCGGGTCGAGCGGTCGGGTGTGGCGGCGATGGTGGCGGCGGCGATCTGGTCGAGCGCCTTGCCGACCTCGACCGCATAGGCCGCGCCGACAGCGGTCAGGCGCACGGAGCGTGTGCCGCGATCGAAGAGCTGGATACCCAGCCTGTCCTCGATGTTGCGGATGGCGCGGCTGACCGCGCCATGGGTGAGGTTGAGTTCTTCGGCGGCCTTGGAGAAGCTCAAATGCCTGGCGGCCGCGTCGAAGGCGGGCAGAGCGGTGAGGGGCGGCAATCTGCGCGGCATGGGTTCGACCTGTGAGCGTTGCTCACAAATTCTGCACAAAGAGTCGTTTGTCGTCCAGCCCGAAATCACCCAATATCCAGGCGTACCAGGCATCCATACCGGACTTCCGGTTTGTCGATGCGCTGAACTGACCAGAGAAGTGTGAGCAATCGTCATGCTCGCCCGGTGGGCGATGTCGGCAGGCTTGCGCCCAATGAAATAGGAGACGGACAATGACCTTGACCCTTCGACCCATCGGCAGCGCGATGAGCGGCCTTGCCATGAGGAGCGCGGCAGCCTTCGTGCGCCGCCGCACACTGCGCCAGGTTTCCAGGCTCTCCGACCGCCGTTTGCATGACATCGGCCTCGAACGCGACTGGGACGGTTCCATTCTTGCCAACGGAATTTTGGGCAATGGGAGGGCGATATGACCAGCACCCTGATCATCGGCGCGACGGGACTTCTGGGCAGCGAGATGGCGAAGGCCAGCGCTCGCAATGGCGACAGCCTGCATGTGCTAATGCGGCCGGCAACGGCGGCCAATGAGGAGCGGGTGCGCCCGCTCAAGGAATTGGACGCCACCATCCATCTTGGCGATCTCGACGACTATGCCAGCCTTGTGCGCGCGCTCGGCTCGGTCGACCGCGTCATCAGTTCGGTGCATGTCGGTTCGGCCAGCGAGATGACGCTGGTGCGCGCGGTCAGGGATGCCGGCGTCTCGCGCTATGTGCCGTCCGCCGGTTTCGGCCTCGACTTTGCCGCCGCCGCACCCGGCTCGATCGAACCGCTCGACATCAAGCGGGCCGTCTTCGACGCCGTCAGGCAGGCCGATCTGTCCTATACGGTGATCTACACCAACGGCTTCTTCTCGACCTGGGTGGCGACGCTTGGCGACCTGACGCGTTTCGGCTCGTCGCCACTGCCGCCCGACGAGGTGACGCTCTATGGCGAAGGCAATGTGCCGGCGACGTTTGTCAGCGAGAAGGATATCGCGGCTGTCACGATGCGCGCGCTAGAGGACCCCAATGCGGTGCGCAGCGAAATCCGTATTGCGCGAAACAGGATCACGCAAAGCGCGATGATCGAACTTTGGCGCCGGGTGAGCGGCCGCTCGCCGCGCGTCAAGCAGATGAGCGCCGAGGAGTTGGAGGCGCTGATCGCGGCGGTTCCGGGGCTCGGACTGCTGCGGGCATTCTGGATCCGTGGCGAGACCGCGCTGGAAACGGCCACCCCGGAGGCGGGGGCGCTTTATCCGGAGCTGAGGTTTGAGACGATCGAAAGCGCTTTTGTGGCGATGTCGGGGAAGGGTGGGCGGAGGGTGTGAAGGCAAAGGGCGGCGAGTGCGGCGGGCGTGATTGGCTTGCCCAGTGGTTGACCCGACAGCCCATCCGGCCGATAGGTCCGCGGCAAAAACCCGAGACCCCGATGACCGATCTCAAAGACGCCACCCGCGCGACCGCCCCCGACACCGCCTGGCAGGACGATGTCCGCGCCGGCGTGCGCCATGTGCGCGACCTCGCTTGCCTGCCGCTGTCGCCGGCCGAACGCGAAGCCGCGCAAGCCGCCGCCACGCTGCACAAGGTGCGCGCGCCAAAAACCTATCTCGACCTGATCGACTGGAACGATCCCGCCGATCCGATCCGGGCGCAGGTGATCCCGTCGCCGCAAGAACTGGAAGAGGCCGATGGCGAGCTTGGCGATCCGATCGCCGACCATGAATTCAGCCCGGTGCCGCGATTGACGCATCGCCATGGGGACCGAGTGCTGTTGTTCCCGACCTATCAATGCGCGGTCTATTGCCGGTTCTGTTTCCGCAAGGAATCGCTGACCTCGATCGGCCGTGGCTATACGCGCAAGGCGCTGGAGCCGGCGCTGGCCTATATAGCGGGCCACCCCGAAATCCGCGAGGTGATCCTGACCGGCGGCGATCCGCTGTCGCTGCCTGATAACGCACTCGCCGAAATCCGCGCCCGCATAGAGACTATTGCCCATGTCCGGCTGTTGCGCATCCACACCCGCGTGCCGGTGGCGCTGCCTTCGCGCATCACGCCAGGGCTGGTGGAAGCCCTGCAGGGCCGGCTGATGGTGACGGTGGTCACCCACTTCAACCACGCCCGCGAGATCACCGATGCCACGGAAGCGGCGTGCCGCACCTTGCGACAAGCCGGCTTCGTACTGCTCAACCAGAGCGTTCTGCTGAAGGGCGTCAACGATACGGTCGAGGTGCTGGAGGAGCTCTGCCGCGAGCTGATGTACCGGCTCGGGATAAAACCCTATTACCTGCACCATGGCGATCTCGCGCGCGGCATGGCCCACCGGCGCACCACGATCGCCGAAGGCCAGGCGCTGGTGGAAGCGTTGCGCGCGCGCCTGTCGGGGATCTGCAATCCGGTCTACGTCATCGACCTGCCGGAGGGGGGAGGGAAGGTGCCGCTCGGACCATGTCCTATCGAGGCGCGGGACGGGGAGAGGTGGCTGATACGCGGGCTGGATGGGGAGGTGCGGGACTACCGGGAGATCGTGGACGTTCGGGAAGAACAGCCCTCGAAGAATCCAGCTGCCGGCTCGTGAGGCTGGGATATTACCTCTGCTAGCGTCATGGCAACTGTTCATAATGGCGCAGCGTCCGCGCCGCCCCTCACCTGCCTGCCGGCATCCTCCTCCCGTATAGTGACGGGGAGAGGGCGCTGCCGTCGGCGATTTCGCCAATTTCCAGCGTTGCAAGAAGACGCCGGCGTTGCGGCCAGCCCTCTCGCCCCGTTTACGGGGAGAGATGTCCGGCAGGACAGTGAGGGGCGGCGCCAACGCCGGAGATTGCTGGCTTCAGGCGTGGAGCAGGGATAGTCGAGCCGACCCTAAACCCCGTCATCGTCGACAAACGCCAACACGACCACACGCGGGGCGACGCAGTAGATGAGGCTGACTTCGCGGCCCGTGCTCGTCGTCGCGTGGCCGGTCTCGAGGTTTACCGCGATGTCTTCATAGCCCAGCACCTGGCGGTCCAGCGGATAGGCGGCCTTGTAGACCGCTTCCTTGGCGGCGAAGAGGATGCGGCCGGCAAGCTGCCGGTCGGCGGTACCCGTCCGGTCGGCGGGCATGGCAACAAGGGCGGAAATCTCGTCGGGCAGGGGCAGCGCCGGCTCGACATCGATGCCGAGGGAGACGATCTGGCCGACAGGCGCGACCGCCGCCACGGCCATGTCGTCGTCATGCGCGAGCGAGCCGGTTATCCCGTCCGGCCAGGCAGGTGCGCCAGAGGCCGTGCGCAGCAGGGCGAAACCGTCGAAGCCGGCATCCGCCAGCAGCCGGTGCGCGAGCAACCGCGCCGCGCCGCTGGCCCGGCGCATGGCCGGCTGGCGGGCGGGGATGGAGCCCGCCTCCGCCGGCAACAGATAGGCCTCGTCCCCTTCGCGGATGAGCCGGCATCCCGTGCGCACTCCGGCTGGAGCCATGGCAGCGATGGCGCGCGCCAAGGCGATTTCCTCCGGCAGATCCGGGAAAGATGGACCGGCTGATGGCGTCATCGAGCGGCGGCCGCAAGGATGAGATCGGCGATCATTTCGCCGTCCTCGTCGAGCCCTTCCTCGACGAAACCGGCGCCGCGATAGAGCTGCCGTGCCGCCTCGTTCCGCGGCTCGTAGCAGATCGACACGTGCCTGACGTGGCCGAGCCCCTGGATTTCCTCCAGCACCGCCCGCAGCGCGGCCTTGCCATAGCCCCGGCCTTGCCAGGCGCGGTCGATCATGAAGCGGTAGATGCGCGCCTCGTCATCATCCTTCGGCGCGTCGTACATGAGGAACCCGACGATCTGGTCTCCGGCCATCATGGCGCGGGGCCGCGCGTCCCGGTCGGATCGGGCTTCGCGCAGCGAGTCCGCATTGCCGGCGACGAAATCCACCTGCTCCGGAGCCAGTCGCAGGGCCGTGACCAAAGCGCGATTGGCCTTGGTCACCGGGACGATACGGATGTCCACGCTGCCGGGCGCGCGGTCCGTCAAGACGCCGTTGCCCCGGCGGCCTCGCTGACCGGCTCGACAAAACGATGCAACTTGGCCGGGTTGCCGCGCCAGATGGAGTTGGGCTCCAGCTCCTCGCCCTTCATCACGAAGGAATCGGCATCGACCATCGATCCCTTGCCCATCACGACGCCGTAATGGACGAAGGCTGAAGGCCCGAGCGTGCAGCCATCGCCGATGCGGATGAAGTCGGACTTGAACGCGCCTTCCTCCAGCGAATGGGCCTGGATGACGCAGCCCTCGTTGAGCGTGACGTCGTCGCCGATCTCGACCAGCGAACGCTCGGTCAGATTGGCGCCGCCGTCATAGACCCTGCTGCCCACCTTGACGCCCAGCATGCGCAGGATCATCGGCCGGAACGGCGTGCCGGCGAACAGGCGCACGATGGGCGAGTCCGCGAGCTTCCAGTGGCGTTCGTGGCGCCAGAAGGTGACGTCGTAGATTGTCGTCATCCGCGGCTTCAGCTTGCGGAAGCCGAGGCTTGCCCGCTCGACGAAGATGTAGAACGGAATGGTGATCGCCGAAGTCAAAAGGACCGCCACGAAGAGCGCGATCTCGGCCCATTCGGTGTAGTAGTTCAGCGCCCGGTCCCAGATCGCCAGCGTGGCGAACAGCATGACCCATTGCGTCGCCACGAACAGCAGGATCGTCACCAGATTGTGCCGGTTCTTGGCCGAGATGCGCTTTTGCCGGTCGTCCTCGTTGATGCCGGCGATGAGTTCCTTGTCGCGGGCCACCATGCGCGGGATCTCGAAGGACGGCGAGCCGAGAAGGCCGACATTCTCGCGCAAGGGCCCGTCGATCGGGACCATCACCTTGGTGCCGAGCAGGACGTTGTCGCCCGTGCGCCCATCCGGCGGATAGTAGATGTTGTTGCCGAGATAGTTGCGCTCGCCGATCCGGGTCGGTTCCAGTCGGAATGCGGAAGCGGATTTGTGCATGTTGATCATGAACAGCCCGTCCGACACCATGGTCTCGGTGCCGATTTCGCACAGAAGCGGGTTTTCATGCTGCTGGTTGGAGCCGAAATTGGAGCCGGTCTGCACCACCTTGTTGAGGTTCCAGCCGATCGCGCTCATATAATGGACGATGGCCGAGCTGTCGCCGAACAGCAGCCCCAGCACGCGCGAATTGCTCGAGAACTCGGCAACCGTCTGTAGCCAGTAGCGGAAGCCGTAAAGCGTGTAGGTGCGGCCGGGCTTCAGGATCAGGTTGAACAGGCGCGGCACCACCGTGGCGGCGAGGAAGGCCAGGGCGATATAGCCGAGAAGCGTCACCGTCGTGCCGATCGCCACAATGCCGATCGTCTCCTGATAGTCGTCGCCGACATTCTCCCAATAGCTGTGGAACAGAAGCGGCAGCGGGGTGACGATGGCAAACAGCCCGATCAGCTGCACGGCCTCGTAGAGGAAGCGCCTGATACGGGGAGGGTTGACATTGCGCACCTTGCAATAGTCCGCCGTGGTCGGCACCGCCGGCGATCCATGCCAGTGTTCGCCGTCCGGGATGCTTTGTCCGCGCTGCAGCGAGGAGGAATGGCCGAGCTGGCCGCCATCGCCGATCGCGGTGTCGATGTCGAGCGTGGAGCCGACGCCGACGAAGGCATCGCTGCCGATGGTCAACGGCCCGGTGTGGATATAGCCGGCCTGGGCGCGATAGCCGAGGATCAGCGATTCCTTGCGCAGTATGGTTCGGTCGCCGATCGAAATCAGATCCGTGCACACGGGCACGGCGCGGGATTCGATGACCACGTTCTTGCCGATCCTGGTGCCAAGCAGCTGCAGGTACAGGCTGTAGAGCGGGCTGCCCCGGAACAGGACGACCGGCGCGGAGCGGATCAAGGTCTTGACCACCCAGAAGCGATAGTAGCGCAGCCCCCAGATCGGGAACGCTTCCGCCTTCCAGCGGCCGACAAGCACCCATTTGGCGACGACGGCAAAGCCCGACATGCCGAAGAACACGCCGCCCGAGAGCACCACGCACCTGATATAGAGCTGCAGCGGCTCGTCGAGCGCGTCATAGACCCAGTTGAGGCCGCCATTGATCGCCCACAGCGCCACATAACTGTAGAGCGCGTAGAACAAGAGCTGCGCCGCGCCGCAGGTCCAGTAGACGAGGTTGGAGGCCCGGCGGGTGAGAACGGGCTCATTGATCGCCGTCGTCATCTCTTCCGATACGCTGAGGTGCTTGGCCAGGCGCGCCACGGTGGGATAGAGATAGATGTCGCGCATGGACGTCGTCGCCCATTCCTTGCGGGTGCGCACGCGGGCGCAGAAATGCGCCATCAGCAGCGAGTTGGCGCCGAGATCGTCGAAGAAATTGTCCTCGACCGACACGTCGTCGAACTTCAGCACGGCGCATAGCGCCTCGGCCAGGAAACGCTCGTCGTCGTTGGCGGGCGCAACCATGGCGCGGTCGGCCGAGAGCCGGACGCTGGTCGGCTTGGGCAGCTGGCGAAGGTCGACCTTGTTGGAGACCGTCATCGGGATGACAGGCAGTTCCTCCAGATAGGAGGGCACCATGTAGTCCGGCAGCCGCCGCTTCATCGTCTGGGCAAGGTCGGCGCGCGAGAGCGCCGGCTGGCCGGCCTTGGGCGCGTAATAGGCAACGAGCTCGACGCGGCCGGGCTCGATCTCCCAGGTGGTGACGGCGGCCTGCGCGATCTCCGGCTGGTCGAGCAGCACGGCCTCGATCTCGCCCAGTTCAATGCGATAGCCGCGGATCTTCACCTGTGTGTCGATGCGACCGGCATATTCGATCTCGCCGGCATCGTTGATCCGGCCAAGGTCGCCGGTGCGATAGATGCGCTTGGACGGGTTGTTCGGCAGGCCGAGGAAATCGGCGATGAATTTCTGTTCGGTGAGGTCCGGCCGGTTGAGATAGCCGACGGCGAGGCCGATGCCGGCGATGCCGATCTCGCCCAGTTCACCGGGGTCGGCCAGTTGTGGCAACACGGGATCGAGAATGGCGATCGAATA
Source organism: Mesorhizobium sp. BH1-1-4 (assembly GCF_020165665.1). Lineage (NCBI taxonomy): Bacteria > Pseudomonadati > Pseudomonadota > Alphaproteobacteria > Hyphomicrobiales > Phyllobacteriaceae > Mesorhizobium > Mesorhizobium sp. BH1-1-4. The sequence goes on from NZ_JAIUIN010000010.1 coordinate 137,459, forward strand.
GGTGGGCAGCGGCGCGCCGATCGTCACCGGCCGGTCGGGCGTCAGCGCACCCATGGTTGCCGTGACGGTCGCCTCGGTCGGGCCATAGGTGTTGAGGATCTGCCGGCCGGGCTTCGACCAGCGTACCACCAGATTGTGCGGACAGGCTTCGCCGCCGACCAGCAGCGTGCGCAGGCTGGGCACATCTGAAGTGATGGACGACAGAAGCGTCGGGCTGCAGGCCATGCAGTTGATGTCGTGATGGCGCAGGAAATCGGCGAGCTCCTCGCCGACCAGCGGCATCTGGCCAGGTGCCGGCACGACGGTGGCGCCGGCGATGAACGGCACCCAGATCTCCTCGGAGGAAAAGTCGAAGGCGATGGTCATGCCCTGGTAGACGCGGTCGCCCGGCTTGTAGCCGTAGGACGCGGCGGCGACGCGAATGAAGTTGACGAAGCTCTGGTGGCGGATAGCCACGCCCTTGGGCCTGCCTGTCGTGCCCGATGTATAGAGGATGTAGCAGATGTCGTCGCTCGCAGCGGCGGCCGGCGCCTTGTGCGGCCTCAGCGGCGCCCCGGACTGGGCCGATATTTCGCCCGCCGCGCTGTCGATCAACAGATGCGGAACCGGCAGCTCCCCGGCCCGCGATGCATAGGTGGCGATGGTGACGACCAGGCTGACGCCGGCGTCCTCGATGATGAGCGCCATGCGCTCCTGCGGGAAGGCGGTGGCCAGCGGCACGAAGGCGGCGCCCGCCTTCGCCACGGCGAGCAGGGCGACATAGGTTTCCGCCGAGCGGTCGAGGATGAGCCCGACGCGGTCGCCCGGCCGCACGCCGCGCTTCACCAGCAGGCGGGCGAACTGGTTGGCGCGGCTGTCCAGCTCCCGATAGCTCCAGACGCGGCCCTCGGAGATCACCGCCGGCAAGGTGGCGAATGTTTCGGCGAGCTGCTCGAACACTTTGTCGAGCCGCTCGTCGGGCTGGCCCGCCCGCGCGAAGTCGGCGCCGGTCAGGACTTGGCTGCGCGCCGTCGTCGTGGAGGCAATTCTTGCAAGCGAACCGACGATGTCGGCGCGCGCCTCGGGCTCGCCGCCCGATCGTGCCGTTTCCCTGTCCAGTTCGGCAATATCGATACCGTGATCCATTTTCAAAACTTTCTCGTCCTAATGAAATCGCCGATCATGCCGCCGCGGGCAGGCATCGTCGGCTGTGGCGCCGCTGCAATTTGATCCGTGTTGATGGAGGTGGAATGACCGAAGCTTCCAAAACGGAAGCTTCCGCGATCCGGACCGGCGATAACCGACCGCTCTTTGGCCGCGCGGTTATCACGGAACAGGCCGCTCCGTCTTCACATGTTCGGGAGCATGGCGCGGGGCGGGCGCATCGCCTCGGCACGACCGGCGGCGAGCGCCGTGCCGGGCACCCGTCCATCTGTTCGAACCTCGTTGCATTGCCCATACCCGTGCGCCTGTGCGACGGCCGATTCCCGGCCGTTGAGGGAGGGTTATGCCATCCGATCTTTTCAGCAGTTTTTCCGAACTGTTGAATTATGTTTCTGGATTGTGTCTGGGCATGGCCGTAACTGGCCTTTTTCGCCGAAGCGGGGCGGCAAGTTTGCGGCTATCTCATGTAACAGTGGCGGGCATCGCGGCCCGCGATGAAGGGCTGTTCGAAGCCAGCCTGGTCAGTGACAGACATTATACTGGATGCCCGGGTCGCATTTGCGACCAGCGTCGTAGTATTCGAAATTATCCGGGCGAGGCCTGAACCAAAGCAGTTCCAGCGGTTTGCTTTGCCGCTCGCTTCCATCCGCGAATGTGGCCTTAACTCGGAACTTGTGGATGGACGAGCGATCGGCGTGAAACTTGAACCGGGCGACAAGGCGCGAAATGTCACGATTGCCCCGCATCGGCACGCTGATGCTGTAATTCTTTCTGTTGAGCGGCAGATGGATATCCTGATACTGCGCCGCCTCGGGTGAGCCACTCATGCCGGAGCCGCATTCAGCGACGGATTCCGGCACTTCCAGCGCGGCGAGGGATACCGGAACGGTGAAGGGCTGTTCTTCGGTATGAATTTTGTTTGCCGGGTCTTTCCACTTGTATTTCATCTTGCCGACCAGATTGGTCAGCATCACGCCTTCGTTCCTGTATATCGACTTTCCGATCACGCCGAGGTCGGTTGCGGCCAGGAACTGCTGCGAACACGCTTCCAGCCCTTCGATCGATGCGCATTTGAAATGCCGCGTCGCCAGGGCATTCACGTCGGCCCCGGCCTGCCGGATCGAGTTCAGCACGTCGATATTTCCCGATGAATCGAAATCATCGATGCCTTCTATGTCCAACGGCGTGGAGGTGTTGCCCTTATCGTCGGAAAATACGAAATGAAATTCCGGTTCCAGGACCTTGCCCCAGCCCTGGTTTATGATGGCGAATTGCGGACTGAACCCAAGGCAGCCGACGTCGGGGTAGAGGGAGAGCATCGGCTTGTTGAAGGCCTGGCTCTCGGAAAAATCCAGCGACATGCTGGCAATCTTGCCTTTCCGGCTGTTTTCCGAAGACAGGTCCACTTTGACGAAGGCAAAGACCTGGTCCCAGGACGTCATGCTGAGGACATGGTCTTGAACGTCTATATTGGTTCCACTCTTCCAGAATTTCATCAGGTAGTTTGATCTGGGGTAGAACTGTGTGTTGTCGCCTGACGCGGCTGTTTCGTACTGAAGCGCCTCCTCTGACTCCAAATTGATGCGTTCGTCGATCGCCGCCGAGATGGAGAACCCGGCCGCCTGGCCCGCTTTGGTTCCGGCTTTCAGCAGGCCGCCCATCCTTGCATCGGCGAAGAGATCCGGGCGTTTGCCGCCGACCTCGCGGCCGCCTTGCCAGACCGATTGGTAGGTCGTGCCGCCGGGCAGTTGTGTCGTTGCCGTGCCGTCGCGGACACCATCGCGAAACGTGCCGGTGAAGATTTCGCCATTGGTCGAGACATAGCGGGCCGGGCCGTCGGCAACGCCATGCCGCATCAGGCCCTCATAGCGGTTGCCGGCTTCGTCCACCCACAGGACGGTGCCGTCGGGGGCGCCATCCAGCCAGTCGCCGTCGAGATATTCGCCCGTGCGCAGTTCCAGCCGGCCATGTCCCGACGGTTTGCCCCGAGAGAGCGAGCCGACATAGGTGGCGAAGACAGCGGACGGATCGTAGGAAGGCGAGCCGCCGATGCGCCATTGCAGCCGTCCGGATCCGGAGGGCAGTCCTTCGGCGGAGAGGCCGCCATCGGCCAGTTTCGGGTCCGGTTCCCAGACGAAGTCGAGGCCTTTTTCCGGGCTCGGGTCCCAGACGCTTACCGTCTTTCGCGAAACCGACCGGGTCGCGGCGTCATAAATCGTCTGGACGCGGCTGTCCCATTCGGGATGCGGTGAGGGGTGCAGATAGTCGCCGCCGGCGGCATCGATCGTGGCCGCCACAAGCGCGAGCGCGGCCAATGAAGCTGCTCTTGCAATCATTCGAGAAATCCCAACCCGGTGCCGATTGCTAGGCAATCGCCCTGGCGAGTCAAGAGCGCGGGCAGTTCTGGTGGCGAGTAACGCCGCCGCCGCCCTGGTTTTCTTTTTCAAAAATTCTTCGAGTGCCCGGGAATAAAGCACGCCCCTGCCGGGTCTTGTCATCAGCGGGGCCAATCCGGCCCGCGACGCGAAGAAACAAAACAAGGATTTACTGAAATGACCAAGCTCGCTCTCAGCGTGGCCGCGATGGTGCTTGCCTCGAGTTCCGCCTTTGCCGGTAGCGACCATTTTGGCGACCGCACCGTCAACCCGGCGGCCGCCCCCATCGACAACACCCATACCGCCTCGACCGCCAAGCCGGACATGGTCCGGCACGGTGTGCGGGCAACGACGAAATCTGATGCGGATGAACCCGGCCAGGGCATCTGGGGCCGCTGAGTTCAGGGTCCGGACCACCCTCGAGATCTGGACCCCACCCGCAATCAGGACGGGGAGCCATGTGGCGTGGCTCTCCGTCACCTCTCCGCCACGCAACCTCACAGGGAGAATACCCATGTTCAGCATGACACGCCGCACACTGCTCGGAACCGCCACTGCCGCCGCCGCCTTCGGCCTGGCCGGCAAGCTCGAATTCACCCGTCCCGCTTTCGCGCAGACGCCGGTGGAACCCGCCGTCGGCTTCTACAAATACACGGTCGGCGACATCGAGGTAACCGCCATCTATGACGGCATCTGGAAGAAGCCGCACGACCCGGCCTTCATCAAGGACGTTTCCGTCGACGACACCAAGGCCGCGCTCGCCAAGGCGGGCCTGACCACCGACTTCATGCCCATTCCGCTCACCGTCGTGGTGCTCAGGATGGGCGGCAGGCTGATCATGATGGATGCGGGCTCGGGCGTCGGCCAGTGGCAGGCCAACGCCACGCATCTGCCGGCCAACATGGCCGCCGCCGGAATCGACTACAAGGCGATCGACACCATCCTGATCTCGCATTTCCACCCCGACCATGTCTGGGGCCTGATGGAAAAGGGCACCAACACGCCGGTGTTCCCCAATGCCGAGCTGATCGTCAACGCCACGGAATACAATTGGTGGACCGATCCGAGCCGGCTGGCGAAGCTGCCCGAAGGCCGCAAGCCGGCGGGCAAGCGCATCGCCGAGAATTTTCCGAAATGGAAGAACTGGAAGCTGGTCGAGGACGGCGCCGAGGTCGCGCCCGGCATCCAGATCATCGCCGCACCCGGCCACACGCCGGGCCATTCGGTGTATCTCGCCAACTCCGGCAAGGAGCAACTGATGATCTCGGCCGACACCATGTATGTGCCGGCTTTGCTGGCGCCGCATCCGGAGTGGCAGGGCAGCTACGACCAGGATGGGCCGACGGCCATCGCCACGCGCCACAGGATCATCGACCGGGTGATCGCCGACAACATCCGCATTTCCGGTTCGCACTTCCCGTTCCCGGGCACTGGCGTCTTCGTCAAGGACGGCAATGCCTATGGCTTCACCCCAGTCGAAATCTGAGCGTCGGCTCCCAATCGAGACAAGCGAGACAGACAATGAAACAATTTTTCTTGGGCAGAAATGCCCTGTTCGGCCTGCTCGGCGCCGTCGCCGTGCTGACCGTGGTTCCCGTCGCCACGGTCATGCCGGCCTATGCGGTCGACGACATAGAGGGTGCCGACGCGCCCGACCTCAGCGCCGTCAAGGCCAAGATCGACGCCAAGGATTATCAGGGCGCGCTGGCGGATTTGCGTGATCTCGCGCAGGACAACCAGCAGGCCGACGTCTACAATCTGCTCGGCTTCACGCTGCGCAAGACCGGCGATTTCGCTACCGCGCTGACCTACTACAACAAGGCGCTGGAGCTGAAACCCGACCACAAGGCCGCCCGCGAATATCTGGGCGAGCTCTATGTCGAGACCGGCGACATGGCCAAGGCGCGGGAGCAACTGGCATCGCTGCAAAAAATGTGCCCCGCAGGCTGCGACGAGCTTGCCGATTTGCAGAAGGCCATCGATACCAAGGTGACGCAGTAGGGCGGGGCGCGAGTTCCCCCTCACCCGGATTGCCAAGGCCGAATTGCAAAGAGCAATTCGGGGCAATCCGACCTCTCCCCGAGGGGAGAGGAGGGCACCGAGTCTGCCTCTGCCTCTTCTCCCCGGCGGGGAGAAGGTGGCCGCGAAGCGGTCGGATGAGGGGGCCTTGGCGCCAACCTCAACCCCGTCACCCAAAGTTCGGGCGCTCGTGGCTGGCGCCCATTGCCGGAGCCGGCGCTCTCCCTCGAGCCAGCTCCGGCCTTTTCAGACATCACAGCCGGGAAGCGCCGCGCGTCCCACGGTGAGTGCGGCTTGATTGCGACCAAAATTGGAGCCCGACCATGATACCGACCGAAATCATCGAGAAGCTGCACGCCCTCGCCACCAAGCCCTATGTCAGGGACGCGGCCCTGCTCGCCGGACGGCTGCTGCTTGCCCTCATCTTCCTGCATGAAGGCGTCACGCTCGCCGCCCATTTCGCCGCCGCGGCCAAGGCGATGGCGGCTCTTGGCGTCGGCATGCCGCTGTTCATCGCCACCGTGGCACTGCAATTGGGGGCAGGGCTTTCCATCGCGACAGGCCTGCTGACGCGACCCGGCGCCGTCGGGCTCGGCCTGTTCTGCCTGGCGACGGCCATGCTGTTTCACACCAACTTCGCCAGCCAGAACGAATTGCTGCATTTCGAAAAGGATTTCGCCATTGCCGGCGGCATGTTCGTGCTGGCTGCCGCGGGTGCGGGCAGGTTCTCGCTGGACTGGCTGTTGGCCGGCTATTTGCTGCAGCGCCGGCGCGACAAGGAGATGGTGGCGGCGCTGCTGGCGGTCGAGAACCAGTTTGCCGTGAGGCTGCCGGTTTGAAGCGGCCGCGACCTTGCCTCCGGTTAGCGCTCGCTCGCCTGGAACCAGCCTTGATGCTCCGCATTCTATTAGTGGGGACTCAAGGAGCGTGACATGAAAGCGGTATTGGGACTGGTCGGCGGTTTCGTGCTGACCCTTGCGGTCTTCGCCAGCGGGCTGGTCTTCGCGGCCTGGCTGATAGCCGCCAAGCCCGCGCATGAAATCAGGCCCACGGCCAGCGTCGCGGAATTGTGGACCAGGAGCGCCCGGCCGGTGGACAAGGCGGCGCAGACGCTGGAACGCGTACCGGCATTGCAGACTGCGGCACCCGATGCCGCCGCCAGGGCGCAAGGAGCCCCGGACCCGACCGTGACCGGCGCGGTGCCGCCCTCGGCCGGTGACGAGCAGGCCGGGCTGCCGTCTGCCGAATTGCCGGCTTCCCACGTCAAATGGTGCGCGAACCGCTACCGCTCCTACAATCCGGACGACAACAGCTACATGTCCTATAGCGGCCAGCAGCGCCCATGCGTCTCGCCCTATCTCGACGCCGGTGCCACCGACCAGGCCGCGCCGCCTTCGACCGAGGTCAGCTATGTCCAAGGCGGCGATGCGCCGCTGGTCGCCGCGACGGGGCTCTCCGCCGACCATGTCGAGTCCTGCTTCAGCCGCTATCGCTCCTACCGGCCTGAAGACAACAGCTACCAGCCCTATTCCGGCGGACCCAGGCGCCAGTGCGAGTAGCGCCGTGGCGCGTCTGAGGGCGCATCTCGTGCTCCCGACGATCACGCAGATTTTTTGGATCGTTCGCACCGGCGCGGCGTTCCTCCCTCACAAAAGGGAGAACTGACATGAACGACGACCGCGACGACAAGATCCGCGACCGCGCCTACGAGATCTGGCAGCGCGAGGGCGGCGGCCATGGCGACCATGACCGGCACTGGCACCAGGCTGAGATGGAGATCGACCGGGAGGCCGCCCTGCCGCTGACGGCGGACGACGCGCTGCCGCAAACAAGGCTCTCCCCGACAGGCGAGATCGCCAGCACCGACGTGCTGACGGTCGAGGATATTGCCATGCGCACCGGCATATCGGGCGACGAGGCGCAGCAGCTGATCGACCGCCTGGGCACCGACCGCGCCGCGATCGAGGACGCCGCGCGCGGGCTCAAGGCGAAGCGCGGGCGCTGATCGCGTAAGCCTTTCGGAACATGCGTTGGCGCAGCTCGATGAGAAGATGATTCATCGAGCTGGCCAGCCCGGACGTATGCCTGCCGCCGTAGAGCGCTATCCCTGGTCATCTGCCCCCGTGATCCCAGACAATGTCGGAACCCTTGCCCCGCTCGCAGGTTCCTCCTTCCCCAACCACAGGACAGGAGATGCGGAACCATGGACCACAGCAATCACGTCAGGCTGACCGACGCCGAACTGACCCAGGACGAGCTCGAAGGCGCCACCATCTACGGCCCCGATGACGAGAAGATCGGCTCGGTCGACCATGTGCACGGCAGCCAGGTCGTCATCGATGTCGGCGGCTTCCTGGGCATCGGCGCCAAGCCGGTGGCCGTGCTGGCCAGCGAACTCGATTTCATGCGCGACGAGGACGGCGACATCCACGCCGTGACCAGCTGGACCAAGGACCAGCTGAAACAAATGCCCGAGCATCAGGACTGAAAGCGAGAAGGGCCCGACCGGGCCCTTCGTCCTTCCAAGGGAGCGAAAAATGATCAGGAAATTGAAGGACGGAAAATACCGGCTTTATTCGCGCAAGAAGGACGAGAAGACGGGCAAGCGCCGGAATTTGGGCACGTTCGATAACCGCGAGGCCGCGGAGAAGCATGAACGGGAGGTGCAGTATTTCAAGCGGCATTGAGGGGTCGCTGTTGCATAGCGGTACACAGAGCCGGGACCGCCATGGGCCAACCGGCCTCCTTCGTGCTCTTAGGGATGGCAGCAAAGCGCGTCGTCATCTTCAGCGCTCGCAAGCTATATGGAACAAAATAAATGGCCACGCGTTAGGGGCTTCGGCTTGATCTGGGCTTGGGGTTCGCGTGGAGGGGTTTTTGGCCGTATCTCGGTTACCAAAGGAACAACTGGACTCTCGGCAAATCCTCAACGCTCTCAAAGCCTTTCGAAACGGCGATTTCTCCGTTCGCATCGAAAACGTCTATGACGGGTTGAGTGGCGAGATCGCGGACACGTTCAATCAAATTGTCGAACTCAATGACCAGGTGACGCGCGAGTTCGCGCGGCTGAGCCGGGTGGTTGGCAAAGATGGGCGCATCAGCGAGCGCGGCCATGTCAGGAACGCCAAAGGCAGCTGGGAATCCAGTGTCCGTTCGGTCAACGACCTGATCGAGGACATGGTGCAGCCGACCGCCGAGGTCGCCAGGGTCATCGGCGCCGTCGCCAAGGGGGATCTGTCCCAGACCATGATGGTGGAGATCGACGGCAGGCCGCTGCGTGGCGAATTCCTGCGGATCGGCAAGATCGTCAACACAATGGTCGAGCAACTCGCCTCGTTCACCTCGGAAGTGACTCGCGTGGCGCGCGAGGTCGGCACCGAGGGCAAGCTTGGCGGCCAGGCGCGGGTCAAGGGTGTGGCGGGCACCTGGAAAGACCTGACCGACAATGTGAACGCGATGGCGACCAACCTGACGAGCCAGGTGCGCAACATCGCGGAGGTGACCACGGCCGTCGCTTCGGGAGACTTGTCAAAGAAGATCACCGTCGACGTCAAGGGCGAGATCCTGGAGCTGAAATCGACCATCAACACCATGGTCGACCAGCTCAATTCCTTTGCCGGCGAGGTGACGCGCGTCGCGCGCGAAGTCGGGACCGAGGGGAAGCTCGGCGGCCAAGCCCGCGTCGAGGGCGTCGGTGGCACCTGGAAGGATTTGACGGACAGCGTGAACCTGATGGCCGCCAATTTGACCGGCCAGGTCCGCAATATCGCCGATGTGACCACCGCCGTGGCGCTCGGCGACCTGTCGAAGAAGATCACCGTCGACGTGAAGGGGGAGATTCTGGAGCTGAAATCGACCATCAACACGATGGTCGACCAGCTCAACTCCTTTGCCGGCGAAGTGACGCGCGTGGCGCGCGAGGTCGGCACGGAGGGAAAGCTCGGTGGCCAGGCGCAGGTGCGGGGTGTCGCCGGAACCTGGAAGGACTTGACCGACAACGTCAATTCAATGGCGGCCAACCTGACCGGCCAGGTGCGCAACATCGCCGAAGTCACCACCGCGGTGGCTCTGGGCGATCTGTCCAAGAAGATCACGGTCGACGTGAAAGGCGAGATTCTGGAGCTCAAGAACACCATCAACACGATGGTGGATCAGCTGAATTCCTTCGCCTCGGAGGTGACGCGCGTCGCGCGCGAAGTCGGCACCGAGGGCAAGCTCGGCGGCCAGGCAGAAGTCCGTGGCGTTGGCGGCACCTGGAAGGACCTGACGGACAACGTCAATCTGATGGCGGCCAATCTCACCGGCCAGGTGCGCAACATTGCAGATGTGACGACGGCCGTTGCGCGCGGTGATCTCTCCAAGAAGATCACGGTCGACGTCAAGGGCGAAATCCTGGAGCTCAAGAACACCGTCAACACGATGGTGGACCAGCTCAACTCCTTCGCCTCCGAGGTCACGCGCGTTGCCCGCGAAGTGGGTTCCGAGGGAAAACTCGGCGGCCAGGCCCATGTCGAGGGGGTCGGCGGCACCTGGAAGGATCTGACCGACAACGTCAATGCCATGGCCGGCAACCTGACCGTGCAGCTGCGCGACGTCTCCAAGGTCGCGACCGCGATCGCGACCGGCGATCTCACGCAGAAAATCACCGTCGATGCGCTGGGAGAGATTCTGCAGATCAAGGACGTCATCAACACGATGGTGGACCAACTGAACTCCTTCGCTTCCGAGGTGACGCGCGTCGCCCGCGAAGTGGGGTCGGACGGCAAGCTTGGCGGCCAGGCACAGGTCCGCGGTGTCGCGGGCACCTGGAAGGACCTGACGGACAACGTCAACGCCATGGCCGCCAATTTGACGGGCCAGGTCCGCAACATCGCCGAAGTGACGACCGCCGTTGCGCTGGGCGACCTGTCGAAAAAGATCACCGTCGACGTTCGCGGCGAAATCCTCGAACTCAAGGACACCATCAACACGATGGTGGACCAGCTCAACTCCTTCGCCTCGGAAGTGACGCGTGTGGCGCGCGAAGTCGGGACCGAGGGGAAGCTTGGCGGCCAGGCACAGGTGCGTGGTGTCGCCGGCACCTGGAAGGACTTGACCGACAACGTCAACTCGATGGCCGAGAATCTTACCGGCCAGGTCCGCAACATCGCCGATGTGACGACGGCGGTGGCGCGAGGCGATCTGTCGAAAAAGATCACCGTCGACGTCAAGGGCGAGATCCTTGAGTTGAAGTCCACCATCAACACCATGGTCGACCAGCTCAACTCCTTTGCCGGCGAGGTGACGCGTGTGGCGCGCGAGGTCGGCACCGAGGGCAAGCTCGGCGGCCAGGCACAGGTCGAGGGCGTGGCCGGCACCTGGAAGGACCTGACCGACAACGTCAACCTCATGGCGACCAACCTGACCAACCAGGTGCGGGGCATCGCCGATGTCGTCACCGCCGTGGCACAGGGAAATCTCAAGCGCAAACTCGCCGTGGATGCCAAGGGCGAGATCGCGTCCCTGGCGGACACCATCAACGGCATGATCGAGACGCTGGCGACCTTCGCCGATCAGGTGACCAACGTCGCACGCGAGGTCGGTATCGAAGGCAAGCTCGGCGGCCAGGCCAGGGTGCCGGGCGCAGCCGGTCTTTGGCGCGACCTGACCGACAACGTCAATCAGCTGGCGGCGAACCTGACCACCCAGGTGCGGGCCATCGCCGAGGTGTCGACCGCGGTCACCAAGGGCGATCTTACCCGTTCCATCAGCGTCCAGGCTTCCGGGGAGGTCGCGGCGCTCAAGGACAACATCAACGAAATGATCCGCAACCTGAAGGATCAGACGCTCAAGAATGCGGAGCAGGATTGGCTGAAAACCAACCTCGCGCGGTTCTCGCGCATGCTGCAAGGCGAGCGCGATCTGGCCACGGTGTCGCGCATGATCATCTCGGAGCTCGCGCCGCTGGTGAACGCGCAGTATGGCGTTTTCTACGTGACCAATCGCGACGAGGAAGAATCCTATCTGGAACTGGCCGCGTCCTACGCCGCCGAGGGCAAAGCCAAGATCCGCCAACGTGTGGACTTCCGCGAAGGCCTGATCGGTCAAAGCGCGGCCGACAAACGGGCGATCATGCTCGACGAAGTTCCTTCGAGCTTCCTGCGCATCACCTCGGGCCTTGGCGAAGCGCCGCCGGCCAGCGCCATCGTTCTGCCCGCATTGTTCGAGGAAGAGGTCAAGGCGGTTATCGAACTCGCTTCGTTCAGCCGCTTCAGCGACACGCATCGCCTGTTCCTCGAGCAACTGATGGAGTCGGTCGGCATCGTGCTCAATACGATCGCGGCGACCATGCGCACCGAAGGGCTTCTCAAGCAGTCACAGCTTCTGACGTCCGAACTGCAGTCGCGCCAGACCGAGCTCACCAAGAAACAGGAAGAGCTTCACGCCACCAACGAGGAATTGCAGGAGAAGGCGCAGCTCCTCGAGAACGAGAAAAAACAGGTCGAGAACAAGAATCTCGAGATCGAAATGGCCAGACGGGCCCTCGAGGAGAAGGCGGAACAGCTGGCGCTGACGTCCAAGTACAAATCCGAATTCCTGGCGAATATGAGCCACGAGCTGAGGACGCCGCTGAACTCGCTGCTGATCCTGTCCAATTTGCTCGCCACCAACCAGCAGGGCAATTTGAACGACAAGCAGATCGAGTTCGCTCGCACGATCAACTCGGCGGGCACGGATCTGCTCAGCCTCATCAATGACATACTGGATCTTTCGAAAATCGAATCCGGCACGGTTTCGATCGAGCTCAACGACATGCCGCTTGCGCATCTGCGCCAGCATATGGAGCGAACCTTCCGGCAGCTCGCGGCCGACAAGGGCCTTGGGTTTACGATCAAGATCGATCAGATCCTGCCCGAGACGATCCGTACGGACGAAAAACGGCTGCAGCAGATCGTCCTCAATCTTTTGTCCAACGCTTTCAAGTTCACCTCCCAAGGCGACGTGACGCTCAGCATCCATGCAGAGCGGACCGGCCGCGCAAACGGCGCGGCGGCACCGCCGCAGGCGCTGGCAATCGCTGTCACCGACACGGGCATCGGCATTCCGGAAGACAAGCAAAAGCTGATCTTCGAGGCGTTTCAACAGGCCGACGGCACGACCAGCCGCAAATATGGCGGCACAGGGCTCGGCCTCTCGATCAGCCGGGAGATCGCCCGCCTGCTCGGCGGCGAGTTGCGCGTCGAAAGCCAGCCTGGGACGGGATCGACCTTCACGCTTGTCATTCCCTTCGACGGTCCGCGCAGCAGCAGTCTTGCACCGCAAATCGAGCATTCGCCGGCCGCCGGGTCCGTTACGGCCGCTGCCACGACAGGAACGCCGGAACTCGCCGACGATCGTGACGCGATCGATCCGTCGGACAGGGTGGTGCTGATCGTGGAGGACGACCCGACTTTTGGCGGGCTGCTGCTTGGTCTTGCGCGATCGGCCGGTTTGAAAGGCGTGCTTTCCACTGCGGGCTCGGGAACGCTTGCGCTTACACGCAAGCTCATGCCCGATGCGATCACGCTGGATCTCGGCCTCTCGGACATTGATGGCTGGGTTCTTTTCGACCTTTTACGTCACGATGCGAAGACCAGGAATATACCCATCCACGTTATCTCCGGCGCCGAAGACATCGAGCTTCTGATGCGCCGAGGCGCCGCAAGCGTTTCCAGCAAGCCGGTGTCCGCCGGCGAACTTTCGCGTGTCTTCGACGACATTCAGTCAAGGACGCTCAGGACACAACGCAATGTCCTGGTCGCCGATCCGGATCCCGAGCGTCGCCTGGCGCTGGTCGAAGCCATTCGCGACGGCGTCACGTCGGTCACCGCCATCGGCCGCGTCGCGGCCAATGCGGACGGGGGTGGTATCGCAGGTTATGACGCCGTCGTGTTCGGATTCGGCCGTTCGGCCAAGGATAACTCCCAGATGCTCGACGAGATCATGTCCCAGTTCGGTGATTTCGTCCCGCGCCTGCTCTTCTTCACGCCCCATCCGGACGCCTTTCAACAGCAGGTCGCCTTGCATCCGCCGCTCAGCGATGTTCCGCGCGCCGACAACTTTGCCCAGCTTGGGCTGTTGATGTCCGCGGCCCTTCCAGGCGACAGGCCCGACAAGGGCCCCCTTGCTTCCGAGCAACTCGACAACGCCGATCTGGCCGGGGCCAAGGTTCTGATCGTAGACGATGACATTCGCAACATCTATTCGCTGACCAGCGTGCTGGAGACCTACGGCATAGAGGTGCGGCATGCCGAGCGGGGGCGGGACGGCATAGCCATGCTTGAAGAGGCGCCGGATGTCGATGTCGCCCTGATCGATATCATGATGCCCGAGATGGACGGGTACGAGACAATGCGCCGGATCCGCTCGCAGCCGGAGATCGCGCACATTCCGCTGATTTCCGTCACGGCCAAAGCGATGAAAGGAGATCGCCAGAAATGCCTGGACGCCGGCGCGTCCGACTACATCGCCAAGCCCGTCGACCTCGACCTGCTCCTCGCCCTGCTGCGGGTATGGGTCGGCCGCTCGCGCTCGCGCTCGGGAACATCGCGGGCAGACGGCGACGACCGCAATCTGATCGCGCCTCGGCGGATTTAGTCTATGGCCGCGATGGAAGCAGAAAGCAGCGAACCGTTCGAAAACCTTGGGCCGGTTCGCGTTCTGGCCGTCGACGACGACGCGCGAAATCTCCTTGCCATAGAGGAGGCGCTTGACGGAGTGGGGCAGGTGATTTGCGCCCAGTCGGGCGACGAGGCGCTGCGTTTTCTGCTCAAGGACGACTTCGCCGTCATTCTGCTGGATGTGCTGATGCCTGGTCTCGACGGTTACGAAACCGCCTCGCTGATCCGGAGGCGCGAACGGTCGAACGCCACACCGATCATCTTCCTGACCGCCATCAACAAGGAAGAGGCGCATATGTTGCGCGGCTATGACGCCGGCGCGGTGGATTATCTGTTCAAGCCATTCGACCCGGCGATGCTGCGGTCCAAGGTCATGGTCTTCGTCGATCTCTATGAAAAGACGAGGGAAATCGAACGGAATGCGGCCAGGGAGCAACTGCTGCTCGAGCGGGCGCTGAAGGCGACCTCCGACAAACTCGATGCCGAGCGGGCGCTGCGGCATTCCGAGGCCCGGCAGGAGACGATCCTCGCCTCGCTGCCGATTTGTTTTCACGCCCGAGCGGCCGAGGCGCCATTCGCCGCAAGCTACGTTTCCAAAGGGGTCGAGCGGCTAACGGGATTTTCTCCGGACCGGTTTATGGCTGATCCCGATTTCGGCATCAGCCGGGTCCATCCCGCCGATCGCGACGCGGTGACAAGATCGCTTTCGGCCGCCCACGACACCGGCTCTTATGCGTGCGAGTTCCGCTGGCGATGCGCCAATGAGGAATACCGGATATTCCTCGACCAGGGTGTGGTCGCCAGGGATGGCGCCGGGCTCGAACTGCTGGGCACCATGCAGGACATCACCGAGCAGCGCCATCTGGAAAGCCAATTGCTGCAATCGCAGCGGCTCGATGCAATCGGCAAGCTGACCGGCGGACTTGCTCACGATTTCAACAATCTGCTTGCGGCGATCCTGTCCGGGCTGAGCCTGCTCGAAAGGCAAGTGGCCCTCGACGCCAAGGCGGCCCAGGTTCTCGAGATGACGCGCCGCTCCGCTTCGCAGGGCAAGGATCTCATCCAGCGCATGCTTGCCTTTTCAAGGCGCCAGGAACTGAAACCGGTTGCCGTGCGGATGTCGAGCTTGGGAGACACGATGACCGGCCTGGTGGCGCCGATTCTGGGCGGCTTGGTGCGCTTCGACTGGCATATCGGTGAGGATATATGGCCGGTTCATGCGGACCCGGCGC
Source organism: Mesorhizobium sp. BH1-1-4 (assembly GCF_020165665.1). Lineage (NCBI taxonomy): Bacteria > Pseudomonadati > Pseudomonadota > Alphaproteobacteria > Hyphomicrobiales > Phyllobacteriaceae > Mesorhizobium > Mesorhizobium sp. BH1-1-4. The sequence goes on from NZ_JAIUIN010000010.1 coordinate 152,867, forward strand.
AGCTCGAGCTTGCCTTGATGAACCTAGTCTTCAATGCCCGCGACGCGATGCCTTCGGGCGGGACAATCTGCGTCAGGGCTCACAATCGCAGCATCGGCCACACCGGGCAGGGGCTGGCCGCGGGCGACTATGTCAGGCTTGCGGTCGAGGACACCGGGACAGGTATCGCCGCGGATGTCATCAGCAAGGTGATCGAACCGTTCTTCACGACAAAGCCGATCGGGAAGGGCACGGGCCTTGGCCTCAGCACTGTCTATGGTTTCGCCAAGCAGTCCGGTGGCACGCTCAGGATAGACAGCGAGCTTGGCCACGGCACCACCATGGAGCTTTGGCTGCCCCGCTCACGCGAGATGCAGGACGTCGCTGCCAGGGATGAACCCGTTTTCGAAGTCAGCGCCGCCAAAAATGCCGGCACGGATCTCCCGGCTACGGCCGAGGAACAGTTGCCGACCGTTCTGCTCGTCGACGACAGTCAGTCGCTGCGGGAGTTGACGGCGATGTCGCTGCGGCAATCGGGTTTCGACGTGACGGCGTTTTCCGGCGGCGCCCAGGCCCTGGCCGCCATCGAAAAGGAACCGGAGCGCTTCGATGTCATCGTGACAGACTTTGCCATGCCGCTCATTTCGGGCATCGACGTCATCCGCTTCGCCCGTAGCCTGCGCGCGGACTGGCCGGCGCTCATCGTCACGGGCTACGCCGATGCCGAGAAGATCTCGGATCGCCCTCACGACGTGGCGTTGATAAGCAAACCTTTCGAAGATGCCCATTTGGTCGCAGCCATTCGATCAGCTTCGCGTCGCCGCTGAAGGCCGCGGTTGGGGGAACCGCTTGTTCGTCGATCTTGGGAGGGCGCTTAGCCGACCTCCCAATTTCTCGCGCCAGCGTCGCGCCCCCGTTAACCATTCGTTAACCATTAACCCCCTAGCGTTTACCTCTCAGTAAGGATTCGCCAGCCGTGACCTTTGCCGCCCCCCTGGACACCAAATCCATTCGTTTTCGCGCCCGCTCCTTCGTCGCCTTCACGCTGGCGCCGGAGGCGCCGATTTCGGCTTGGCTGGAGGGACTGGATCATTGGATCGGCAATTCGCCGGGCTATTTTGCCGGGCGGCCGGTGGTTCTCGATTTGAACGTGCTGAAGCCCGATGTCGCCGACATCGGGCTGCTGGTCGCTTCGCTCGGCGCGCGCGGCATCCGGGTCTATGCGATCGAGCTCGAAGGCGCTTCGCTCGGGCTCGACCTGCCGCCGCTTCTGACCGGCGCCAAGGAGGCGACCTCGGACGGGCTGCTTTCGGGCCGCAAGGGCAAGGCGGAGGCGGCTGACGAGACCGGCAAACTGGAGACGGTGTTTTCCGAACCCGGCAAGGATGCCGGCAAGTCCGACGAGGGCAAGCCCGCCGAAGTCAAAATCGAGGCCGGCAAGGGCAGGGCGGCGAAGGTCGGCCAGGACATCGGCGCGGCCGAGGCGGTGCAGGCCGGCACGCTGATGGTCAAGTCGCCGATCCGCTCGGGCCAGTCGATCTTCCATCCGCATGGCGATGTCATCGTGCTGGGCTCGGTCGCGTCCGGCTCCGAGATCATCGCGGCGGGCTCGATCCATGTCTATGGCACGCTGCGCGGCCGCGCCATCGCCGGCTCGCAAGGCAACAGGTCGGCGCGCATCTTCTGCCGCCGCAACGAGGCGGAGCTGATTTCGGTCGATGGCTGGTACACGACGGCCGAGGAGATGGAAGGCGTCTCGCGCGGCAAGGCGGTGCAGGCTTTCCTCGAAGGCGACATGCTCGCCGTCGTGCCGCTGAACTAGGGGCGGCCCGATGGTGGCGACCGGCTTCACGGTTCAGGCCCTGACAGGCGCCGGGGCACCGCGCGCAAGCCTCGGACCGGTTTGGGATGGCATGATGACAGGCTCTGACAACAGCCGCGCGGCGCGCGGCACAACAAACGAAAACAGGCAACGGAGGCTTTTTCCATGGGCAAGGTAGTGGTCGTCACATCGGGCAAGGGGGGCGTCGGCAAGACCACCTCGACGGCCGCGCTGGGTGCCGCGGTGGCCAAGACCGGCAAGAAGGTGGCGCTGGTCGATTTCGACGTCGGCCTCAGGAATCTCGACCTGATCATGGGCGCCGAGCGGCGCGTCGTGTTCGACCTCGTCAACGTCATCCAGGGCACGGCCAAGCTGTCGCAGGCGCTGATCCGCGACAAGCGCGTCGACACGCTGTTCCTGCTGCCAGCCTCGCAGACGCGCGACAAGGACGCGCTGACCGAAGATGGCGTCGGCGAGGTGATCGACAAGCTGCGCTCGGTGTTCGACTATGTCTTCTGCGACAGCCCGGCCGGCATCGAGCGCGGCGCGCAGCTCGCCATGCGCTTTGCCGACGAGGCGGTCATCGTCACCAATCCGGAAGTGTCGTCGGTGCGCGATTCCGACCGTATCATAGGCCTGCTCGACGCCCGCACCATGCGCGCCGAACAGGGCGAGCAGATCGCCAAGCACGTGCTCGTCACCCGCTACGACGCGGCGCGGGCCGCGCGCGGCGAAATGCTGTCGATCGACGATGTCCTGGAAATCCTGTCGGTGCCGCTGCTCGGCATCATCCCGGAAAGCCAGGATGTGCTGCGCGCCTCCAACCTCGGCTCGCCGGTGACGCTGACGGATCCGCTCAACAGCGCCGCCAAGGCCTATCTCGAAGCGGCACGGCGGCTGGAAGGCGAGGACCTGCCGGTGGTGGTGCCCTTCGAACGCAAGGGTTTCCTCGACCGTCTGCTCGGAAGGAGGGCGGCATGAACGTTTTCGACCTCTTCAGGCGGCGCTCCAGCGCCCCGGTGGCGCGCGAGCGGCTGCAGGTGCTGCTCGCCTATGAGCGCGCCAGCCGCGGCCAGCCCGACCTCGTCTCCATCCTGCGCGAGGAGATCATGGCCGTCATCGCCAAGCACGTGCAGATCGACCAGGATTATCTCCAGGTCTCGATGGACCGCGGCGAGACCATGTCGACGCTGGAAATCGACATCCAGATCCCCAACAAGAGCGCGGTGCCGCTGGCGATAGCGGGGTAAAAGAGACGGTCGCGAAGCTTTCCCAGCCAGCCCGTTCCTCTCCCTCCGGAGGGGGGAGAGGAACGGGCGCGAATCTATCGCGGCCAACGCTCTTCGAGCCAGCTTTCGTCTTCCGCCTGAGTACATTCGTGGGCGAGGATCAGGTTCTGCCAGGCTGGCGCCAGGCGCCCCCCTCTGTCCTGCCGGACATCTCCCCCTCAAGGGGGGAGATCGGCGGCTTGGGCGCGCCTTGCCCATTCCTGCAACGTTGGTGGTTGGCGAAAGCCGAGATGACAGCCAATCTCCCCCCAAGAGGGGGAGATGGCCGGCAGGCCAGAGGGGGGCGTGCCCCGCTGACATTGTTTTTTACACCTCCTCACACCGCCGCAAACACCACCGTCTGCGCCAGTCCGCCGTTCCTGCGGTTCTCCAGCGTCACGGTGCCGCCATAGCGCTCGATGATCTCCTTGGCGATAGCGAGGCCCAGGCCGGCGCCGGGAATGAATTGCTGGCGGCCGGGGTCGACGCGGAAGAAGGGCTCGAAGGCCTTGTTGATGAGGTCGGGCGGAATGCCGGGACCGGTATCGGCAATGGTCATCACGGCGCGCCCGTCGGCGAGGTCGAGCGCGATGGTGCAGGCCTTGCCGTGGGTGGCGGCGTTGACGATCAGGTTGCGCAGCGCGCGGCGCAGGCCGAGCGCGCCGGCGCGTACCGAAACCTTGTCGAGATGGCCGAGCGAGACGGAATGGCCGAGCGTGGCCATTTCTGCCTCGATATCGCGCACCATCCTTTCCAGGTCCAGCGGCTCGACGGCGTCCTGGTTGACCTCCTCGCGGACCAGGCGGATGGCGCTGTCGGCGATGCGGTCGAGTTCGTCGAGGTCGTGCAGCCACTTGTCGCGGTCCTCGTCGAGGAATTCGGCGCGCAGCCGCATGCGCGTCATCGGCGTGCGCAGGTCGTGGCCGGCGGCGGCGACCAGCCGCATGCGGCTTTCCATGGCGGTTTTCAGCCTGGACGAGAGCTGGTTCAGCGCATGCGCGGTGGCCTTGACCTCGGCGGAGCCGACTTCCGGCACCGCCGCCAGCACGCCGTCCGAGCCGATCTTGGAGACGGCGGCCTCCAGCATTTCGACCGGCCTGATCAGCACCGAGGTGAAATAGACCGAGACGGCGGTGGCGCCGGCCACGATCAGCGAGATCCAGCCGGCCAGGACCAGCCATTCGCGCCTGGGCGGATCGATATGGGCGATTTCCAGGATTGCCCAGCGGCTGTCGGGCAGGCGCATGGAGGCACGCTGGCCGGGTTCATCCGGCTTGTCACTGACGACGGCCAGGACGTCGAAGCCACGGCGGCGCAGCAGATCGTTGAGCATCGCCGTCTCCGGCCGGTCGACCTTGCCATCGGCCGGTCGGTCGCTGAATTGCACCTGCAGCACGTCGGGGATCGGGCCGGGCAGCAGCCGCACCACCAGCTCCATCTGCTGGGCAACCCAGGGCACGACGAGTTCCGGCGGCGGCCCGCCGCCGCGCACGCTGATGACGGCGGCGGTCGCCAGGCCGACGACGCCGACGATCGAGGCGACCAGCAGCATGATGAGGCGACGGCGCAGCGAGTTCACGCCTGCGCCTCCACCGTCTCGACGCGCGCGGTGAACTGGTAGCCGCCATTGCGCACCGTCTTGAACAGCGGGCCGTCGCCGGTGTCGGCGAATTTACGGCGCAGCCGGCTCATCAGCACGTCGACCGAGCGTTCGAGCGGGTCGCGCTCGCGGCCTTGGGTCAGATCGAGCAACTGGTCGCGCGACAAAAGCCGGCCGGGGCGGTCGAGGAAGACCTGCAACAGGTCGAACTCGGCGCCGGTGAGGTCGACGGCCTCGCCTTGCGCATCCGTCACCTTGCGGGTGTCCGGCTCCAGCCTGTAGCTGGCGAAGCGGTAGGCGCGGGGCGGGGGCGCCGTGGCGGCTTCCTCGGGTGCCGAGCGCCTGAGCACGGCACGGATGCGGGCTGTGAGTTCGCGCGGGTTGAACGGCTTGCCGAGATAGTCGTCGGCGCCGAGTTCCAGCCCGATGATGCGGTCGACATCCTCCTTCAGCGCCGTCAGCAGGATGACGGGAATATGCGGCTTGCGGTCGCGCAGGCCGCGGCAGATGTCGAGCCCCGAACCGTCCGGCAGCATGACGTCGAGCACGGTGAGGTCGAACTGGCCCGAGGCGAGCTTCTGCTCGCATTCGCGCCGGTCGGCCGCCACCGAGACGCGAAAACCCTGGCCGTCGAGATAGCGCCCGAGCAGCGTGCGGATCTCGCGGTCGTCGTCGACGACGAGGATATGGGGTTGTGACTGCATGTACCGTGCCCTTTGCTTGACGCCGATTATAGGGAGAGCCGCGCGCAAGCGGCACGGAAAATTGCAACGCAATGTTTCTCACGCGGATCGGGAAACATTGGGAAACAAATTGCCCTTTTGCGGAAACCTTTGGCAACACGCCGACGCGAAGCAGACAAACACGCTTCCTATCCTGCCGGCATCCAAAACATGGATGAAAGGGATACCGTCATGCGAAGCAGACTTCTTGCGCTCGGCCTGTTTTCCGCCGCCGCCGTCCACCCCGCGCTGGCGGCGCAGCCCGGTCCGGACGCCGCGCCCGGCGAGCCGCCGGTCATGGCCATGCAGGATGGACCGGATCACGGCCCGATGCGGTATCCGCCGCAAGGATGGGGCCCGCAGGGTTTCGGCCCGCATGGGCCGATGCGGCCCGGCCCGGAAGGCTTTGGGCCGCAAGGTTTTGGCCCGCGCCGCATGGGGCCGCCGCCACCGGAATTCATGCTGGCCGCCCGGCTCGCCGCGCTCGAAACCCGCGTCGGCATCCGCAGCGAACAGCTCGACGCCTGGCGCGACTATACCAGCGCGCTGCAGGCGGTGCTTTCGCCGCCACGGCACGATCGAGGCCCCGGCGGGACCGGCAGTCCGGAAGCGAAAGGTCCTGATGCGGGTCCGGCCAGCAACGCCGATCCCTTCGCCTTCCAGGAAAGGCTGGCCGACGATGTCACGGCGCGCGCGGGCTCTGCGGCCAAGCTGAAGGACGCGATCGCCGAGCTGCGCGCCAAGCTCTCGCCCGAACAACTCGAAATCCTCGCTTCGGCGGATCGACCGCACGGACCACCCCCCGGTCCCTGGGGCGGTCCGCCGAATGATGCAGCCGGTCCAGCAGGCCCGCCCAATGATGGCCTGATGCCGCCGCCCCAGCCCGGGAACGGCGCGCAACTCTGACCCGCTGCGCCGGCCGGCCCGGTATCCAACCCGTTCCCGGGCCGGCCGGTCTCCTTGCCCGGGATGGCGGATCGCGCCATCCCGGATTCACCCTATGCTGTGAAGGCACGACAATGTGGGAAGCCCTGATGCTGCTGCGGCTCATCGCATCGGCCAGCCCGAGATTTTCGCTCGGCCCGGCCAGGCGCGCCGGCCGCGCCGCGCTGCCCAGGCGCGCCGTCGTTACGGTGCTACCGGCCGATATGCTGAAGGGCGCGATCCGGCTGGACTTCGCCGCCTGGCGCCTGTCGCTCCCGCTTTCGCAACGGCCCGATGGCCACGAAAATCATGACCGCAAGATCGCGTAGGACATATCTCGCCCTGACGGCCCTGCTGCTCGCGCTCGCCACCATGGCGGCGCTCAGGGCCTATGGCCGCGGCAACGCCGAACCTGCCGCGCCGGCGGTGGCGGCGCCGCGCGCCAGCCTGACGGTTGCGGTCGAGGCGGTGCGCTCCGAGGCGATCGCTTCGTCGATCAGCGCCACCGGCACCGTTGCCGCCTGGCAGGAGGCGACGATCGGCGCTGAAGAGAGCGGCCTGCGCCTAACCGACGTCCTGGTCGCCGAAGGCGATCACGTGAAAGCGGGCGATGTCGTCGCCCGGCTCGATGCCGCGTTGCTGAAGGCCGAACTGGCCGAGCAGAAGGCCGCCGTCGTCCAGGCCCAGGCGACGCTCGACTCCGCGATTTCGGCCGCCGCCCGCGCCGACAAGCTGCTCGCCAGCAACGCCATCAGCGCCGAGACGGCGGAGGAAAAGACGACCGCCGTCAAGACCGGCCAGGCCGGGGTCGAGCAGGCGCAGGCGGCCGCCGACAAGTTGCAGGCCGAACTCGACCGGACCACCATCCGCGCGCCCTTCGACGGCGTCGTCTCCAGCAAGCCGGCCGTCGCCGGCTCGATCGTCCAGGCCGGCACCGAACTGATGAAGATCATCCGCGACGGCAGGCTGGAGGTCGGCGTGCTGGTTCCCGAAAAGGATCTGCCGGCGGTGTCGGTCGGGCAGGCGGCCGATGTCGTCGACGCGGCCGGCCGCCGCTTTGCGGGCAGCGTCTCCTCGATTGCCCAAACCGTCAATTCGACGACGCGGCTGGCCACCGTCCATGTCGCGCTCGGCGAAGGTTCGGGGCTGAGGCCCGGCATGTTCGCCCGCGTCTCGATCACGGGTCCGGCTTCGCGGCGGCTCAGCGTCGCCGAGGCCGCCCTTGTCTGGCAGGACGGCAAGCCGGTGGTCTTCGTGGTCGATGCCGCCGGCAAGGCAGCCGCGCGCATGGTGACCGCGGGCGCCCACCAGAACGGCCGCGTCGCCATAGAAAGCGGGCTTTCGGAAGGCGATCATGTGGTCGTCGCCGGCGCCGGTTTCCTCTCGGACGGCAATCTGGTGCGCGTCGCCGATGCACAAGCCGGCGCCGATGTCGCCGGCCATGCGCCGGAGGCGGCGCGATGAACGCCATTTCCTCCTGGTCTATCCGCAACCCGGTGCCGACCATCGTCTTGTTCCTGTCGCTGACCATCGCCGGCCTCTACGGGTTCATGCAACTGCGCACCAACAACATGCCCGACATCGACCTGCCGACGGTCACCGTCACCGTCTCGCAGCCGGGGGCGGCGCCCAGCGAAATGGAGGTGCAGGTCGCGCGCGTGATCGAGAACACCGTCGCGACGCTCGAAGGCGTCGACGACGTCTCGACCTCGATCAGCGAAGGCTCTTCCGTCACCACGGTCGAGTTCACGCTTGGCACCGACCCCGAGACGGCCGCCAACGACGTGCGCAACGCCGTTTCGGAAGTGCAGTCCAGCCTGCCGGCGGCGGCCGAGTCGCCTGTCGTGGCCAAGGTCAATGCGACGGGCAATTCGGTGCTGACCTATGTCGTCGAGGCCCCCGCAATGTCGCCCGACGCGCTGAGCTGGTACATCGACAATGATGTCGCCAAGGCGCTGCTCGGCGTCGACGGCGTTTCCAAGATCACCCGTTCGGGCGGCGTTGACCGGGTCATCCGCGTCGAGCTCGACCCCGACCGTCTCGCCGCGCTCGGCATCAGCGCCGGCGATGTCAGCCAGACGCTCGCCTCCAACAACGTCAACCAGCCGGGCGGCCGCACCACGGTCGGTGGCCAGGAGCAGTCGGTCCGTACGCTGGCCAGTGCCGGAACCGTCGAGGCGCTGGCCGACACGCGCATCGCGCTGTCGGGCGCCGGCGACGTCAAGCTCTCCGATCTCGGCCGGGTCGTCGACAGTTGGGAAAAACCGCGCCAGGCGGCCTATCTCGACGGCCGGCAGGTGGTGGCCTTCAACGTCTACCGCTCCGTCGGATCGAGCGAGATCGACGTGGTCAAGGCCGCGCGCGCCGCCATCGCCCGGATGGGCGCCAGGACCAGCGCGGCGAAATTCACCGAAGTCACGTCCTCGTCCGGTTTCGTGCAGGAGAGCTACGACGCCGCGCTCGAGGCGCTGTGGCTCGGCGCATTGCTGGCGGTCGGCGTCGTCTGGCTGTTCCTGCGCGACATCAGGGCGACGCTGGTGTCCGCCGTCGCCATGCCCTTGTCGCTGATCCCGACCTTCGCGGTCATGGCGGCGTTCAACATCTCGCTCAACAACATCACCTTGCTGGCCCTGTCGCTGGTGGTCGGCATCCTGGTCGACGACGCCATCGTCGAGATCGAGAACATCGTGCGCCACATGCGCCAGACCGGCGCCAGCGCCTACCGGGCGGCGATCGAGGCGGCCGACGAGATCGGGCTTGCCGTGGTGGCGACCACGGCGACGATCGTGGCGGTGTTCCTGCCGGTCGCCTTCATGCCCGGCATCCCCGGAAAATTCTTCTTCTCCTTCGCCGTCGCGGTCTGCGTGTCGGTGCTGTTCTCGCTGCTGGTGGCGCGCATGCTCACGCCCCTGATGGGCGCCTATCTGGTGCGCGCCGGCGGCCACAGCGAGGACGACATGCCGGCCTGGGTGCCGACCTATCTCAAGCTGCTGCGCAAGGCGCTCGACCACCGCTGGATCACGCTTGCCGCCGGCATAGCCTTCTTCGCCTTCTCTATGTTCCTGGCGACGAAGCTGCCAACCGAATTCATGGCGGCGACCGATCGCGGCCGCTCGATGATCTCGGTCGAGCTGCAGCCGGGATCGACCATCGAACAGACCAGCGCCGTCGTGCTGGACATCACGAAACGCCTGAAGGGCGAGCCGGCCGTCGACAGCGTATTCGCCACCATCGGCACGGCGGCTTCGTCCGGAGGCGGCCCGAACCGCGGTTCGACCTCGGCCGAAGTGCGCAGAGCCAACGTCACCGTCAATTTGAAGCCGCGCGGCGAACGCTCGATCAGCCAGCAGCAGTTCGAGGCGCAAGCATCGCCAAAGCTCAACGACATTCCCAGCGCGCGCATCCAGTTCGGCGCCGACGGATTTGCCGGCGCCAAGGTGGCGATCACTCTGGTCGGCGACGATGGCAGGGCGCTGGAGAAGGCCAGCGATGCGCTGATCGAGCAAATGAAATCGGTCCCCGGCCTCATCAACCCGACCTCGACGGCGGCGACGACCAAGCCGGAACTCATCGTGCGGCCCGACAGCGCCAGGGCGGCCGCGCTCGGCGTGACGCCGACCGAAATCGCCTCGACGGTGAAGATCGCCACCATCGGCGACACCGACACCAGCCTTGCCAAGTTCAATCTCGGCGACCGCCAGGTGTCTGTTGTCGTGACCTTGCCCGACGGTGCGATCGACGAGCCGGCCAAGCTGGCCGTCCTGCCGCTGGTCGGCGGCAAGGGCACGGTGCCGCTCGGCGCCGTCGCCGATATCGGCTTCAATGCCGGACCCAACAGCATCACCCGGGTCGAACGCAGCCGCAGCGCGACGATAGAGGCCGATCTCTCCGGCCTGACACTCGGGCAGGCGACATCGGCGATCCGCGCCTTGCCGGTCATGCGGGACCTGCCCGCCGGCGTGCAGGAGCTGTCGCGCGGCGACGCGGCCCGCATGCAGGAGCTGTTCTCGGGCTTCGCCACCGCGATCGCCGCCGGCATATTGCTGATGTACCTGACGCTGGTGCTCTTGTTCCGCGGCTTCGTGCAGCCGGTGACCATCCTGGTGGCGCTGCCGCTCTCGATCGGCGGCGCGCTCGGCTTCATGCTGATCGCGGGCAAGGCGCTTGGCATATCGCCGCTGATCGGGATATTGATGCTGATGGGCATCGCGGCCAAGAACTCGATCTTGCTTGTCGAGTACGCCCTGGTCGCGCAGAAGGAGCGTGGCATGAGCCGCTTCGAGGCACTGCTCGATGCTGCCCGCAAGCGGGCACGGCCCATCGTCATGACATCGATAGCCATGGGTGTCGGCATGCTGCCGATCGCGCTCGGCATCGGCGCCGATGCCGAGACCCGCGCGCCGATGGCGATCGCCGTGATCGGCGGGCTCATCTCCTCGACCGTGCTCAGCCTCGTCTACGTGCCCGTCGTCTACACTTTCATGGACGACATGCAGCGCTTCCTTGGCCGCCATCTTGGCCGGCTGCTCGTGGAGCGATCCGATGCCGACCGCCAGGCGGCGACAGCAACCCCAGCGAAAGATCCAGACCATGCTTATCCAGTCTAATCATTTTGCGCTGCCGGCGCGCCGTCTGTCGCCCTGGGCAGGCATGGTGTGCGCCGCCGCGCTTTTGCTGGCGGCCTGCTCGCAGGAGGGCGGCAAGGCGCCCGCCGGCATGGGCGGTGTCGGTAAGCCGGAAGTCGGCGTCGTCACGCTGCATCCGCAATCGGTCGCGATCACGGCCGAACTGTCGGGGCGCACGGCGGCATCGCTGGTTGCCGAGGTGCGCCCGCAGGTGAACGGCATCATCCAGCAACGCCTGTTCAAGGAAGGCGCCGAGGTGGTGGTCGGGCAGCCGCTCTACCTCATCGATCCCGCCAGCTACCAGGCCGCCTATGACAGCGCTCTGGCCGCGCAGCAAAAGGCCGAGGCAGCGGTGCCGACGGCGCAGGCCAAGTTCGACCGATATGCCGGCCTGTTGAAGCAGAACGTTGTTTCCAAACAGGATTATGACGACGCCGCCGCCACGCTCGCGCAGGCGCAGGCGGATGTGGCTTCCGCCAAGGCCAGTGTCGAGACCGCGCGCATCAGCCTCGACCGCACCTCGATCACCGCACCGATCGCCGGCCGCATCGACAAGTCGACGCTGACGCCGGGCGCGCTGGTGACCGCCAATCAGGAGACGGTGCTGACCACGATCCGTTCGCTCGACCCGATCAATGTCGACGTCACGCAGTCGAGCACCAATCTGCTCAACCTGCGCCAGGCGATCTCGGAAGGGCGGCTGAAGTTCAGCGGCCCCAATGTCTCGGTCAAGCTCAAGCTCGAGAACGGCACCATCTACACGCAGACCGGCAAGCTGGAATTCGCCGGCGCCAATGTCGACCAGACCACCGGCACATTCGCCCTCAGAGCCGAGTTCCCCAATCCCGACCGCCTGCTTCTGCCCGGCATGTATGTGCGGGCGCTGGTCGAGGAGGGCGTCGCGCAGAACAGTTTTCTCGTGCCGCAGCGCGGCGTCACCCGCAACACCAAGGGCGAGGCGACGGCCATGGTCATCAACGCGCAGGGCAAGGTCGAGACGCGCGTGCTCGCAGTGCGCAACACCGTCGGCAACAACTGGCTGGTCGATAGCGGCGTCGGCGATGGCGACCGCGTCATCGTCGAGGGGCTGCAACTCGTGCGCCCCGGCGGCGATGCGACCGGCGTCGAAGTGACGATCGACGAGGCGACCGGCGAGATCAAGGACCGTGGTCAGACCTCGGCCTTGCCGGCCCCATCCAAGATGGCCGCCACCGGCCAGCAACCCGCCGCCTCGACCGGGAACTGAGACGATGTCAGCATTTTTCATCAACCGGCCGATCTTCGCCTGGGTGATCGCAATCGTGATCATGCTGGGCGGCCTGCTCGCGCTCACCACGCTGCCGATCTCGCAATATCCGCAGATCGCGCCGACCACGGTCAACATTTCCGCCACCTATCCCGGCGCCGACGCGCAGACGGTCGAGAATTCGGTGACCAAGGTCATCGAGCAAGGCATGACGGGCATCGACAATCTCGACTACATGACGGCGACGTCGACCTCGACCGGCTCGGCCTCGATCACGCTGACCTTCACCAGTACGGCCGATCCCGACACCGCCCAAGTGCAGACGCAGAACAAGCTGCAGCTGGTGCAGTCGCAGCTGCCGCAGGTGGTGCAGAGCAACGGCATCACGGTTTCAAAGTCCTCGACCGGCTTCCTGATGGTCATCGGCTTCGTCTCCAGCGACGGCAAGATGAACTCGACCGACCTCGCCGACTATGTCGACGCCACCGTCAACGACACGCTGAAGCGCGTCGAAGGCGTCGGTTCGACGCAGCTTTTCGGCTCGGGCTACGCCATGCGCATCTGGCTCGACCCCGACAAGCTCGCCAAATACGCGCTGATGCCGAATGACGTGGCGAGCGCGATCGAGGCGCAGAACACGCAGGTTTCGGCCGGCCAGCTCGGCGGCCTGCCGGCGCGCAAGGGCCAGCAGCTCAACGCCACCGTGACCGCCAAGAGCCGGCTGCAGACCGCCGAACAGTTCCGCAACATCATCCTGAAGAGCCAGACGGACGGTTCGCTGGTCCGCCTCAACGACGTCGCCACCGTCGAACTCGGTGCCGAGAGCTATACGACGCAGGCCAACTATAACGGCAAGCCGGCGGCGGGCGTCGCCGTCAGCCTGGCGACCGGCGCCAACGCCATTAGCACCGCCGAGGCGGTGCGCTCGACGATCAACCGGCTGAGCTCGACCTTCCCGCAAGGGGTCGAGGTCGTCTACCCCTACGACACTTCGCCCTTCGTGCGGCTGTCGATCGAGGAGGTGGTCAAGACGCTGGCCGAGGCGATCGTGCTGGTGTTCCTGGTGATGTTCATCTTCCTGCAGAATCTGCGGGCCACCATCATCCCGACCATCGCGGTGCCGGTGGTGCTGCTCGGCACGTTCGGCGTGCTGGCGCTGTTCGGTTATTCGGTCAACACGCTGACCATGTTCGCCATGGTGCTGGCCATCGGCCTGCTCGTCGACGACGCCATCGTGGTCGCCGAAAATGTCGAGCGCGTCATGCAGGAGGAAGATTTGTCGCCGAAGGAGGCGACGCGAAAATCGATGAACGAGATAACCGGCGCGCTGGTCGGCATCGCCACCGTGCTGTCGGCGGTGTTCGTGCCGATGGCCTTCTTCGGCGGCTCGACCGGTATCATCTACCGGCAGTTCTCGGTGACCATCGTCTCGGCCATGGTGTTGTCCGTGCTGGTGGCGCTTGTGCTGACGCCGGCCCTTTGCGCCACGATCCTGCGCCGGCCGAAGGACCATGCCACGCAGACAGGCCCGTTCGGCTGGTTCAACCGCATGTTCGATCGCGGCACCACGGCCTATCGCGACGGCTCGCACGGCATCATCAACCGGTCCTGGCGCTTCCTCGCCGTGTTCCTGGCCATCGTCATCGCCATGGGCTGGATGTTTGCCCGGCTGCCGAGTTCGTTCCTGCCGGAAGAGGACCAGGGCATCCTGATCACCAGCGTGCAATTGCCGGTCGGCGCCACGCAGGACCGCACCGAACGCGTGCTGAAGCAAGTCACCGACCATTATCTCAAGGACGAAAAAGACGCCGTCGATGGGGTCTTCACCGCCTCGGGCTTCGGCTTCGGCGGCGCCGGGCAGAATGTCGGCATCGGCTTCGTGCGGCTGAAGGATTTCGCCCAGCGCAAGTCGCCCGCGATGGCCGCGCAGGCGATTGCCGGCCGCGCCATGGGCGCCTTCCGAGAGATCAGGGACGCGCAGGTCTTCGCGCTGGCGCCGCCCGCCATCCAGGGCTTTGGTAATACCAACGGCTTCGATTTCTACCTGCAGGACGTCAATGGCGCCGGCCATGACGCGCTGATCCAGACGCGCAACCAGCTTCTGGCTCTTGCCGCGGGGAGCAAGGTGCTCGCCAACACGCGTCCCAATGGCCAGGAGGATCAGCCGCAATTCTCGGTCGACATCGACCAGGAGAAGGCCAGTGCGCTGGGTGTCAGCCTTGCCGACATCAACAACACGCTGTCCAGCGCCTGGGGCAGCGACTATGTCAACGACTTCATCGATCGCGGGCGGGTGAAGCCGGTCTACATGCAGTCGGACGCGAATTTCCGCATGCAGCCGGAGGATCTCGACAAATGGCAGGTGCGCAATGCCAGCGGCGCCATGGTGCCGTTCTCGGCCTTCGCCTCCAGCCACTGGACATTCGGCTCGCCCCGGCTCGAACGCTACAATGGTTCGGCCGCGGTCGAGATCCAGGGCGCGGCGGCGGCGGGCGTGAGCTCGGGCGCGGCGATGGACGAGATCGACAAACTCGTCGCGCAACTGCCTCCCGGATATTCGCATGAATGGACGGGGCTGTCGCATCAGGAGCGGCTTTCGGGCAACCAGGCGCTGTCGCTCTACGCGATCTCGGCGCTGGTCGTGTTCCTGTGCCTGGCCGCGCTTTACGAGAGCTGGTCGATCCCGTTCGCGGTCATGCTGTCGGTGCCGATCGGCATCTTCGGCGCGCTGGCGGCGGCAACGCTGTTCGGCCAGACCAACGACGTTTATTTCAAGGTCGGCCTGCTGACCACGATCGGCCTTGCCGCCAAGAACGCCATCCTGATCGTCGAGTTCGCCATCGAGCGGCAGGCGGCCGGGATGGGGCTGGTCGAGGCGACGCTGGAAGCGGCGCGACAACGATTGCGGCCGATCCTGATGACATCGCTGGCCTTCATCCTGGGCGTCACGCCGCTCGCGATCGCCAGCGGCGCGGGCTCGGGCGCGCAGAACTCCGTCGGCATCGGCGTGATGGGCGGCATGATCGCGGCGACCGTGATCGGCGTGTTCATGGTGCCGCTGCTGTTCGTCACGGTACGGCGCATCTTCAAGGGCAGGGTGGCCAAACCAGATCCTGGGCAGGATACGGGCGAAACGCCGGTGACGGCCAACCAGCAATAAGGGTTCTTCACATGACAGGTCTTGAACGTGGCTCGGTGGCCGCGAAGCGGTTCCTTGCGCCCATCCTCAGCGCGGCCATGCTCGCCGGATGCGTCGTCGGCCCCGACTATCGGACGCCCATCCTGCCGATGCCGGCAAACTGGAGCGGCCAGAAGCCGCCGAAATCCGTCCAGCCGGCGCGGCTGTCGCAATGGTGGCGGCGCCTGCGCGACCCGCAGCTCGACACGCTTGTCGAGGAGGCGGTCGCCGGCAATCTCGATGTCGCGACCGCCAGGGCCAAGATCCGCGAGGCGCGCGCCAGCTACCGGCAGTCCGCCGGCACGTTGCTGCCTTCGGCGGATGGCTCCGGGTCGGTCACCCGCAACAAGTCGGCCGCGACCACATCGGGGACCGATTCCATCTACAGCCAGTACCAGTCCGGCTTCGACGCCAGCTGGGAACTCGACCTGTTCGGCGCCAACCGCAGGGGCGTCGAGGCGGCGCGCTACGACGTGGACGCGTCCGAGCAGGAACTGCGCTCGACGCTGCTGACGCTGGTTGGCGACGTGGCGTCCTATTATGCCCAGGCGCGCGGCTACCAGGCGCGCATCGCGCTCGCCCGGCGCTCGGCCGCATCGCAACGGCAGACCGCCGAACTCACGCGCACCATGGCGCAGGCGGGTACCGCGACCGCCGCCGATGTCGCCAAGGCGATGGGGCAGGCCAGCAGTACCGAGGCCTCGGTGCCGACACTGGAAGCAAGCTATGCCGAGGCCGTGCACCGGCTTTCGGTGCTCACCGGCCGGCCGCCGGCCGCGCTCAGCGAGCGGCTGAAGCGAAGCGCCCCGATCCCGGCGCCACGGCTGCCGATCCCGACCGGCATCCCCGCCGACATCCTGCTGTCGCGCCCGGATGTGCTCATGGCCGAGCGGCAATACGCGCAATACACCGCCAAGGTCGGCCAGGCGGAAGCCGCGCGCTATCCCACGGTCAGCCTGACCGGGGACATCAGCACCACGGCCTACAAGCTCGGCGATCTCGGCAAGAATTCCTCTATCGGCTGGTCCTTCGGGCCGACCCTCAGCGTGCCGCTGTTCAATGCCGGGCAGCTCAAGGCGGCCGTTGAGGTGGCTCAGGCGCAGCGCGACCAGTATTTCATCGCCTACCGGTCTTCGGTGCTGACCGCGCTCGAGGATGTCGAGAACGCGCTCGTCTCGCTGGCGCAGGAGCGTATCCGGATCGGCAAGCTAGCCTCGTCGGCGAAATCCTATGGCGATGCGGCGCGGCTGGAAGGCACGCTCTACAAGGCCGGCGAGACCAGCCTGCTCGACGTGCTCGACGCCCAGCGCTCGCTCTACTCTGCCGAGGATTCGCTGCTACAGAGCCGCGTCCTGCTGGCGACCAACTACATCGCCCTCAACAAGGCGCTCGGCGGCGGCTGGGACGGCGCGGTCGATACCGCCAGGCCCGAGATCGTCGACGTCAAGACCGGTCCGCGGCTGGCTAAGGCGGCGGGCCAGGGCTGACCGGTTTGTGTTTAGGAGCGCTCCCGGCTGGGGAACCATCGCAACCCACGTCCGTTACGGTGTTCACGAAACACGAGGGGATAATGTGGACAAAGAAGACGATGCCTCACCAGTCGCTTCCGGCGTTGAAGGCCTCGACTATGTGCTGCGAGGGGGCTACGCCAAATTCCGCTCGCATCTCGTCGAGGGCAGGCCCGGATCCGGCAAGACGACCGTCGGCCTGCAGTTCCTGATCGAGGGCGCCCGCAAGGGCGAGACATGCCTTTACATCACACTGTCGGAGAGCAGGCGCGAACTGCTGTCGGTCGCGGGTCGCCATGGCTGGGATCTGAATGGCATCGAGATCCTCGAACTGGTGCCGCCCGAGCTCAGTCTCGATCCCTCCCAGTTGCAGACGCTGGTGCATTCGTCAGATCTGGAGCTTGGCGAAACCGTGCAGTCGGCGCTTGCCGAGATAGAGCGCATAAAGCCCGACCGGGTGGTGTTCGATTCGTTGTCGGAGATCCGGCTGCTGTCGCAAGGGTCCTTGCGCTATCGCCGGCAGGTGCTGGCGCTGAAAAGCTTTTTTCTGCTCAACAACGCCACCGTGCTGCTGCTCGACGACCTTACCGCCGAGCATGACGATCTCAACCTGCATTCGATCAGCCACGGCGTTATTCGAATGGAGCAGCTGTCGCCGGCCTATGGCGGCGAAAGGCGGCGCCTGCGCGTCATCAAGATGCGCGGTGTGCAGATCCGTGGTGGCTTCCACGATTTCGCCATCCGTCCGGGCGGCGTCGTGGTGTTTCCCCGGCTTGTCGCCTCCGAGCATGAGCTGGGCGAGCACGGCACGCCGGCAGTGAGCACGAGCTCCCTCGACGCACTGATCGGTGGCGGCCTCGATCGCGGTACCAGCACGTTGCTGATGGGGCCTTCCGGCATCGGCAAGTCGAGCATTGCCTGCACCTACGCCCATGCAGCGCTTGCGCGCGGCGAGCGGGTGCTGGTGCTGCTGTTCGACGAAACCAAGCGCATCTTCCTCGCCAGGGCGGCTAGCCTAGGCATGGATTTCGCCAGTTACGTCAATGACGGCTCCCTGTTGCTCGAGCAGGTCGATCCGGCCGAGCTTTCACCTGGTGAGCTGTCGACGCGCATCCAGTCGGGGGTGGAGCAATCGGACGCGAGAATCGTCGTCATCGACAGCCTTACCGGCTATCTCAATGCGCTGTCCGAGGAGCAGCACCTGCTGCTGCAGATGCACGAGATCCTGACTTACCTCAACCAGAGGGGCGTGGTCACCATCCTGCTTCTGGCCAATCACGGGCTCATCGGCCAGATGGCCGCTCCCGTCGACATGACGTATCTATGCGATGCCATAATGCTGCTGCGCTTCTTCGAAAGTGGCGGGCGCCTGCGCCGTGCCATCTCGGTGGTCAAGAAGCGCGTCGGTCCGCACGAGGATACGATCCGCGAGTTCAAGATCAGCGGCACCGGGGTTGCCGTGGGCGTGCCGCTGGAGGAGTTTCGCGGCATCCTGACCGGCGTGCCGTTTTTCGAGGGCAAGCAGTCCGACCTTCTCAAGGACAAGCCGTCGTGACGGCAGCGGAAACCTCCGTGCTCGTGCTGACTCCGGTCGGACGCGACGCCCGGATCGCCGTCTCTATTCTGGCGGCGAGCAAGATAGACGCGCACATCTGCTCTTCCCTCGAGGACACCTTGCCGCTGCTGGAGCAGGCTCAGTGCCTGGTGGTTGCCGAGGAAGCCCTTATCAACGTGGATCGAGGCCGTCTTGCGGCGTGGCTCGAAAGGCAGCCGGCATGGTCGGATTTTCCGATCGTGCTCCTGGTGATGCGCGGGACCGATTTCGACAAGCGACTGGCCTTTCTCGATCGCTACCTCATCGTGCTGGAGAGGCCCTTCCTGGCGTCGAGCCTGACCAATTCCGTGCGCTCGGCGCTGCGCGCACGCGCTCGCCAGCTTGAGGTCAAATCCTATATCGAACAGAAGCAGGAGGTCGCCGACCGGCAGAAGCTTCTCATCCGCGAGTTGCATCATCGCGTCAAGAACACACTGGCCAATGTGCGGGCGATGATGGGAGCAACCGCCAGGTCGAGCGGCAGCATCGAGGATTTCATGAAGGACTTCTCGGCCCGGATCGTCTCCCTGGCCGACACGCACTCGATGCTGACCGATGATTATTGGCAAACGGCCTCTTTGCACAAGCTGCTGGAGCGGGAGCTTCGTCATTACGAGACGCGCGACACGCCTCGCATCGTGATCGAAGGCCCCGATGTCGCGCTGATTGCCGATATCGCGATCCCGGTCGGCATGGCGTTCCATGAACTTGCCTCCAACTCTTCCAAGTTCGGCGCGCTCTCGCGCCCGCTCGGCCGGCTCGACGTGCGCTGGTCGGTCGGCAGGGCCGGCGACGCGCGGATCGTCAATCTCGACTGGAAGGAACTGGACGGCCCCAGGGTCGAGCCGCCAACGCGGCGCGGTTTCGGCACGACGCTCCTGGAAAAGGTGGTGGCCGTGCAATGCGATGCCAGCATCAGGCTGAACTATCTTCGCGACGGCCTGCATTTCACCATGGCGCTGCCGTTGCGCGAGACCAGGCTGGTGCCGGCCTATTCATGATGCCGTTGGAACTGCCGCTTTGGCGATAGCTCGCCCGTCACTTCGCTGATATTAGTGCCATCCAGAAATGTCCTGGATGCACAATATGACGTCGAATTCAGACAAGGCGGAGACGGTCGAGCAGTTGCTCGAAACGCCGGATCTAGCCAGCGCGCTGGAAAGCGAACAGTTTAAGAAATTCCTCGACCAGGTGCCGATTGCAATCGCGGTTTCGGATCTCGGCGGGCAGGAACGTGTTGTCTATGCCAATCCGGAGTTCGAGAAACTGTCCGGCTTGAAGGCGGCCAGGCTCGCCCAGATGGACTGGGCGGCACTTTCCGGCGTCGGCCTGCACCAGAACAAAGATCGCGCGCTGTCCGACGCGGTGGTAGACGATACCGATTTCATCGGTACGTTCCGGCTGGAGCGGGTCGAGGACAAACCTACCATCGTGGACGTCTATTCCAACGTCATCGAGGATGACAATGGCAGGGCCTGCTTCCGTCTGGTGGCACTGGTCGACGTCTCGGCGCATGGCGAGACCGAAGATGCACGTTCGATCGAGGAGCGGGTCCGCGAGAAGGACACTTTGCTGCGCGAATTGCAGCACCGGGTGAAGAACAATCTGCAAATGATCACCGCCTTGATCCGGCTCGAAACGCGCAATGCGACCGAGCCGGACCAGAAGCGATTCGAAAGACTGGCCGGCCGCGTCGATGCTCTGGCGATCCTCTATCAGACGCTTTCGGGCGAGGAGCACAAGGAAGAGGTCGATCTCGGCGTTTATCTCAGCCAGATCGCTTCGGCCGTAATGGCCTCGCATGCTGTCGAGGGCATTCGCCTCGACATGAAGGTGGACACCTATCCGGTCTCCATCAACGTTGCCATGCCCACTGGCCTGGTGGTCAACGAACTGCTGACCAACGCGCTCAAACATGCATTTCGCGGGCGTGACAGCGGGACGATCACGCTGCATAGCGTCGTGAACGGTGATGGCTGCCGCGTCGTCGTCGCCGATGATGGGATCGGCTTGCCGGAAGGCGAGAGCTGGCCCAAGCAAGGCAAGCTCGGCGCCCTCATCGCCCAGTCGCTGACGGAGAACGCCAAGGCCGAGTTCGACGTGGCTTCCAGCGCCGATGCGGGCACCCGGGTCACGATCGTGTTCAAGCGCTCCGCCGCCGCGGCCTAAGGCCGTTCCTGAAGTGTGCCTAGCGTTTTCCCTTGGTAATTGGGTGAAACAGCGAGTTGGATGGTGCATCACACCGGGACTGTCGCCCGATGCCAACCCTGAACTGAGGGACGAAGCCTTCCTTGCTTGGAGGCGAGCGATTTATCCGCAACACGGTTGCGAGCCGACGGGAGGCTCGCAGCAGGCCTTGGGTTTTCGACCCTCCTCCTGCCAACGGTCGCGCGGCTTGCAGCTTGCCGGCCGGGGCGAAAGGTCGACATGCACGGCGCCGTCGGCGAGCTGGGGAAGGGCGGCCCGATAAAGCGCGATCGGACGCACACCGTCGCTGACCTCGAAGGTCAGCCGGGCGGAAGGGTCGAGATCGACATGCTCGGTCACCTTGCGGATGATCGCAGAGAATTTCCCGGCCGGCATATGCATCCGGTCGCCCTCGTCGACGTCCCAGAGCTGGATGAAGATCTCGGCCCAGGCTTCCGGGTTGGCGCCGCAGTCCAGCGCGGCGAATGTGCCGGCCTTCACCTCGGTGACGTGGTAGCCGGGCTTCACCGACCGGCCATCATGGAAAAACACCAGCTGCCTGTCCTCGTGGCCGGCCAGAAAGCCCAGGAGACCAGCGATGGTGATGTCCTCGGGGTCACCAGTGGCGGGTTCAAATTCCCGATTGTCAGAGGCGAGCATGTGCGGTAATCCTTGTTTCAACATTTCTAGGATTGTTGAAATATGGATGAACGTCAAGCCCTGTCGGCCTTCGCGGCCCTTTCGCAGGAAACGCGGCTGCGCATCCTGCGGCATCTGGTGATCGCGGGTCCGGATGGTATTGCCGCGGGCGCCATCGCCGAGAAGGTCGAGGTCTCGGCCTCGAATGTGAGCTTCCACCTGAAGGAACTCGAACGGGCAGGGCTGGTAAGCGTGCGCCGCGATTCCCGCTCGATGGTCTACAGCGCCGAGTATGAAGCGCTGAGCGGGCTGATCCGGTTCCTGATGGAGGATTGCTGCTCCGGACGGCCGGAAATCTGCGCGCCGGCGCTGACGCCAAGCTGCTGTGCGGCCGATGCGCGGGAGACGGCGCGATGACAGTCGAGCGGCAGTTCGACCTGCCGCGTCGTCTGGTCGCGGAAAGCCTCGGCACGACGCTGCTGGTGGCCACGGTCGTCGGTTCGGGGATCATGGCACAGTCGCTGACGAGCGACGGCGCGCTGGCACTTCTCTGCAACACGCTGCCAACCGGTGCGAGCCTCGTCGTGCTGATCACGATCCTCGGCCCGATATCCGGTGCCCATTTTAATCCGGCCGTGTCGCTCGCCCTGACGTTTTCGCGCCGGCTGTCGGCCGGCGACTGCGCCCTGTATATGCTGGCCCAGCTTACCGGCGGCATTGCCGGCACGGCGATCGCGCATCTGATGTTCGACCTGGCGCCGCTGGCGCTGTCGACGCATGGCCGCACCGGTGCCGGGCAATGGCTTTCGGAAGGCGTCGCGACCTTCGGCTTGCTTGCCGTCATCCTCGCCGGCCTGCGCTTCGAACGCGTGGCCGTGCCCTGGCTGGTTGGCCTCTATATCACCGCTGCCTATTGGTTCACCGCCTCGACCTCCTTCGCCAATCCCGCGGTCGCGGTGGCGAGGGCGCTCACGGACACGTATTCCGGAATCAGCCCGGCAAGTCTTCCCGGCTTCATCGCCGCCGAGTTCGCAGGCGCCGGCTTCGCGCTGGTGTTGATGACGTGGCTGCTGCAGCCGAAATCCGAAATCCAATCTCTTGCCGTCGAGGCCGCGCCATGACCGTAACGATCTACCACAATCCCGACTGCGGCACCTCGCGCAACACGCTTGCCATGATCAGGGCGAGTGGCGAGGAGCCTGTCGTCATCGAGTATCTGAAACATCCGCCCAGCCGGGACCGCCTGCGCCAGTTGATCGCCGCCATGGGAATTCCGGTGCGCGCTGTACTGCGCGAAAAGGGCACGCCCTATGCCGAGCTTGGCCTTGCCGATCCCAAATGCAGCGACGAGCAGCTGCTCGATGTCATGCTGAGGCATCCGATCCTGATCAACCGGCCGATCGTCGAGACGTCCAAAGGGACGCGGCTGTGCCGGCCGTCCGAGCTTGTGCTCGACCTGCTTGACCATCCGGTGAACCATTTCACCAAGGAAGACGGCGAGGTGGTCACCGGTGACCGTGGCAGCAAGTGATCGGGGCCTATCCGACCTCGATGCCTCGGAACGCGCGCCGATAGCCGCGATTGCCGCCCTGGGGATCACCCAGATCATCGGCTATGGCACGCTCTATTACAGCTTCAGCATCCTTGCCGCCGACATGGCGAGGGATTTGGGGTGGCCGACCGAATGGATTTTCGGCGCGCTTTCGGCCGCCTTGCTGGTTGGCGGCCTGACGGCGCCCTGGCTGGGACGCTGGATAGACCGCTTCGGCGCCGGGAAAGTCATGACCGCCGGCTCGGTGCTGGCAGCGGCGGCACTCGCCGCCTGCGCGAGCGCTCCCACGGCCGTGGCTTTCGTGGCGGCGCTGATCGTCCTCGAAGTGGCATCGAACCTGGTGCAGTACGGCGCCGCCTTCGCGCTGCTGGTGCAGATCAGGCCGCATGCCGCGCAACGCGGCATTACCTACCTCACCCTCATTGCCGGCTTCGCCTCGACCGTGTTCTGGCCGATCACCTCGGCCTTGCACGCGCACATGTCGTGGCAAAGCGTCTATCTTGTCTTCGCGGGGCTGAACCTGCTTGTCTGCCTGCCGCTGCACGCCTGGCTCTCGCATGGGCTTGCCAAGGGCAGGCGGGCGGCAAGCGCGCCGCCACGGCATATCAAGGGATCGCTTCCCGCCTCGTCGCGGCCGCTCGGCCTGGCGCTGATGGTCATTGCCTTCTCGCTGCAGAACCTGATCGCCGCCGCCGTGCTGGTGCATATGGTGCCGCTGCTTTCCGGACTTGGCCTCGGCGCGACCGCCGCCATCGTCGGAACGCTGTTCGGGCCGTCACAGGTGTTGAGCCGTTTCGTCAACATGGTCTTCGGCGGCCAGCTGTCGCCGCTGATGCTTGCCATCATCTCGGCCAGCCTGATGACGGCCGGTGTGGTCGTGTTGGATAGTACCGCGCCCTCCATCGCCGGTGCGATGGCGTTCGCCGTCATCTTCGGCATGGGCAACGGGCTTTTCAGCATCGTCACCGGCTCGTTGCCGCTGACGCTGTTCGGCAGCGAGGGCTACGGCCGGCTGCAGGGGCGGGTGATGTCGGCCCGGCTGATCGTGTCGGCCGTCGCGCCTTTTGCCTTGTCGGTCGCCATCGTGCATGTCGGCATTGCCTGGTCGCTCGGCGCGATGGCGCTTTTGGGCGCCGCAGCGCTGCTGGTCCTGGCAGCGATCACGAGACTGCCGGACGGGCGCAGCGACCTGATGTGACGTTCGACGGCGATGCTCGCCGCCATTTAGCCGTGCCCTCATCGAGGCATCCGCACTGCATCACGACAGCCAGGCCGGTTCACCCTATTGCGTTGCTGCCGGCAGGTTTCCGCCTGCCGGCATGGAGGATGGACCAACGTGACATCAATGCCGGTTGCCAGCCGCGAAGCAGCACCCTTGCCGGTCGCGGCGCTGATGGGCGCGATGGTGTCGATCCAGATCGGCGCCACCTTCGCCAAGACGCTGTTCCCGGTGATCGGCGCGCAAGGCACGACGACGCTGAGGCTGGTCATCGGCGCGCTGATGCTGATCGCCGTGCTGCGGCCCTGGCAGATGCGGCCCTCGCGCGCCACTCTGCCGTGGCTGGTCGCCTATGGGGTGACGCTCTGTGCGCTCAACCTTCTGTTCTACGCCGCCCTTGCCAGGATCCCGCTCGGCGTCGCGGTGGCGCTCGAATTTTCCGGGCCGCTGCTGGTGGCGACGCTGACCTCGCGGCGCGCCAGTGACTTTGCCTGGATCGCGCTTGCCGTCGCCGGCATCGTGCTGTTGTCGCCCTTTATCCACTCGCTAAAGCCGCTCGATCCGATCGGGGTGATGCTGGCGCTGGCGGCCGGCGGTTTCTGGGCGCTCTATATCGTGCTGGCGCAGAAGGCGGGCGCCGAACTCGGCACCCGCACCACCGCCTATGGCATGGCCATCGCCGCCGTTCTGGTGCTGCCCTTCGGCATTGCCGAGGCGGGCAGCGGCCTGGTAGCACCCTCGATCCTGGTCAGCGCGCTGCTCGTCGGCCTGTTCTCCAGCGCGCTGCCATTCTTCCTGGAAATGGTGGCGCTGACCCGCATGCCTGCCCGCATCTACGGCACGCTGACCTGCCTGGAGCCGGGCCTCGGCGCGCTCGCCGGGTTCCTGTTCCTGCGCGAAAGCCTGACCATGCCGCAACTGGCCGGCATCGCGGCGGTCATTGTCGCCGCTGCCGGCACCGCGCTAACATCGAAGCCGCCGGTGCCGTCGCCGGAGTAGGGGCGGCGACCGGGCGTCACGCCTGGGATAGACGCTCCAGCATACTCACCCCCTCCACGGCGGCTCCGGCGCGAAGCGCTTGCCGATCCAGTCGGCGAAGGCGCGGGTCTTGGCGGCCTTTCCCTTGGCCGAGGGCGTGACGACATAGACCGCGCCTTCGTCCGCCAGCGTCCATTCCTCCAGCACGGGCACCAGCCGTCCGTCGGCGAGCTCGCGGCCGACCAGCCAGTCGGTGCTCATCATCAGGCCGGCGCCTTGCACGGCGGCCTGGACCAGCACCTCGGCATCGTCGCTGACCAGGGGCCCCGAAACCTCGACGCGCGCGCGCCGGCCCTCGCGGTCGGTCATCTCCCAGGCCGGAAAGGTCTGGAAGCCCGAGAAGCCCAGGCAAGAATGGTCGAGCAGCGCTTGCGGTGTTTCCGGGCTGCCCCTGCGGGCGAGATAGGAGGGAGCCGCGCAGAGCAGCCGGCGCCGCGTCGCCACCTTGCGCGCCACCAGGCGCGAATCCTCCAGGCTGCCCAGCCGCACGGCGACGTCGAAATTCTCGGCGACCAGGTCGGTGAAGCGGTTGGAGAATTCGGCCTCGATGCGGACATCGGGAAATTCGGCAAGGAATTGAGGCAGTAGCGGCCCGATCCACATGCGCCCGAACGTGCCGGGCAGCGCCAGCCTGAGCACGCCGCGCGGGCGCCCGCCCGTATGCGCGGACGCGACGGCCTCGGCCTCGTCGACGGAAGCGAGAATGGCGCGCACGCGCACCAGGAACTCGGCCCCCGCTTCGGTCAGCGACACGCTGCGCGTCGTGCGCGAGAGCAACCTTACCCCCAGCCGCGCCTCCAGCGATTGCAGGCGCCGCGACAGGATGGTCGCGTCACGCCCGACACGGGCCGCCGCCCTGGTGAAGGACCGCGCCTCGGCGATGGCGGCGAAGGCAGCCATTTCGGCAAGGGTCGCGGGCTCGTGAGATTGCTGCATCATTCACAGTTCTCAATTGCAGAAAACAAGGATTATCCAGAGATAGCGCAGCAAATAGGTTCACTCAATCCATCAATCGTCCACCGGAGTGAAACCATGAAAGCCATCGAACTCAGCCAGCCCAAGCTGGGCGCCTTCCGCGCCGCCACTGTCGCGGACCCCGAACCGCAGCGCGGCGAGGTGCTGATCCGCCAGCGTGCGGCGAGCCTCAATTTCGTCGATGTGGCGGTGGCGAGCGGCAATTATCCCGGACCGAGTTTCCCGCTCATTCCCGTCGCCGACGGCGCCGGCGAGATCGTCGCGCTGGGCGAGGGCGTGACGAGGTTCGCCATCGGCGATCGCGTCGTCGCCCATGCCAAGCCGCGCTGGATCGGCGGCCCGCCGCGGCCTTACGAGATGACGCAGATGCGCGGCGTCTCGCTGCCGGGATCATTGGCCGAATATGTCGTGTTGCCGGCCAATTCGCTGGTGCCGGTGCCGGCGCACCTCTCCTTCGAGGCGGCCTCGACGCTGCCGATCGCCGGCACCACCGCCTGGAACGCCATCCGCGCCGCCAATGTCGGTCCGGGCTCGGTCGTCGTCCTGCTTGGCACTGGCGGCGTCTCGATTTTTACCCTGCAACTCGCGAAAGCCGCCGGCGCCACCGTCATCATCACCTCGTCGTCGGACGAAAAGCTGGAACGGGCGAAGACCCTGGGCGCCGATCATCTCATCAACTACCGCGCGACATCAGACTGGGAGGGCAAGGTGCTGGAGCTGACCGACGGCCTCGGCGCCGACCTCGTGGTCGAGACCGGCGGCAGCGCCACCTTCGCCCGCGCCGTCAACGCCACCGCGCCCGGCGGCACGCTGTTCACCATAGGCTTCGTCACCGGCGCCGAGGCCACGATCAACCTGCTGCCGATCATCATCAAGGCGCTGAAGGTGGTCGGCAACAACACCGGATCTGTGTCCGATCTCATCGACGCCGCCCGGGCCATCGGCGCGGCGGGGATCGAGCCGGTCGTCGACAAGGTGTTTTCACCTGGTGAGGCGACCGAAGCCTACGCCCACATGGCCGCCGGCGGCCTGCATTTCGGCAAGCTGGTTTTCGCATTGGAATGGTGAGGTTTGCGCTTGGCCGCCCCCCTCTGGCCTGCCGGCCATCTCCCCCTCAAGGAGGGAGATCATTCGCTTCATCGTCTTCGCCAATGATCAAGGCTGTCGAGCTGGCGGAGCGCCAAAGCTGCCAATCTCCCCCCTTGAGGGGGAGATGCCCGGCAGGGCAGAGGGGGGCGCCTCGCACCACGCCTCTGTCTAAATCAGCTTCTCCAGGGTGATCGGCAGATCCCTGATCCGCTTTCCCGTCGCGTGGAAGACCGCATTGGCGATGGCCGGCGCGATGCCGACGATCGCCAGTTCGCCGACGCCCTTGCCGCCGAGCACCGAGGAGTGGGGGTCGGGGATGCCGACCGAGATCGTCTCGATGTCGGGGATGTCGGCATTGGTCGGCACGAGATAGTCGGCGAGGTTGTTGTTGACGATGCGGCCGTGGCGGCGGTCGACGATGCCTTCTTCGAGCAGCGCCTGGCCGATGCCCATGATGATGCCGCCCTTCCATTGGCTTTCGGCCAGCTTCGGATTGTAGAGCCGGCCCGAATCCAGCGCCGAAACCACGCGCGACACGCGCACCGTGCCGAAATCCTCGTCGACGCGCACCTCGACGAAATGCGCGCACCAGGAGTGACGGGAATAGTCGCCCTCGGTGTGCGGCAGCGCCATGGCGATGGTGGTGTAGTTCTTGTAACGGTCTTCGGCGCTCGAGTTGACCGGCATGGTGTCGCCCGTCGCCTCGATATGCTCCCGGCCGACGCTTTTGAGCAGTTCGGAGATCGAGACATCGGGGCCATCGCCGCGTGGCGCGGTGATGCGGCCCTTGGCGACGACCAAAGTATTGGCCTGCAGCGCGTGGAAGGGCGAGCGCGGATCGCTGATGGCGAGCCCCACCAGTTGGTCGAGCGCCGAGGTCGCCGCCTTGTGGACCGCGCCGGTCATCACGCCGGCCAGCCGCGAGCCGCCGGAGACACCGGCACGGGGAAAGCGGGAGTCGCCCAGTTTCACCACGACGTCGTCGGCGCTCACGCCGACCGTCTCGGCGGCGGTCTGCGCCAGGATGGTGTAGGTGCCCTGGCCCATGTCGATGGAGGAGCTTTCGACCTCGACCGAGCCGTCGGCCAGGATGCGCACGATGGCCTCGCCATAGGCGCGCCGCACCGGATAGGTGCCGGCGGCGACGCCCCAGCCGATCAGATGGTTGCCGTCGCGCATCGAGCGTGGCTCAGGCGAGCGCCTGGCCCAGCCGAAGCGTTCGGCGCCCGCCGCGAAGGCCTCGCGCAACTGCCTGGTCGACCAAGCTTTTTTCGCATGCGGATCCTGCTCGGCATAGTTCCTCAGCCGGATTTCCAGCGGATCGATGCCGACCTCGTAAGCGAGCTCGTCGATGGCGCTCTCGATGCCGAAGGCCGAGGGGTTTTCGCCCGGCGCGCGCATGGCGCCCGGCACCACCGAATTCACCCGCACGACGTTCTGTTTCGATGAGAAATTCGGCGTCGCGTACATGATCGAGGTGACCGAGCCCAGCGGCTCGACCCACATGCCCTCGATCGAGGTTTCGTTGACGCCGCGATGCACGATCGACTGGATTTTTCCGTCATGGTCGGCGCCGATCGTCACTGTCTGGCGGGTCGCGGCGCGGCCGCCATAGCCGGTGAAGGTCTGCGCCCGCGTCATCACCAGCCGCACCGGCCGGCCGAGCATTTTGGCGGCACTCGCGGCAATCGCGCCATGGCCGAGCGCCAGCGCCTTGGAGCCGAAGCCGCCGCCGACATAGGGCGACACCAGCCGCACATTCTCGAAGGGTACGCCGAACCATTCGGCATAGGTGCGGGCCATGCCGTCCAGCCACTGGCTCGGTTCCCACACGGTGAGGTGGTCGCCCTCCCAGCGCGCGATCAGGCCATGCGGCTCCATCGGCGCCTGGTATTCGCGCGGCGTGTTGTAGGCGGCGCAGATCCTGACCGGGGCGGAGGCGAAGGCGGCGGCCGCGTCGCCCCATTCCTTGGTCATGGCATCGACCGGGATGCCGTCGCCGGCCTTGCCGTCGCTGAGGTCGACGATGGCAGGCGTCTCGTCATAGCTGACCTTGACCATCGCCGCGGCGGCCACGGCCTGCTCGAAGGTCTCGGCGACGACGGCCGCGACATGCTGGCCCGAGAAGGTGATGTCGCGCGCCAGGGGGCAATAGGGCTTGTCGGGCGGCGGCGTGCCGAACCAGTCCGCCGCGGTTCTCAGGCTGATGATGGTGTCTGGCGTCAGCACCTCGAGCACGCCCGGTGCCGCCTCGGCCGCCTTGCTGTCGATGGCGCGCACCTTGCCGGATGCGATGGTGCTTTCGACCAGCACGGCATAAGCGAGCCCTTCGAGCTGCTGCTCGACCGCGTATCTGGCCGCACCCGTGATCTTGGCCGGGCCGTCGACGCGCGACAGCCGGCCGCCGACGGCCTCCACCAGTGCGCCGTCGGCGGCGTCGCCCCGTTTTGTTTCACCAACTCTGATGTTGTGAACGGTCATGCCGCTTCTCCCAATTTGAGGATGGCGCGTGCGACGACGCGCGGCGCGAGTTCGATCTTGTAGTGGTTGGCGCCATGATCGACGGCGCCTTCGACGGCGAGCAGGCTGGCCGCGCGGACAGTTTCCGGCTCCAATGCCTTGCCCTTCAAGGCGTCTTCCACGGCCCTTGCTCGCCAGGGCTTGGTGGCAACGCCACCGAGCGCCACGCGCAGATCGCGGATGGTGCGTCCGTCGGATTCCAGTTCTAGCCCGACGGCGGCACTGGCCGCGGCGAATTCATAGGACTGCCGGTCGCGGACTTTCAGGTAGGTCGAGCGCCGCGCGGCCGCGGAGGCGGGGATTTCGATGGCGGTGATCGTCTCGCCCGGTTCGATCGCGTGTTCCTTGTCGGGCGTCGTGCCCGGCAGCAGGAAAAAGTCGTCGACCGGGATGCGCCGATCGCCGAGATGGACGACCGCATCGAAAGCGACAAGTGCTGCGGCGAGGTCGCCGGGATACAGGGCGATGCAGGCCTCGCTGGTGCCGAGCACGGCATGGCCCCTGGTGACGCCGCCTATCGCCGAACAACCGCTTCCGGGTTCGCGCTTGTTGCAGGCGGCGAAGTTCGAGGGATCGCGGAAATAGGGGCAGCGCGTGCGCTGCATCAGATTGCCGCCGATGGTCGCCATGTTGCGGATCTGCGCCGATGCCGCCTGCCACAGCGCCTCGGATATGGCGGGGAAGCGGCTCTTGATGTCCGCGTGGTCGGCGACATGGCCCATTCTGGCGAGCGCCCCGATGACGGCGCCGCGCTCGTCGATCTCGATCCGGTCGAGCCCCTCGAGATGCGTTATGTCGACCAGCGTGTCGGGCTCGGCGACGCCGCATTTGGCGAGGTCGATCAGCGTCGTGCCGCCGGCGAGCAGCATCGCGCCGGGGAGTGCCGCCGCCTGGCGGGCGGCGTCGGCCGAGGTGGCGCGAAGATAGGAAAAATCCCTCATGACGCGACCTCCAGCGCCGCCTGGCGCACGGCGGCGACGATGTGCGGATAGGCGCCGCAGCGGCAGAGATTGCCGGCCATATATTCGCGGATTTCTTCGTCCGAGCCGGCATGGCCCTCGCGGATGCAGGCCACCGCCGACATGATCTGGCCCGATGTGCAATAGCCGCACTGGAAGGCGTCCTGTTCGAGGAAGGCAGCCTGCACGGGATGCAGTTCGCCCTCCCGTGCAAGCCCCTCTATGGTGGTGATCGTGCGGCCCTCGGCTTGCGCTGCCAGCGTCAGGCAGGCCAGCACGCGCTCGCCGTCGACATGGACCGTGCAGGCGCCGCACTGGCCATGGTCGCAGCCCTTCTTGGTGCCGGTCAGGCCGAGGCGATCGCGCAAGGCGTCGAGCAGCGTGACACGCGGTTCGAGTTGCAACTCGTGATGCTGGCCGTTGATATCGAGATGAACGGGAATTTTGGTCATTTTCGTCATGGGCGTCTGGCTCCAGTTGCTTGACGCGAAGTCGGTTGATCACGTTGCGCGGCCGGGCTGCCGGCTGGTTAAAACTGCCCGGCCTTTGCTGTCGCTTCAGGCGGTCGTCGTCCGGGAAGCCGGGCAATTGGCTTCCCGTCCGCCACGCGGACCACTCCTCACCCCAGCAGGTCCTCGATGCGGATCGGAAAGCGGCGAGGCCTCACGCCGGTCGCATGCCAGACGGCATTGGCAACCGCGCCGGCCGTGCCGGTGACGCCGATTTCGCCGACGCCCTTGATGCCGAGCGCGTTGACGTAAGGGTCGTCCTCATGGACCAGGATCGCCTCGACCGACGGCACGTCGGCATTCACCGGGACATGGTATTCGGCGAGGTTGGCATTCTGGATGCGGCCAGAGCGCCGGTCGGTGATGGCTTCCTCGTGCAGCGCGAAGGAGACGCCCCAGATCATGCCGCCATAATACTGGCTGCGCACCAGCCTGGGATTGATGACCCGCCCGGCGGCGAACGCGCCGACCAGCCTTGTGACGCGGATCTGCCCGAAATCGGGATCGACCTTCACTTCGGCGAATACCGCGCCATGCGCGTGCTTGGCATAGGCTTCCTGGAACGCCGGATCCGGGGCGCCCGTGCCGTGGCCTTCGATCTCGATGAGGCCCGCGCGGGTCAGGATCTCCCCATAGCTTTCGCTCCGGTTCTCGTCGTCGCGGCGATACAGCCGGCCGCCGCGCGCCACAACGCCCTCATTGCCGGCGCCGAACAAGGGCGAGGCCTCGTTGCCGGTGGCGAGATCGGCGAGCCTGGCGATGACGGCGGCACCCGCATTGTGGATCGCCATGCCGGCCGTCGCCGTGTGGCCGGAGCCGCCAGCAATGCCTGCATTGGGCAGGTCGGAGCTGCCGGCCCTGAAATCGACCTGGTCGATGTCGAGCCCCAGCCCGTCGGCGGCGATCTGGGCGAAAGCGGTCCAGGCGCCTTGCCCCATGTCCTGGGCGCCGGTCTCCATCAAGCCGCTGCCGTCGGCCCGCAGCACCGCGCGTGCCTCGGCCTGGAACATGAGTGCGGGGAAAGTCGCCGTGCCCAAGCCCCAGCCGGTGAGGAAACCGTCGGCGTCGCGCATCAGTCGCGGCTGAAGCGGGCGGCTCGCCCAGCCGAATGCCTTCGCGGCTTGGCTATAGCATTCGCGCAACGCCTTGGAGGAAAACGGCTTGCCGGTCATCGGCTCGACTTCGGCATAGTTCTTCAGGCGGAATTCCAGCGGGTCCATGCCGCAGGCATGCGCCGCCTCATCGATGGCGCTCTCAAGCGCGATCGAGCCGGTGGCTTCGCCGGGCGCCCGCATGAACAGCGGCGTACCGGTGTCGAGCCGCACGGCCTCGTGCGATGTGGCGATGGCCGGGCTGGCATAGAGCGTGTGCGAAGCGTCCGCCGCCGGTTCGAAGAAATCGTCGAACGTGCTTGACGCGGTCTTGGCGCGGTGGTCGATCGCCGTCAGCCGCCCTTCGCCATCCATGCCCATGCGCAATGTCTGGCGAGTCGGGGCGCGATGGCCGACCGGGCCGAACATCTGCTCGCGCCGGAGCACCAGTTTGACCGGGCGGCCGACAAGCCTGGCCGCCAGAATGCCCAGCACTTGCGGCCCCGAAATCATGCCCTTGGAGCCGAAGCCGCCGCCCAGGAAAGGGCTGCGAATATGGACGTTTTGCGGCGGGATGCCAAACAGACCGGCGATGCGGCCCTGCGCCATGGCAAGGCCCTGGCTCGGCGTGTCGATCGACAGCCTGTCGCCATCCCAGGCGGCGACGATTGCATGCGGCTCCATGGCGTTGTGGTACTGGGCCGGCGTCTCGTAGGAGGCCTCGATCCGCGTCTTCGCCGATTTGAGGCCGGCCTCGACATCGCCCTTCTCCTGGACCGCCGGGTTGCCGACGCCGACACCACGCGGCACGAAGCTTTTGGCGCCGTCGAGACCGACGCGCGCCGGCAATGCTTCATAGCGCGGTGACAGCAGTGCCGCCCCTTCGGTCGCCGCCTCCAGCGTTTCTGCGATCACCACGGCGATGCTCTGGTTGGGGTAGCGGACTTGGTCGTTCTGCAGCAGGTCGAGCCGGAACATGAACGGATGGTCCTTGGCATCCGGGTCGGTGGCGAGCGCCGGCCGGTTCCTGGGTGTCATCACCTCGACCACGCCCGAATGCGCCTTGGCCGCCTCGACATCCAGCGAGGCAACGCGGCCGCGCGCGATGCTCGCGACAGCGAGCACGGCGTAGAGCGTGCCCGGCGGATGGTTGTCGGCCGCGTAGCGCGCGGCACCGGTGACCTTGAGAAAGCCATCGCGGCGGGTCAGCGGCTGGCCAATGCTGGAGCCTTGCCTGAGATGGCCGGGTTGCTGGTTGAAGCTGAGTTCAAGCGTCATGGCGCGCTCCGGGAATAGAGGAAAAGGGGGAGGCAGGCAGGGCCGGCAGCCGCTCGGGCGTTCCCGCCTGCGCTGACATCAGCGCCCTGACCACGATGCGGCGGGCAAGCTCGATCTTGAAGGCATTGTCACCGGAAGGGCTGGCATCGGCCAATGCGGCATTGGCCGCGCTGGCAAAGGTCGCTTCATTGGCGTCCGCGCCAAGCAGCACGGCTTCCGCCGCGCGCGCGCGCCACGGCTTGGCCGCGACGCCGCCGAGCGCCAGCCTTGCTGCGCGGATCTTGCCGCCGTCGACGACGAGTGCCGCCGCGGCCGAGACAACGGCGAAAGCATAGGAGGTGCGCTCACGGACTTTCAGGTAGCGGGCATTGGCGGCGAAGGAGGCAGCCTCCGCCGGCAGGCGCACGGCGACGATCAGGTCGCCGGGCTCCAGCGCATTCTCCCGCTGCGGCGCTGCGCCGGGAAGTCGGTGGAATTCCTCCAGCGTGACATGACGCCGGCCCCTTGTGCCTTCGATCTCGACAACGGCGTCAAGCGCCACCAGCGGCACGCAGAAGTCCGATGGATGGGTGGCGATGCAGGCATCGCTCCAGCCAAGCACGGCGTGCAGGCGGTTTTCGCCACCAAGTGCCGCGCAGCCCGCGCCTGATACACGCTTGTTGCAGGCGCTGGCGGTGTCGTAGAAATAGCTGCAGCGCGTGCGTTGCAGGAGATTGCCGCCGACAGTGGCGGCGTTGCGAAGCTGCGCGGAGGCGCCTGACAGCAGCGCTTCCGCCACCGCCGGATAGTCCTTGGCGAACGCCGGGTCATGGGCAAGGTCGGCATTGCGGACCAGCGCGCCGATGCGCAGGCCGCCATCGTCCAGCCTTTCGGTGCGGTTGAGTTCCGGCAGCCGCGAGATGTCAATGATGCGCTCGGGGCTGGTGACACCGCCCTTCATCAAGTCAAGCAAATTGGTGCCGCCGGCCAGGTAGGCCGAACCCGGCTCGGCCGCCGCCGCGATGGCATCGGGGATGGAGGTGGGCCTGATATAATCGAAGTCTCTCATGCCGCTGTCCTCCGGTTGGCCTTGGCAAGTTGCTCCTGGGCTTCCAGGACCGCCTCGACGATGCCGCCATAGGCCGCGCAGCGGCATATGTTGCCGCTCAGCCCCTCGCGGATGCGTTCGGGATCGTTGCCGGCCTGGCCCTCGGCGATCAGGCCGAGCGTGCTCATGATCTGGCCGGGCGTGCAGAAACCGCACTGGAAACCGTCATGGCTGATGAAGGCGGCCTGCACCGGATGCAGTTCTTCGCCGTGAGCGACACCTTCGATGGTCAGCACCTCGGCGCCGTCATGGCTGAGCGCCAGCGCCAGGCAGGAGTTTATACGTTTGCCGTCGACCAGCACCGTGCAGGCGCCGCACTGGCCGCGGTCGCAGCCCTTCTTGGTGCCGGTGAGGTCAAGCCGCTCGCGCAGCAGGTCTAGCAAGGTGACGCGGGGGTCGACCTCAAGTTCGTGTCGGTGTCCGTTGACGGTGAGCGAGATGGGAAGGCTGGTCATGGGCGTCTGGCTCCAGTTGCTTGACGCTGAGGGGAATGAATTGGGGTAGAGGCGGGGAAGGGCAAGGTCAGGCGACAGCCAATCTCCACCGGGTTGGGAAAGTGGCGGCTTGCGGCTTCGAGAGACGTGACATACCGGTTCCCCTGATTATATGATAAGGCTTCTCCACTAAAAGCGGAGGTGCCTCCGTTTATTTACGTGGGGGCTGGCCAGGCATGGTTCAAGCCCCCATATCCCAGGTGGAGAAAAAAATTGGCTTTTGAGCCGCCCGCATCTGTCGAACCAAAGCCCGAGACGGCGCAAAAACCGCTGCGCGCCGATGCGCGGCGCAACCGCGACCGATTGGTCGAGGTGGCGGCTTCAATCTTCGCCGAGCGCGGCATCGACGCTTCGCTCGAGAAGATCGCGCGCCAGGCCGGCGTCGGGATCGGCACGCTCTACCGGCATTTCCCAACGCGCGAGCATCTGGTCGAAGTGGTTTACCGCCGCGAGGTGGAGGCGCTGTGCGCGGCGGCGAGCGAGCTTGCGGGAAAACATGCCTCCGATGTCGCGCTGGAAGAATGGATGCGCCGCTTCGTCGACTATATCGCCACCAAGCGGGGACTCTCGACCAGCCTGCGCATCCTGTTCACCACCAATTCAACGCTGTTTTCCGACACGTCGGGCAGGGTGTCGCAGGCGCTGCGGCAACTGGTCGAGGCGGCGGTGGCCGACGGCACGATCCGCGGCGACGTCGATGCCTCCGACGTGCTGCACGCGCTCGGCGGCATCTACTCGGCACCCGACACGCCCGAGTGGCGCGACCGCTCGCGCCGGCTGGTCAAGCTGTTGATGGACGGGCTGCGGTTCGGGGCGGGGAAATCCACCAGCGCCTGATGGTCGGCACCATCGGTTCAGGCAGGCAACAGCCTTGTAAACAGGCATGTTCGTGGCTCACGGCGGGCGGTCCGCACGCGTCGCTTGCATCCGAGCGTGAGCAGTTGTTAAATTCCTCACATTTCAGGTGACCGACAGGCCTCACGCATGACTGCTCGCAAAGCGCAAAGGACAGCCCGGCTGATCCATCTCTTGTCGGAACGGCGGGTTATCCATCTCAGCGAAGCGGCCACGCTGCTCGGCGTCTCCGAAATGACGGTGCGGCGCGACATCGCCAACAACCAGGGGCAGATCGCCTATCTCGGTGGGCACATATTGGCGGCGGCCGAGATCGAAGCCGATATTCCCTACGAACTGGCGACCGCGGCCGACAGCCACGCGGCGGCGAAGCGCGAAGCCTGTGTGCACGCGGTGCGCAAGATACGGCCCGACGAGACGATCTTCGTCGACTGCGGCACGACGCTGATCCATCTGATCGATCTCATCCCCGACAATTACCAAATAACGGCAATATGTTATGCCATGAATATCGCGGAGCGGCTGAGCCGCAAGGCCAATGTCACGATCATCATGCTGGGCGGCGTCTATCATCCGGCCTCGGCGTCATTCTCGGGCACGCATGATTTCGACATCCTGAAGAGCGTCGGCATCAACGCCGCCTTCCTATCGGCTGCCGGCGTCGACGCCAAGCGCGGCGCCACTTGCGAGCATTTCCACGAGGCGGTGGTGAAGCAGAAGGTGATGAGCCTGGCGCGGGAAAACTACCTGGTCATCGATTCGAGCAAGATCGGCAAGCTCAAGCGCGCCTTCTTCTCCGGCATGGATGGTTTCGATGCGGTGATCACCGAACATGGCGAGGCCGGGTCGGGCTCGTTTTGATTTCACCAAGCTTCGTTTGACATTTCGCATCGCTGATGGAAAAGTCACAAAAAAAGTAAGGGAAGTCTCAAAAGAGACTCTCGACGATCCGGGTAGGGGACGCGTCAAAGGGAGGAAGTGCTGGCGCCATGATCGAACAGGGTTCGATTGCGCTGATGTCCGAAACCCCCTTGCTGCGCGTCGAGGGCGTCAGGAAGCGGTTCGGCGGCGTCAATGCGCTGCGCGGCGTCAGTCTCGAAATCCAGTCCGGCGAAGTCCATGCGCTGCTTGGTGAGAACGGCGCCGGCAAATCGACGCTGATCAAGATCCTGAGTGGCGTGCATGTGCATGATGGCGGCTCGATC
Source organism: Mesorhizobium sp. BH1-1-4 (assembly GCF_020165665.1). Classification (NCBI taxonomy): domain Bacteria; kingdom Pseudomonadati; phylum Pseudomonadota; class Alphaproteobacteria; order Hyphomicrobiales; family Phyllobacteriaceae; genus Mesorhizobium; species Mesorhizobium sp. BH1-1-4. The sequence continues at coordinate 190,030 of NZ_JAIUIN010000010.1, forward strand.
GAGATCGACGGCAAGCCTGTCTCCTTCGCGTCGCCCGCCCAGTCGCGCGACGCCGGCGTGGCGGTCGTCTACCAGGATCTGAGCCTGGTAGAGTCGCTCTCGGTCGCAGACAACCTTTTGCTGGGGCGGGAGCCGAAGACACGGCTTGGCTTCCTTAGGAAGCGCCAGCTGGTGGCGCAGGCCGAAGCTTTCCTGAAATCGCAGAACATTCCGCTCGATGCCCGTGCCATGGTGGGCTCGCTGCCCTTCGCCTACCGCCAGATGACCGAGATCGCCAAGGCGCTGATGGGCGATGTCCGCCTGCTCATCCTCGACGAGCCGACGTCGGCGCTGACCGACGACGAGGAGAAGATCCTGTTCGAGGCGATCCGGGCGGTCGCCGCGCGGGGCGTAGGCGTCATCTACGTCACGCATCGCCTCAACGAAGTGTTCCGGATCTCGAACCGGGTGACCGTGTTTCGCGACGGGCAGAACGCCGGGACGTTCGTTACGCAGGAAACCAGCATGCGGCAGCTGGTGGCCGCGATCGTCGGGCCGGATCATGCCGTCCTGAAGAATGAAGCCCAGGCCGGGCAGGGGGCGCTGTCGTTCGCCGCGACCGGAAAGCCGGTGCTCGAACTGGTCGATGTCGGCAACGACCGGCTTGATCGGGTGAACCTGCAGCTGCGCGGCGGCGAGATCCACGGCCTTGCCGGGCTGATCGGCAGCGGCCGCACGGAAATCCTGCAGACCATCTTTGGCCTCAGGCCCGTTCAGTCGGGCGCGGCAAGCCTGGATGGCGTCTCGCTGAAAGGCATCGGTCCCGCGGCTGCGATCCGCCAGGGGATTGCCCTGGTGCCGGAGGACCGGCACGTGCAGGGGCTGGTGCTCGAGCATTCGATCGAGCGCAATCTGGTGCTGCCAAGGCTGCGAGAGTTTTCCCGCTTCGGCTGGCTGCGGCGTGGTGCCTCGAGCGAGCGGGCCGATACCGCCATGCGGCGGCTGGCGGTCAAGGCGCCGAGCGCCGCGACCACCGTGAAGAACCTGTCCGGCGGCAACCAGCAAAAGGTGGTCTTCGGCAAATGGAATGAGCCAAGGCCGCGCGTGCTCCTCCTCGACGAGCCGACCGTCGGTGTCGATGTCGGCGCGCGCGAGGAGATTTACGGCGTCATCCGTGGCGCGGCGGCGGCCGGAAGCGGTGTGCTTCTGGTGTCGTCGGACCTGTCGGAACTGCTGCAACTGTGCGACCGCATCTCGATCGTCGTCGACGGCCGCATCATCAAGACGGTGTCCAGGCAAGTGTTCGGCAGCGCCGAAGACCTTCATCATCTCATTCAGATTTCGCAGCCATCGGAAGAGCACGCGGCATGACGGACACCGAAGGTCGGGCAAAGGCATCAACGGCGGCGGCAATGGCCGTCAATCAGCCCGGCGGTCGCCTGGCGCTGTTGAACCTGCTGCAGGGCGAGCGCCCCTACATGCTCTATATCGCCTTCGCCATCATGCTGATCGTCTTCAGCCTGGCGTCGCCCTGGTTCCTGTCGATCGACAATTTCCTCAACATCGGCCGCCAGACCACGCTGGTCTCGATCATTGCCGTCGGCATGACGTTCGTCATCATCTCCAGGCAGATCGACCTGTCGGTCGCCTCGACGCTGGCGCTGTCGGGCATGAGCGCGTCGCTGGCCATGGCCTTCGTCGCCAACAATTGGGTGGTCGGCGCGGCTGCCGGACTGGGCACCGGGGCGCTGATCGGGCTGATCAACGGCGTGCTCACCACCCGGCTGGAAATCCCGTCCTTCCTGGTGACGCTGGGCACGCTGAGCGGTGCGCGCGGCCTGGCGCTGATGGTCACCAACACCAAGCCGGTCATCATCACCAACGAGTATTACTTCAATATCTTCGGCGAGGGCTCGGTGCTCGGCATTCCGGCGCCCATACTGTGGACGCTTGGCGTCACCGTCGCCGGCATTTTGCTGCTGCATTACAGCGTCTACGGGCGGCGCGTTTACGCGGCCGGCGGCAATCCGACGGCTGCACTTTATTCCGGCGTCGATATCAAGCGGGTCACCACGCTGGCCTTCGTCCTGACCGGGACGCTTGCCGGGTTGGCGTCGCTTATCCTGTCAGCGCGCTCGCACGCGGCGCGGCCCGACGTGGTGCAAGGCATGGAACTCGATGTCATCGCCTCGGTGATCCTCGGCGGCTGCAGCCTGTTCGGCGGCCGCGGCTTCGTGCTCGGCACGCTGCTCGGCAGTCTCATCATCGGCACGCTCAACAACGGGCTGGTGCTGCTTGGCGTCAGCTCGTCGCTGCAACTCGTCATCAAGGGAGCAATCATCGTCGCCGCGGTCGCGTTCACGAGGAGGTAAGGCGCGCATCCGCGGATCACAGCAGAAAATCGCCGGCTCCAAACGGCAAACCAGACATCAACAATCAACGGAGGAAGTCATGAAGCATTCGGCAAGAATCCTATTGGGCACATTGAGCCTCGCCGTCAGCGCGGTCGCCCTGTCGACGTCCATCGGCCTGGCACAGACGCCCGACACCTGTGTTACCGGCGTCGACATGGCCACGCTCGGCCCCAAAGGCATTGTCGGCCAGGGTCCGCATGGCGAAAAGGCGGCCTCGCCAGACGAGCTGAAACTGACCGACGACGAGGCCGCCAAGGTCAAGGCCGGCAAGTTCAAGGTCGGCATTTCGATGCAGACTGTGAACCTCGACTGGTCGCAGCTCCAGGTGCAAGGCATCAGCGAAACGCTGGCCAAATATGGCGTCACCGTCACCGGCGTGGCCTCGGCCGAATATCAGGTCGACAAGCAGATCGCCGATATCGAGAACACCATCCAGCAGCATCCGGACGGCATCATTTCCATCCCCGTCGATTTCACCGCGACGGCGCCGACCTACAAGAAGGTCGGCGAGGCCGGCATCAAGCTGGTGTTCATGGACAGCATTCCGGTTGGCCTCTCGTCTCCCAAGGATTTTGCCACGATGGTTTCGGCCGACAGCCAGGGCAATGGCCAGATCGCCGCAACGATCCTCGCCTCCTGCATGCCCAAGGGCGGCACGATCGGCCTGGTGAATTTCGGCGTCGACTATTTCAGCACCAATGAACGCACCAAGGGCGTCTCGGAGTGGATGAAGAAAAACCGTCCCGATATCATCATGAAGCAGGTCGATTTCACCGATCCGTCGAAGGTCTCGCAGATCGCAGGCGATTTCCTGACCGGCAATCCGGATGTGAAGGGCCTGTACGCGGTATGGGACCAGCCGGCGCTCGACACGCTGTCGTCGATGCGCGCGCAAGGCATCGACATTCCGATCACCACCGTCGATCTCGGCCTGCAATCGGCAATCGAAATCGCCAAGGGCGGCCCGCTCAAGGCAACTGGCTCGCAGCGTCCCTATGACCAGGGCGTCGCAGAGGCTCTTGCCATGATGAAGGCGCTTATCGGTCAACCGACGCCCGCCTGGGTCGGTGTCCAGTCCTTGCCGGTGGTGCAGTCCAATGTGCTGGAATCGTTCAAGACGGTGTTCCACAAGGATCCGCCGGCCGAGCTGGTCGACGCCTGCAACAGCGCCAAGCCGAAGTGCAATTGAGCTAGGGCTAAGCGAGATGGGCGCGGGAGATGTTCCGCGCCCATCGCCGGCATCCAGGTCGGCGAGACATGCCGTTCTCGCGGATCTGCCGCGACGTCGAGATCGAGATGCGCGCCGGGCTTGGCGAGAGGGACCTGCCCAAGCCCTTGCTGCCGGTCAACGACATCGCGATGTGAGGTGGTGAGGGCCGGCCGCGCTCCCTCAGGTCCGGCTCGCCTTTATCGCGCGGCCGGAAATCACCCGCAGCCACGGCGCCAGATGGAAGGCGCTCATCAGCAGGTACATGGCAGGCATTCCCGCGATTGGCGAAGGCGCGCCCATGCATTGCATGGCCGCATCGCCGCCGAGACCGTGGGAAAGCAGAGCCATCAAGGCGAAGGTCGGGGCGGCCGCGAGGCACAGCCAGTCGGCGATGCCTGGCGTGGCGATGTTTTCGGGGGACGGGCCGCCGATGCCGGAATGGATATCGCTCATGATCTTCTTCCCTTGATGGTTGCGAGGCCGGTTCCTCGCCCGCGCCGGAGACGGGGCGAGGAACCCGGACAGGCTTGCGGCAGCTACTTCTCGCCCTTGTCGCGGAAGGCGGCCTCGCCGGCGGCGGATACTTCGGCCCATTTCTTGTCGGCCCCGGCGTCGTAATTGTCGTGCCAGTTCCACCAGCTGTAGAGCGGCGTCTGCGGATAGCCCTCGGGCGAGTCTTCCCAGATCTCCTGGCGGCCGAGCGGCGTGATGTCGAGATAACTCCAGACCGTGCCCAAAGCCTCGTCGCCGCGGTTGTTGGTGAAATAGGTGCGGAAGATGCGGTTCCCGTCACGGATGAACACGTTGTGGCCGTGCCATTCGTCGACGCCGAAGTCTTTGTCGAAGCTGTCGGTGATGGTGTACCAGGGCATTTCCCAGCCCATCCGCTGCTTCAGCCGCGCAATGTCGGCCTGCGGCGCGCGCGAGGCGTAGGCGAGCGTGGTGTCGCGGGTGTTGAGATGGGCGAGGTGACCGACCTGGTCGGCTCCGAGCGAGCAGCCGCGGCAAGCGTGATCTGGCCAGCCATAGACGCCGGGCTCGAAGAAGGCGCGGTAGACGATCAGCTGGCGGCGGCCCTCGAACAGGTCGAGCAGGCTGACCTTGCCGTCGGGGCCCTCGAACACGTAGGTCTTGTCCACTTCCGTCCATGGCATGCGCCGGCGTTCGGCCGACAGCGCATCCCTGGCGCGCATCGTCGCCTTCTCCTTCACCAGCATCTCCTTGTAAGCGGCTTCCCAGTCCTGCCGTGAAACGATCGGCGGGGTGTTCATGGTCATGGTCATTGGTCTTCTCCTTTGCCAGTCGTGGCGTCGTTGCGGTGTGTCGTTGCCTGGGGATGTCGGGGCGTTGCGGGCGCGGGGGGATCAAAGAGATCCGGGCCGGCGCAACAGGGGTGGCGTCCGGCGTGCTTGGCCGTATCATTCGCCACGGCGAGGTCGAGTTCGGTGGAGGCGGGCATTTTCTGGTTCTCCCTTGCATGCCGTCATGGCCGGCACGACTTGCTGGTTGACGGTACTGACCTAAGGTAGGGCGGCGGCGCGCCGGGGTGGGAGTTACAAGTGTGACGGGATTTGAATGGACTCGCTGATCAACGCGGCGGCGCTGGCGCTGGCTTCGGGCGACGCGCTCGGCGCGCTCGACCGCGTCGCTCTGCGTGATGATGCGCCGGCGCTGGCGTTGCGCGGCATCGCCATGGCGCAGCTCGGCGACTTCGATCGTGCCAAGCTCCTGTTGCGGCGCGCGGTGCGCGCTTTCAGCCCGAAAGAGGCCGTCGCGCGCGCCCGCTGCGTCGTCGCCGAGGCCGAGATCGCGCTGGTCTCGCGTGATCTCGGCTGGCCGGCCAAGGCGCTCGACGCGGCCCGCACGGCACTGGAAAAGCATGGCGACCGGTTGAACGCGGCGCATGCCGGCCACCTCAAGGTCCGGCGCCTGCTCTTGATTGGCCGCCTCGACGAGGCCGAGCATGTGCTAGCCGGGCTCGACCCGGCGCCGCTTCCGCCGGCGGCCAGGGCCGCGCACGAGCTCGCCGTCGCTGGCATCGCCATGCGGCGGCTCAGGACCCGGCCGGCGCGCGCGGCACTGGAATGGGCGCGCCATGCCGCCCGCATAGCCGGCATTCCAGGCCTCGTCGCGGAGGTCGAGAGCGCAAGCCAGGCGCTGGAGACGCCGGCGGCGCGGCTGATCGTGCAAGGGACGGAGCGGCCGCTGCTGCTCGAAGAGGTCGAGGCGTTGCAGGGATCGCCCGGTCTGGTCGTCGATGCCTTCCGCTACGCCGTGCGCGCTGACAGGACCACGGTTTCGCTGGCGAGCCGGCCTGTGCTGTTCGCCCTGGCGCGGACGCTCGCCGAAGCCTGGCCAGGCGACGTGTCGCGGGGGGAACTCGTGGCGCGGGCCTTCGGCGGCAAGCATGCCGATGAATCCCATCGCGCGCGCCTGCGCGTCGAGATCGGCCGGCTGCGCGCCGAGCTTGGCGCGCTGGCCGGCATCAGCGCAACCAAGCAGGGCTTCAGGCTGGCGCCGCGCCATGCACGGGCGGTGCTGGTGCTGGCGCGGCCGATTGAGGAGCGGCACGCGGCCGTGCTGGCCTTGCTGGCCGACGGCGAGGCCTGGTCGAGCTCGGCGCTGGCGCTGGCGCTCGGAACCGGCCAACGCAGCGTGCAGCGGGCGCTCGAGCCGCTTGCCGGGGCCGGCAAGGTACAGTCCTTCGGCCATGGCCGGGCGCGCCGCTGGATGACGCCGCCGGTGGCTGGATTCACGACCACCTTGTTACTCCCCGCGCCGCTGCCGAGCGATTAGGAAGGGAGCAGCAACGATTGAGGATCGAGACATGAAACATGCAGCTGCTGAAATCCTGAGGGAATACGGACCCTTTCCCGGCGCCAAGACGGTGGCCGGAGTGAGCTTTGACGGCAAGAATGTCTGGTTCGCCTCGGGCGACAGGCTGAACGCCTTCGATCCGGAGAGCGGACAGGCGTTGCGTTCGATCGATGTCGCGGCGCATGCCGGCACCGCCTATGATGGCCGGCATTTCTTCCAGCTCGCCAATGATCGCATCCAGAAGATCGATCCCGATACGGGCGAGGTGATCTCCACCATTCCGGCACCCGGCAATGGCGGCGATTCCGGGCTGACGTGGGCCGAAGGCACGCTGTGGGTGGGGCAGCACCGGGATCGCAAGATCCACCAGATCGATCCCGAGACCGGAAGAATCCTGCGCACCATCGAATCCAACCGTTTCGTCACCGGGGTGACCTGGGTCGACGGCGAATTGTGGCACGCCACCTGGGAAGGCGACGAGAGCGATCTGCGCCGCGTCGACCCACAAACGGGCAAGGTTCTGGAGACGCTCGACATGCCGGCCGGCATGGGAATCTCCGGGCTGGAATCCGATGCCGGCGACCGTCTCTTCTGCGGCAGCGGAAACGCCGGCGTGGTGCGGGCGGTGCGCCGGCCTCGCTAACGCAATTCCAGCAAGTGTAGGCGCTTCGCTTGCAGAATTGCGGTGAAACAAATGGCCGCCAGGATCGCGCCGAGCGCCACGGCCCGCATCTTGGGACCGAGCGCTCACTCGAGATGCTTGCGCAGGAAAATGCGGGCGTGTCCGCCAATGCCGAATTCGACCCTGCCGAATTCCTCGTAATCATGTCTGGCATAAAACCTGGGTGCCTGGAAACTGCTCGTCTCCACCACGGCCCGGCTGCAGCCACGGCGTCTTGCTTCCGCCTCGACCAGAGCGAGAAGCCGCGTGCCATAGGATTTCCCACGCAAATGCCCGGGCACGAAGAACATATCGAGGAAGAGCAGGCCCAGCTCGGTCCGCCCCCACAGGCCGCCCAGCACGTTTCCGGCGGCATCGCAAAGTTGGGCCCCGATCGCGATGCGATCGTCGACGGCCGTTGCCGCAACATTGTAGCGGTAGAGCGCACCGGCTGCTCGGGCCTTTGCATTCGCGTCGACCGACAATCTGATGCCTAGCTCTTGAATGGAACTGCTCCCCGCACGGCGATAAGCCCCTCACTCCATGAACTTTGACGTGGCACGAGCGTTCCCGTACATGGACGAAAACCTGTTTGTCTTCGGTACACTGAAAAGGGGATTTCCGCTGCACGCCCGGGGGCTGTCCGGTGCGCGCTTTCTCGGTGCATACAAGACGCGCCAGCGCCTGCCGATGCTTGTCGCCGGCCCGCGTTTCGCTCCGATGATGTTCAATGAGCCCGGCACCGGGTTTCAGGTGCTTGGCGAACTTTACAGGGTGGATGCAAAGCGGTTGGCGAAACTCGACCGACTGGAGTCCATTGGAAAGCCCGGAAATCTGCGCGAATGCATCAGCGTGGAACCGATTGAAGGCGGACAACCGCTTCTTGCCTTGGCGTATTTCAAGGCCCGTCACTTGGCCGAGCCGGTCCATACCGGATATCTGGATTGCTATGTCGACCGCCGCTTCATCCCGTTCGAGACCGAGTAGCCTTCCCGGCGAATTCGCCATTTGTCGCAGCCGACTGGCCGATCGTTCGAGCCAGGCCTAGATATGCACCGCACGTTCGCTCGCCTGACACTCTTTGCCAATTTGCCGAGGACCCAACCATGCCAGAAACCATGCCCGAACAGATCACCTTGAACGACGGCGCCGCCATTCCCCAGCTTGGCCTTGGCGTGTGGCAGGTCGATCACGATATCACCGCGCAAGTGGTGGGCTGGGCGATCGAGGCCGGCTACCGGCTGATCGATACCGCCGAGGGTTATCAGAACGAGGAGGGCGTCGGCGAGGCGATCCGCGCCGCCGGCGTGCCGGCGGAAGAGCTGTTCATCACCTCCAAGCTGCGCAACGGCGCCCACCAGCGCGATGCGGCGCTGCGCGCCTTCGACGACACGATGAGGAAGCTCGGCGTCGAGCAGCTCGATCTGTTCCTGATCCACTGGCCGGTGCCCAGCCAGGACAAATATGTCGAGGCCTGGAAGACGCTCGTCGAGCTGAAGCAGGCCGGCCGCATCAAGTCGATCGGCGTCTCGAATTTCAATCCCGATCATCTGGAGCGCATCATCGGCGAGACGGGCGTGGTGCCAAGCGTCAACCAGGTGGAACTGCACCCCCGTTTCCAGCAGCGCGCGCTCAGGGAATTCCATGCCAAGCACGACATTCATACGGAAAGCTGGAGCCCGCTGGGCAGCGGCAAGCTGCTCGGCGACCCGACCATCGCGGGCATTGCCAGAAAGCATGGCAAGTCAGCCGCGCAGACCATGATCCGCTGGCATCTCCAGCAAGGGCTGATCGTCATTCCAAAATCGATCCAGCAGGACCGCATCGCGGCCAATTTCGATGTCTTCGATTTCGAGTTGGATGCGCAGGACCTGGAGACCATCCGAGGCATGGATTCGGCTGACGGCCGAGGCGGCCCAAACCCGGCCACGGCTTCGTTTTTGTTTTAAAGGAACCGACGGCAAAGCTGCCAATCTCCCCCCATGTGGGGGAGATGCCCGGCAGGGCAGAGGGGGGCGCTGTCCCGCCGGCCTATAAGTCGACACCGCTCAAACCTGCCGCGATGACAATATGTTGGCAGACGTTGTCGGTGTCGTGAATCACATCGTCATTCCAGAACCGCAACAGGGTCCAGCCGTCCTGTTCCAAGTACATCGTCCTGACAGTGTCATCCACTGCAACACTTTTATCGCCATGCTGCGATCCGTCGACTTCGACGACAAGCCTCTTCTGCGGGCATGCGAAGTCGACGATATAAGCGGCAATTGGAAACTGTCTGCAAAATCCCAGCCCCATAAACCGATGTGCACGAAGTTCATTCCAGAGCTTCAGCTCGGCATCCGTCATAGCCTTCCGCATCGATTTGGCGTTCGCGCGGTTTCGCGGAGGCAATGGCGTATGAGGCATAGCAGTTTCGACTACGATTGATGCCGGCGCTCTACGGCGCCCCCCTCTGTCCTGCCGGACATCTCCCCCACGAGGGGGGAGATTGGCAGCTTCGCCCCCCGGCGCTAAATTCCGGAGCCGTCCAATTGTTGCGCGTCGTCGCCTTCCCAGGGCGCCGGCATCGAGGCGCCCCGGCTGAGATTGGCCGAGGGCATCGGCATCCAGCATTTCAGCTCGGGCTCGGCATATTCGACGACGCGGCCAGGCGAGGAATCGGAAGCGCGCCAGCCTTCCTCACCGAATTGATCGGTGCGTGACCAGTAGGCAAGGTCGACTTCCGCCGGCCCCTGTTCGGATGGGCGGACCGTAACGAGGATCCGGCTGCCGTCTTTCGGCGCGCTGGACATGTGGCGCCAGCGGTCGGGTTCATCCATCGTTCTTCCTCCTGCCTTGCTGTGGGATGAAGTGTCGCCTCGCCATCGGACACGGTCAACCCAAACTTTGCGCGACCATCCCGTTTCGATGGACTGCTCGTTCCACCCCTACCATGGGGTGTATGATTTGTCGGATCGTGCCAGTCGCATCCGTCCTTGATCCGACGATGGTCGCCGGGGACAAGGAGAGGCAGACATGAGTGACAGGGTCGAGGCGATGCCGGCTGGGACGGAAACAAAACTGTATTTCAGCCGCAACCCTAATCCTCGCCTGGCGGTCGCGGTGGCGCGTCACCTCGAGGCGCAAGTGACCTTCGAATTTGCGTCGCCTTTCGCGCCGGGCCAAGCGGAGCGATTCCGGCCGCTCAATCCCAATCTTTCCCTGCCCATACTGGCGTGGCCGGGCGGTAGCCTGTGGGAGGCCGACGCCATAGCCTGTCGGCTGTCGCGCGATGCGCGCTCGAACTTCTGGCGGAGCGATGATGACGAACCCGACATGATCCGCTGGCTGAGCTGGGGCAAGGACAATTTCGCACGGGCCTGCGACATGGTGCATTTCGAGCGTGGCACCAAGCAGCGCTATCAAATCGGGCCGATCGACGCGGAAAAGGTCGGGGAGGGGCTGGACGCGTTCGGCAATGCCGCCGCGATCCTCGAGATCGAACTTGCCGAGCGGCAATGGCTGGTCGGGACGTCGGTTTCCTATGCGGACTTTCGCATGGCGACGTTCTTGCCGTTCAACGATGTCGCGGGCTTGCCGCTCGGCGATTATCCGCGGGTCAACAGCTGGTATCGGCGGCTTGAAGCCATCGACGCCTGGCGCGATCCCTTCAGGGGGCTGGATGCGCCGCGGTTGCCGCCAGTCCCGGGACAGGTCGAGCCGCATGAGCTGTAACCGAAAGGGGTGGCGACCGGCGTATACGTTGGAGAGAAACTTGAAAACGCCGGCCGCCATTTGGGGGCGTTGGGGCGCATCACGTTGGGGCGCGATGCAGGGTCAGGCTAGGCGGATGCCCGGTGTCCGCAATCGGAACGCCGTCTCATGGTGAACAGGTGGTTACTATCCACAGGCCTGGGGCGATAACCGGCAGGCGGCCAGCCTGTTTCCGGCCGTCCATTGCGGGCCACGGCAACGTTCTCTGATCTGTGCGCAACGCGAATCGCCTGGCCCGCGCGGCTCGACGGGCCGCGCTCGGGTTGATAAGCCCGTCCGTGAAGGAGCCGCTGAGTCTGACATGACCGTTGCGATCGAGATGGGACAGACGACGGCGGGCGCCCCGGCGAAGCTCGATCTCGAGGAGCTGCTGGCGACCCGCCTTCTGGTGCAGGGCAATTCCGGCTCCGGCAAGTCGCATCTGCTGCGGCGGCTGCTCGAACAGAGCGCGCCCTGGGTGCAGCAGACCATCATCGACCCCGAAGGCGACTTCGTTTCGCTGGGCGAGCGCTACGGCCATCTGGTGATCGATGCCGAGGAGCATACCGAGCGCGGCCTGCAGGCGGCTGGCGAGCGGGCGCGCATCCACCGCGTCTCCACAGTGCTCAACCTCGAAGGGCTCGATGCCGAAAACCAGATGCGGCGCGCTGCCGCCTTCCTCGGCGGGCTGTTCGAGGTCGCGCGCGACCATTGGTATCCGATGCTGGTGGTGGTGGACGAGGCGCAGCTTTTCGCGCCGGCGGTGGCCGGCGAGGTGTCCGACGAAGCACGCAAGCTCTCGCTCGGCGCCATGACCAATCTGATGTGCCGTGGCCGCAAGCGGGGGCTGGCCGGCATCATCGCCACGCAGCGGCTGGCCAAGCTCGCCAAGAACGTCGCGGCGGAAGCCTCCAACTTCCTCATGGGCCGCACCTTCCTCGACATCGACATGGCGCGCGCCGCCGATCTGCTCGGCATGGAGCGGCGGCAAGCGGAAGCGTTTCGCGATCTGGAGCGCGGTCAGTTCATGGCGCTGGGGCCGGCGCTGTCGCGGCGGCCGCTCGGCCTGCGCATCGGCCCGACCGACACCAGTCCGCGCAACGGCACGCCCAGGCTGATGGCGATGCCGGAATCAGCGCTCGAGGATGCCCGCGCCATCATCCTGGCCGCGCCGCCGCCGGAGACGATGCGCGCGCCGCGCCGGGTGGCGTCGCCGGACCTGCTGGAGCAGCTGATGGCGGCGAAAGCAGCGCCGCTCGACATCCGTCCCGAACCGGCCGGGCCGGCGCCCAGCGCCGAGGACCTGGCCGAACGGCGCGCGCGGATGGACCGCGTCCTGCGCGCCATCCTGGCCGAACCGGACGCTGGATTTCGCGTCATCGGCGTCCTCTACCAGGAATTCGTCGTGCGCTGCCGCATCGAGGGGCTGGCTTCGGTCATACCCGATCTCCAGGAATTCCGCCGCATGCTGACGCGTGCCCGTGCCGGAGTGGGGTCCGACATGGCCGAGGACGACGCATGGCGCGATGTTTCGGTGCGCGCCTCGCTGCTGCCGGAGGACATGCAAGGCGTGTTCATGATGATCGCGCGCGCGGCCAAGGAGGGCTGGCCGTGCCCGAGCGATGGCGCGATCGCGCGCGCCTATGGTTCGCACTCCATGCGCCGGGCCCGGCGCCTGCTGACCTATATCGAGGAGCAGGGCCTCATCGTCTGCCAGCTCGACGGTACGGGAAAGCGCACGGTGACGCTGGTCGAACTCGCCTGGGCCACCGCGCCGGGCGACCCCAACGCCGAGGCGGCGGAGCAGGGTAGCCTGGCGCTATGAGGGCCGATGACTAGCCCCGGGGAAACGCGGATTGAGCCCGGCGGCAATGCGGCCCGGGTCCGCATCATGGGCACGCCGCGATCCGGCACGAATCTGGCCAAGCATCTGGTCGAAACGCATCTCGGCATGCCTGTCGTCTTCGACCAGGGTTTTTGGAAGCATGGGGTCTTTCCGGCCTTGATGGACGGACGCACGCTGCAATATGGAGACCTTCCCATCATCGTGATGAGCAAGGACCCCATTACCCAGCTTCTGTCATGGTTTCGTTTCTCCCGGAACGACAGCATCTTCAGGCCAGCCAAATATCTCGGTCCCTTCCTGAACCAGCCGTTCGAAATCAGGCAGGATTTCACCCAGCCCGGGCAGATGGAGTATCGGTTCCGCTCACCTGCCGACTACTGGAACCAGTTCTACTTCGCCATGGACGCGCTTCGCCGCACCGGCGCGCCGGTGCATTTCGTCTGCTACGAGCAGCTCGTTTCTGCGCCGGCCGCTTGCCTGGCTTCCATCTCCCGATTCCTCGATCTTTCTCCGCCTTTCGACGCCGGCACCACGGTGACCATCCCGCGCCACACGATCGGCGCAAGCAACGACATCGATCGGCCCGCCGATCCGGCCGCCAAGCAGGGTCCGTTCGATCCTGCCCGAGCGGATCTGGCGGCCGCGCTCGCCAGGATCGGCTGGCGCAATGCGCGCCTCATCCTGCGCGACATCGACGAGGATGTGCTGGGTGCGACGGGCAGGCCAGGATTTCGCGAGCAATGCCGGGAAGCGGCGGGCGCGAAGGCGATGCTGCGGTCGCTGGTCGGGTTCTGGTGAGTCCCGCATGCGTGACGGCGCCGCCTTACTGGACGGTGATGACCCCGTCGACGGCCCGCCACTCCGATGGGGTTATGAGCCGGTGGTGGGCGACCTGGACGGAGTGGAGCGGCCCGTCGAGTTCGCGCGCCCAATAGGAGAGAAATTCCTTGAGTTCGGGGAATTCCGGCGCCAGGTCGTAGTCTTGCCAGACATAGAGTTGCAACAGGCTGCGATGGTCAGGCAGATGGTAATGGATTTGTGCGGTGGTCAGGCCATAGCCTTCCATCTGGAGGCGGAACTCCTTGCTGACATTTTCAACCATTCATGTCTCCTTTCGGCGGTCGTCTGAACCCAACTCTCCAAGAGGGTGAGCGGTTCCAGCGCCCACGATTGCGCCGGCTGCGGATATTTTGCTGGATCGCGGCGGAATTCAAGCGGCCGTACCCGATCCCACGAAGAATAACCTTGCGATAACAGTGTGTTGGCACTCCATCCGTGCGAGTGCTAATTTTTTTTGGCCAACCCCTTGAAACCGAAAAATGGCAAAACTAGTTCGATATGCGCGCGCGATGCCTGAACGGGTCGCCGCACCCCGCTCCGGTCCGAATTGCCGGTCCGGCGCGGAGGAACCTCAAAACCTGTTTGTCCAAAGAGGAGAACGACATGGCGTTCCGTCCATTGCATGACCGGATCCTGGTCCGCCGCATCGAGGCCGAAGAAAAGACCGCCGGCGGCATCATCATTCCCGACACTGCCAAGGAAAAACCGCAGGAAGGCGAAGTCATCGCCGTCGGCCCCGGCGCGCGCGACGACAGCGGCAAGCTGAGCGAACTGGATGTAAGGGTCGGTGACCGCATCCTGTTCGGTAAATGGTCCGGCACCGAGATCAAGCTCGACGGCGAGGACCTGCTCATCATGAAGGAAAGCGACGTGATGGGCGTGATCGAGCAGGCCGTGCAAGTGAAGAAGGCCGCATGACGGCTTCTTCGAAAATCCACCAGTCAACGAATGCTGCCTAGATAGAGGAGTAATCCAATGGCTGCCAAAGAGGTAAAATTCCACACCGAGGCTCGCGAGAAGATGTTGCGCGGCGTCGATATCCTGGCCAACGCGGTGAAGGTGACGCTCGGCCCGAAGGGGCGCAACGTCGTCATCGACAAGTCGTTCGGCGCGCCGCGCATCACCAAGGACGGCGTCACCGTCGCCAAGGAAATCGAGCTGGAGGACAAGTTCGAGAACATGGGCGCGCAGATGGTGCGCGAAGTCGCCTCCAAGACCAACGACCTTGCCGGCGACGGCACCACGACCGCGACGGTTCTCGCGCAGGCGATCGTCAAGGAGGGCGCCAAGGCTGTTGCCTCCGGCATGAACCCGATGGACCTGAAGCGCGGCATCGACAAGGCGGTGGAGGCGGTCGTCGCCGAGCTGAAGGCCAACGCCCGCAAGGTGACCCGCAATGATGAGATCGCGCAGGTCGGCACCATCTCCGCCAATGGCGACGCCGAGATCGGCCGCTTCCTCGCCGAAGCGATGGAGAAGGTCGGCAATGAAGGCGTCATCACGGTCGAGGAAGCCAAGACCGCCGAGACCGAGCTCGAAGTCGTCGAGGGCATGCAGTTCGACCGCGGCTATCTCTCGCCCTATTTCGTCAC
The DNA here is from genome assembly GCF_020165665.1 of Mesorhizobium sp. BH1-1-4. Classification (NCBI taxonomy): domain Bacteria; kingdom Pseudomonadati; phylum Pseudomonadota; class Alphaproteobacteria; order Hyphomicrobiales; family Phyllobacteriaceae; genus Mesorhizobium; species Mesorhizobium sp. BH1-1-4. The sequence continues at coordinate 205,121 of NZ_JAIUIN010000010.1, forward strand.
CAACCAGGACAAGATGCGCGTCGAACTCGACGAGCCCTACGTGCTGATCCATGAAAAGAAGCTCTCCAACCTGCAGGCGCTGCTTCCGGTGCTGGAAGCGGTGGTCCAGTCGGGCAAGCCGCTGCTGATCATCGCCGAGGATGTCGAGGGCGAGGCGCTGGCGACACTGGTCGTCAACAAGCTGCGCGGCGGCCTCAAGGTCGCGGCCGTCAAGGCGCCGGGCTTCGGCGACCGCCGCAAGGCCATGCTGGAGGATATCGCCATCCTCACCGGCGGCACCGCGATTTCGGAAGATCTCGGCATCAAGCTCGAGAATGTGACACTGGAGATGCTGGGCCGCGCCAAGAAGGTGGTGATCGAGAAGGAAAACACCACCATTGTCGACGGCGTCGGGCGCAAGGAAGAAATCCAGGGCCGCGTCGCGCAGATCAAGGCGCAGATCGAGGAGACCACCTCCGACTATGACCGCGAGAAGCTGCAGGAGCGGCTGGCCAAGCTCGCCGGCGGTGTCGCTGTGATCCGTGTCGGCGGCTCGACCGAGGTCGAGGTCAAGGAGCGCAAGGACCGCGTCGACGATGCGCTGCACGCGACGCGCGCGGCTGTCGAGGAGGGCGTGCTGCCGGGCGGCGGCGTCGCGCTGCTTCGGGCAAGCAAGGCGCTCGATGCGGTCCAGACGGACAATGCCGACCAGAAGACCGGTGTCGAGATCGTGCGCCGCGCCATCGAGACGCCGGTTCGCCAGATCGCGGAAAATGCCGGCGCGGAAGGCTCGATCATCGTCGGCAAGCTGCGCGAGAAGAGCGAATTCGGCTGGGGCTGGAATGCCCAGACCAATGAGTTCGGCGATCTCTATGGCCAAGGCGTGATCGACCCGGCGAAAGTGGTGCGCACGGCGTTGCAGGATGCCGCGTCGGTCGCCGGCCTGCTGGTGACCACCGAGGCGATGGTGGCCGAGAAGCCGAAGAAGGAAGCCGCCAGCCCGGCAATGCCGGCCGGCGCCGGCATGGACTTCTGAGGTCCGACCAGTCCGCCCGCTCCCTCCCTTCCGGAGAGGGAGCGGTCTTCAGTTCAAGGGAGAGAGATATATGGATGCGATGATCGAGCCTGGATCCGTGCCCGCGCCGACGCATCAGGCAAAGGAGTTCCTGGCCTATGAAACCGAATGCCGCGGTGCGCTGAAGCCGCTGCTGGCGGAATTGCTCGACAGGGCCGAAGCGGCCGGCTGGAAGCGGCGGACCGTGGCCGCGACGCTGATGTTCCTGGCGGCGCAACAGGTGTCGGAGGCGTCCGAGGCATCGACCGGCGGCTGAGCGCAGACATCCAGTCCCATTCACCCTTACGCGGCCGGCCGCGCTTTCAGATGTTCGGTTCGCCGCTGGTCCTGCACAATCGAGAGGAGGCACAAGCCATGAATCGCGGACAATTTGAAGAACCGGTGACCATTCTGGTTGGAATGGGCTTTCCGAGGAAGATCGAAAGCGTGATGGAAGCCTACGTGCTGTTGCAGGACTGGCCGGCCGCCAGCCGCAACAGCGCTCATGCCGTAGCCCTCAATGCCTGCAAGGCGGGCATCGCCGGTGAGATCGACCCCGAGACGGTGCGCGCGACGCTGGTCACCTTCGCACGCCGCAACGACATATTGCTGCCGGATATGGTTTCGCCGGCCGCCGCGCTCGGCAATGCGCTGCATGCGGGGTGAGGCGGCAGGTCCATCCAATCTTCAGCGGTCCGCCCGGCGGCCGTTGCGGGCGCGGAGCCCGCTGGAACCAAGCGATGGCCATCGGGTTCAATCTGCGTTGGTTCCCCAAGGCGAGGCGACGTCATGAGCATCCTGCAAGGCATCAAGAAAGCAGCCGAACGCGTCACCGGCGTCGCGAGACCGGACAGTCGGCAGGTGGCTGATCTTGCCAGCCCACGAAAACCGAACGAGTTCAGGTTTGGCGATGACGGCCTGGTGCCCAACCATCCGTCTTGGCCGCTTGTCGTCTATCGCGGCGCCGTGAGGTTACCGGAAGACTTCGATCCCGCGGCTGTCCTGGAGGCTCTTTTTGAGGCCAATGGTTGGGGGGACAGCTGGCGCGACGGCATCTACGACTATGTCCACTACCATTCGCGCATTCACGAGGTGCTCGGCGTGGCGCGCGGCACGGCGAAAGTCCAATTCGGCGGCAAGAAGGGCCGGACGCTGGCCCTAAAGGCCGGCGATGTCGCGGTTCTTCCGGCCGGCACCGGGCACCAGCGCCTCTCCGCCTCCGACGACTTTCTCGTCGTTGGCGGCTATCCGCCGTCCGGTACCTATGACGAATGCACGACCACCGCCGATCACGCCAAAGCGGTGGCGACGATCCCCAAAGTCGGCCGGCCGCGCAAGGACCCGGTCTATGGAAGCAAAGGCCCGCTGCTTTCGCTGTGGAAAAAAGATTGAGTTCGCCGGAGCGAAAGCCTCCCTAAGATCGAAGCCGCGGCAGGCCAAGGTGGCCGGCTAACGAATGACACCGCTCCGGTGGAACACGCTCGGCTGTTGGAAGTTAGGGTCCTGTCGAGTGCTTTATCAACGGACTGGTAAACGGCGAGAGCCCGCCTTCGGTTAACGCCGGGGCGGGTTCTTTCTTTCGGGCTGAGCCTGTCGGGATTGAACCGTGGCGCGCGGGGAACCTGCGGACAGACGACTGATACCTTCTACATTCCGTGGATCAGGGCAACATAGATTGCCGGGGCAAGTGTCAGGCAGATCGCCATTCCCACGACAACCGCGATGGCCAGGCGCTCGGTTCGCCTGACAAGATCGGCAATGTCGGCGTCCTCGGTCAAACAGGCGGACCAGACGGAGGGAATCTCCGAGGCCCGAGCATCATTATCATTCGCGGGGCGATTGTCGTCGCGGGTGCTCGGTCTCTGGGCTGATGTCACTGCTTGCCTCGCTCTCAAAATATCCGGCAATCAAGCTGGATCCGTGAGGATCGATGATTGACTGTGCTCTGGCGAGCAAACGTAACGTGTGGGCCAGGCGTGAGTTGCGCGCATAAGACTTCAGTCCGGTCAGCTCCTGGACCTAAGGCTCACCCGGGAACGCAATGCAGCGAAAGCCGTTGCTGACCAGTGGTAACTCAAGAATAGGAGAGGATAAAACCATGGCTGAAGGCCCAACTGTTGTTAACTCTGGTGGTGGTGGCGGTACCGCGGTCGCAATTGTTCTTGCAATCATCGCTATCGTGGTCCTGCTGATATTTACAGGCGTCATCAATATCGGTGGCAGCGGGAAGAACATCGACGTTAAAGTTGAAGCGCCAAAGGTTGAGGCTCCGGCCACTTCAGCGCCAGCGAAGCCGGCCGCACCTGCCAATGGCGGCTGATTGGCGGCAGCAGAGGCCGGAATTGTTCTGGTCTTGGAAAACGTTCTTGATTCACAAAGGACCGTCATGAAAGGACATCTTGTCGGCGCCGTAGCGGCTGTCGCGCTTGTGGCTGGAATTGGTGCTTCCTTCGCGGGCGACGTCGTAGTTCTCAAACCTGAGTAGCAGACGGTCGTCCGCAAATACATCCACAAGCAAAAACTCGCATCGGTGAGCCTGCTCGGCGTCGACTTCAATGTTGGCACCGCTCTGCCTGATGCTGTCGAGCTTCACACAATCGACGTCCCCGACGGCAGATACAACTACACCCTTGTCGGGGACCATGTGGTTCTGGTGGACCCCGATACACGCAGGGTCGTGCAGATCATCGAGTGATGCTGGTAGCTCGCCCCTGGTCAACGGGGGTAGTCCGCCGTGCCTCAAATGGCGCGGCGGGCTTTCTATACGGCGCCACGTAGTCCTGCGAAAATCGCCGAACCACCACACGGTGATGTGACCTTCAACTGAACCGTTGCCACCACCCGGCTCGTGCGAGCAACGGGCCGTCCATCAGGCCTTGGCGCGGGTCAACCGCTCCAGCGCATCCACAATCAGGTCGCAGAATTTCGGATGGTCGAGCTCCATCGCCACGGTGTGGCGGAAGTCGACCTGCTCGCTCGCCGTGCCGCCGAAATGGTGCATGCCGCCCATCTTCTCGAAATTGCAGACCGTCATGCCCTTGGTCCAGCGGCCGGCGATCTCGACGCGGATATCGGCCTTCTCGGTGGTGAAGACGCTCCCGTCGATCATGGCCGCGACGCAGCATGCGTCATGGACGGCGGGATACTCGATCTGCAGCAGGCCGCCATGCGTGGTCGCTATGAACTCCCAGATGTCGAGGATGAACTTGGCGATCGGGCCGCCGACGGCGCGCACCCGGTCCTGCAGCGCCTTGGTGGCCAAGGCCTGGTGCGTGAGGTCGAGCCCCACCATGGTGACGTCCCAACCGGCGCGGAACACCACATCGGCGGCCTCCGGGTCGGCATAGACGTTGAACTCGGCCGCCGGCGTGATGTTGCCCCTGTTATAGGCTCCGCCCATCGCGACCACCCGCTTCACCCGCTCGACGATGCGCGGATCCTTGCGAATGGCGAGCGCGATGTTGGTGTAGGGACCCACCGGCACCAGCGTGACAGTTTTCGGCTCATGCGCCATGACGGTGTCGATGATGAAGTCGACGGCATGCCGCGTGTCGAGTTCGAACGAGGCGGGCGGCAGGACGGGACCGTCGAGCCCGGTATCGCCATGGATTTCGACGGCCAGGACCTGGCCGCCGATGAGCGGGCCGGGAGAGCCCTTCGCCACCGGCACCTTGATGCCATAGGCGGTGCACACGGCCAGCGCATTGCGCGTGGTGTTCTCGACATTGTGGTTGCCGGACACCGTGGTGATGCCGAGAAGATCGATATTCGGATTGCCGGCCGCGAGCAGGATGGCGATGGCGTCGTCGTGCCCGGGATCGCAATCCAGGATGATCTTTTCCATGGTGTCGTCTCCCTTGTCGGCCGCCCGTCAACAGTCCCGGCCTATTTGTCCTCGACAATGCGCAGATACGCCGCCGTGACGAACAGCACGATCAACCCGAACAAGATCCTTCTCGCGCCTTCCGGCATTTGCAGGATGGTCAGCAGCGTCGTCAGCACGGTCAGGATCAGCGCGCCGATGATGGTGCCGGTGTAGCCGCCGCGGCCGCCGAAGATGGAGGTGCCGCCGATGACGGCCGCCGCCACCGAGGGCAGGACCAGGGGCTCGGCGAGCGACAGCGACGGCGCCTTGATCAGTCCGATATAGAGCAGGCCGGTGATGCCGGCGAGCAGGCTGGAGGTGACGTAGAGCGCCGTGATGACCTGCCAGTATTGCACGCCCGACAGGCGGGTGGCGCGCTCATTGTCGCCGACGGCGTAGAGCAGGCGGCCGAAGCCGGTGCGGGCGAGCGTGAAGACGATCAGCGCCGCCAGCGGCACGAACAACAGCAAGGCGTTGGGCAAGGCAAAGCCAAGTATGGGGGTGACACCCGTGCCCAGCCAGGCGAGGAAATCGGGGATCTTGGCGCCCGACGCGATCACCGTGCGCTGGTAGACCTGCAGGCATCCGGTGCCGATCAGGCTGGTGCCCAGCGTCATGATCAGCGGATGGACGCGGAAGACGCCGACGCCGATGCCGTTGACGAGGCCGATCAGCACCGCCGGCATCATCGCCAACAGGAACGCCACGGCCGGGTCCTGGTTGACGATCTGCGTCGCCATGATGAAGGCGCTCATCGTCGCCACCGTGCCGACCGACAGGTCGATGCCGCCGGTCAGCATGGTCATGGTCTGGCAGCCGGCGAGGATCGCCAGCGGAATGGCGAATTTGATGGTGTTGGCGATCCAGCGCTCGTTGACGATGCCGGGGCGCAGGATCTGCAGGATGACCACCAGGATGACCAGCAGGATGATCAGCGGGATGAGTGGCCGGTCGGCCATGAAGCGCTTTATGCGGCGGCCGAAGGGGAGGGGCGAGGGGGTGATCGCGGTGCTGCTCATGGGGTTTGCCCGATGTTCTGGGAGGGTAGCGCTCTACGGCGCCCCCCTCTGGCCTGCCGGCCATCTCCCCCTCTAGTGGGGAGATTGGCTGTTGTCGCGGCTTTCGCCAATCTCCGCCGTCGCAAGAATGAGCGCGGCGCCAAAGCTGCCAATCTCCCCCCTAGAGGGGGAGATGTCCGGCAGGACAGAGGGGGGCGCCGTAGAGCACTACTCTCCCTCATCATTGCCGCCCCCGCATGGTAATAAACGCCCCAAACATCACGACCGCCACCATGATGGCGCCTTCGATAATGGCGGTGACGTTGGGGTCGATGGCGAGCAAGGTGAGATCGGTGCGCACCAGGCGCAGCACGAAGACGGCGACGATGGGGCCGAGGAGGCCGCCCTTGCCGCCGCCGAGCGCCACGCCGCCCAGCACCACGGCGGCGACGCTGGCCAAGAGATAGGGGCCGGGGATGGGCGCGCCGATGCCGGTGCTCATGGTCAGCGCCAGCCCGCCCATGGCCGCGAACAGCCCGGACAGCGCGTAGGCGATGACCCTCGTGCGGGCGACAGGCACGCCTGAGCGGAACGCCGCCAACTCGCTGGAGCCAATGGCATAGATGGAGAGGCCGAGGCGCGAGCGCCTGAGCGGGATCCAGATCACGCAGAGGCAGACGATCAGCACCAGCAGCGCCTTGGGCAGCCAGGCGTCGATGGCGTCGGGCAGGCCGGGGATCGGTACGGTGCCCGAGATCAGCGCCTTCAGCCATTCGGCGGCACCGCCGCCAGGCGCGCCGAGCACCAGCAGGGCCGCCCCTTGAAGCACGAACAGCATGGCGAGCGTGACGACAATGTCGGGCACGCGGGTGACGACGATGAGCAGGCCGTTGAGCGCGCCCAGGATAAAACCCATGGCCAGCACGAAAGGCACCACGAACAGCGCGTATTGCTCCGAGGCGCCGGCCATCATCGAGGCGGCGGTGACGCTGGTCAGCGCCATCATGGCGGCGACCGAAAGGTCGATGCCGCCGGCGATGACCACCACGGTCTGCGCGGCGACGGCGAAGGCGTAGGGCAGGACGGCCCGCGCCAGCGAGCCGAAATCGCCGCTGCCATAGCCAGGCTGGATGATCTTGGTGGCGATGAACAGGACGATGAGCAGGGCGAACAGGCCTGTTACCCAGCCCTGGCGGCGCAGGAAATGGTTCATGGCGTCGTCCCCGAAGACGGCGATTGGGGATCGGCCAATATGCCGATATCGGCCTTGGCGCCGCGCGGCAGGCCGTAGGCGGCGCGCATCAGCGCCGGCTCGTCGGCCTCCTCGACCGGAAAGATGTCGACGAGACGGCCGCCGAAGATGACGATGACGCGGTCGCAGACGCGCTGCACCTCTTCGAGCTCCGAGGTGTAGAACAGGACCGACTTGCCGTTGCCGGCGAGCTCGCGCATCAGATGATAGATCTCCTGCTTGGTGCCGACATCGATGCCGCGCGTCGGGTCGAAGCACAGGATGGTGCGGGCGTCCGCCGCGATCCAGCGGGCGATGGTCACCTTCTGCTGGTTGCCGCCGGACAGGCGCTGCACCTCGCCTTGCGCGCGGGTGTCGATCTGCAGGCGCTGGATGGCGCTTGCCACCGTGGCGCGCTCCTTGCGCATATGGATAGGCCCCCAGTTGCGCAGGGCGGCGCTGAAGGGGAGCGCGATGTTCTCGCGCACCGAGCGCTGCATGGCGAGCGCCTCGGACCGGTCGCCCGGCACATAGGCGATGCCTGAGCGGATGGCGTCGATCGGGTGGGTGAATTTCACTGGGCTGCCGTCGACCTCGATCGTGCCGCCCGATGGCTTGATCGAGCCGGCAAGGGCGGCGAACAATTCATCCTGGCCCTGGCCTTCGAGCGCCACGACGCCAGCGACCTCGCCGTCGGCGAGATCGAAGGAGACATCGCTGAGCTTGGTGCCGACGCGCAGGTTTTTCACGGTGATGCGCGGTCGGGCAGCGGGGCGGGCCTTGTCCGCGGCGCTGCGGGCGGCGACATGGGTCTTGACGATGCGGGTGCCGAGCATCAGCTCGACGATCTTTTCCTCGACACCGGGTTCGATGTCGACGACGCCCACGGTCGCGCCGTCGCGCAGCACGGTGGCGCGGTCGCAGAGCGCCGCTATCTCGACGAAGCGGTGCGAGATGAAGATCACGGCGCGGCCGGCGTCACCCTGGCGGCGCACCACTTCCAGCACCTTTTCGGCAAGGTTGGCTGGCAGCGCCGCCGTCATCTCGTCGAGCAGCAGCACGTCGGGCTCGACGGCGAGCGCGCGGGCAAGGTCAAGCACGCGCAATACGGCGAGCGGAATGTCGCGCGCGGTGTCGCGCAGGTCGAGGTCTGATATGCCGAGCTCGCGCACCCAGGCGCGGAACGGCTCGACCGGCGTGCCGGTGAGCCTGAGATTGGACAGCACGTCGAGATCCGGGATCAGCGACGGCTCCTGGTAGACCGGCAGCAGCCCGGCGCGGCGGGCGGCGGCGGGCGAGCGGATGTCGCGGGCTTCGCCCCGGATCAGGATGTGGCCGGCGTTGGCTGATATGGCCCCGGTCAGGATCTTCACCAGCGTCGACTTGCCGGCGCCATTAGCGCCCATCAGCGCATGCACCTCGCCCGGCAGAACGGAGAGCGAGGCGTCCCGCAGGGCGGCGACCGCGCCGTAGTTCTTGGCAACGCCGGAGGCGTCGAGGAGGGGGCTGGTGGTCAAATTGTTCGGTTCTCGATTTATGAGGTCGAATAATTAGAAATGTCGGCGCCGCCCCTCACCTGCCTGCCGGCATCCTCTCCCCGTATAGAGACGGGGAGAGGGGGGCTTGTCGCCGGCGTTGCGGCCAGCTTCTCTCTCCCCGTTCACGGGGAGAGATGTCCGGCAGGACAGTGAGGGGCAGCGCCGACGGATGATGGTCAGCGGGAGCCCAGCCTTACTCCCCCGGCCCCTTGCAGGCGACGATCTGCTCCTTGGTGTAGGTCGTCCAGTCCGGGATCGAGATCGAGACCGGCCATTCGGGGCTGAGCGACGGATCGGCGGCGGCCTTCAGCTTGGCCTTGCCTTCGTCGGTGGCGTTGTCCCAGAGTTGCGGGTCGACCAGCACGGTCTGCTGGGCCGGCTTCTTGCCGTCGAGGATCTGCAGCGCCAGCGTCACACCGGCACCGCCGATCGAGCCGGGGTTGGTCACCGCAGCACCCACAAGGCCCTTGACCGAGCCCAACTGGCCGACGAAGCCGGCATTGTCGGCGCCGACCACCGGCACCAGCGGCGCCTGCGATTCGACCAGCGCGTCGACGATGACGTTGTCGATGCCCGAGGTCCAGACGCCGTTGAACGGCGTGCCGGTGGCCAGGAACGACAGCATCTGCTGCTTGGCCTGGTCCTGCTGCCAGCCGGTGAAGACTTCCTGCGCGACCTTGACGTCCGGGAATTCGGCCAGCGCCTTCTTGAAGCCTTTGTCGCGATCGCTGTCGGCCGACGCGCCGGCGGCACCGCGCATGTAGAACACCTCGCCCTTGCCGCCCATCTGCTGGAACAGCCATTTGGCGCCGAGATAGGCGTATTGTTCCTGGTTGTTGGAGATGATGTAGGCCGATGGCTCGGTGACCGCCTGGTCGACGGCGACGACGACAATGCCGGCCTTGGTGGCTTCTTCCAGGCCCGCCTTGATGCCGGCCGGATCGGCCGGGTTGACGACGATGGCGTTGACCTTGGCGCTGATCAGGTTGCGGATGTCCTCGAGCTGGCCGGCCGCATCTGTGTTGCGGTGGGCGATGTTGAGCTTGGTGACTTCGCCCGACGCCAGCGCCTGCGCCTTCATGGCGCAGACCATTTCCTCGCGCCAGCCATTGCCCTGCACGGTGTTGGAAATGCCGATCGTGTATTTGCCTTCGGCCAATGACACGCCCATCGAGGCCAGCAGGGCGGCGCCCGCAAGCAGCGGAACCATGGTCAGTATCTTCTTCATGTCAGACTTCCTCCACATTGTTTTTCAGTTCAGTTCCAACCCGTTAAGCCGCGCCACTCAAAAACAGAGTCAAGTGGCCCGGCTTGCCGTCATTTGACGAAAGGACGCAGCACGTCGCGGGCGAGCAGAAACCCCCGCTTCACCTGCTCGTCGCTGCCTTCAAATCGTCTGTCTTCGTGTTCGATAATGACGGAGCCGTCATAGCCGGCGCGGTAGAGGCCGGAGAAGAAGCCGCTCCAGTCGACATCGCCCAGCCCCGGCATGCGCGGCACTTGCCAGCCTATGCCGGCCGAAAGGATTCCGCGCTCGTACAAACCATCATGATCAATCATCAGGTCCTTGGCATGGACATGCAGCATATAGGGGCCGAATTCCCGGATGAATCGGCCCTGGTCGATCATCTGCCAGACCAGGTGCGAGGGGTCGAAATTCATGCCGACATCGCCGCCCCAGCTCTCCAGGATGCGGCGCCATACCTGCGGTGAATAGGCGATGTTGTGCCCGCCCGGCCATTCGTCATAACTGAAGATCATCGGGCAGTTCTCGAAGGCGAGTTTGACGCCATGGCCGCGCGCATGGGCGACGATCTCGGGCCAGATCTTCAGCGCGTCCTGCCAGTTGACGTCGACGGTTTTCGAGGCATCGCCGCCGCAGAAGGTGTTGACGACCGGCACGCCCATATTGGCGGCGAGCACGATCACCTTCTTCAGGTGGCCGATGACCGCCTCGCGGTGCGCGGCATCGGGATGCAGCGGGTTGGGGTAGTAGCCGAGGCCGGAAATGGAGATGTTCTTTTCCGACAGCGAGGCGACTATCTCCTTCGCCTGCGAGGCCGAGGTGCCATCTGCATCGATATGGCTGGTGCCGGCATAGCGGCGGGTGGCGCCGGAGGTTTTGGGCCAGCAGGCGATCTCCAGCGCCTCGAAGCCGACAGAGCTTGCCCAGCCGGCGACATCGCCAAGCGGCGTGTCCGCGAATGGTGCCGTGAGCACACCAAGTTTCATCATGCCTCCCCTAAAGCCAGTGCCTATAATGCCGATTGTTTGGATCGCTTCAACCTCGCGACCTCATCTTGTTGAAGACTGCGACGGACGGCCGCCATCGGATCGCCCGAAAGCAGCTCTCCAAGTGCCGAAGTCACCGCCTCGCGAAACGTCTCGTCAGCGGCAAGGCCGGGATCGAAAATCGTGTCTATGGCCAGGACGGCGGAAGCCAGCATCGGCGCATCACGGCCCGCCGCGTCGGCGATCGCGGCGACCTTGCCGGCATAGGGGTCGGATACCGTCCAGCGTTTGCCGAAGCGCGCCGAGGCCAGGATGAGATAGGCCATCCAGCCGGCCGCCGGCACCGACAGAAGGCCGATGCCGGCGCCTTGCTTCAGCCGGTCGCGGATCGGGTTGAGCAGGCGCTGGACGATCTTCTGCGATCCATCGGTGGCGATCTGGTGGTTGCGGTGGCGGATCGCGGTGTTCTTCAACCGGCCAAGGCTCTGCTCGATATAGGCATGCGGCTCCACGCCCGGCACCGGCGTCAGCGTCGGCAGTGTCTCCTCGACCAGCATGCGCCTGACGAAGACCGAAAGCAGCGGATCGGCGATGGCGTCCGATGTGTGTTCGAGCCCCGCCAGCACGCCCAGCGTGGCGAGTGTCGTCTGGGCGCCGTTCAGGACCCGCATCTTGAGATGCTCGAACGGCGTGACGTCGTCGACGAAGGTCGCGCCGGCCAGGTCCCAGCGCGGCACGCGGCCGGCGAATTTCCGTTCGATCACCCATTGCCGGAAGGGTTCGCCGACGGCGACGGCGCCATCGCGATAGCCATAGCGCTGTTCGACGCTGTCGAGGTCCTGCCGGGTCACCGCCGGCGCGATGCGATCGACCATGGCCGAGGGGAAGGCGGCATTGGCCGCGATCCAGTCGGCCAGGCCATCGCCGCGCTTTTCGGCAAAGCTCCGCACGACATTTTCCAGGATGACGCCATTGGCCGGGATGTTGTCGCAGGAGAGCAGCGTCAGCTTTCGGCCATGCGTTGACCGGCGCAGTTCAAGCGTCCGAACGAGAATGCCGGGCACGCTGCGCGGCGCCTGCGGGTTGGCGAGGTCGTGGACGATGTCGGGATGATCGAGATCGAGCGCGCCGGTCGACGGGATGTGGCAATAGCCTTTTTCCGTCACCGTCATCGTCACCAGGTCGATGTCGGGCGAGGCGAGCACGGCGAGCGCCGGATCGGGGCTTTCCAGGCTGTCGGCCACTTTCACGATGGAGCCGATGACGCGCGCCTCGACATGGTCGTTGTCGCGGATCAGCCTTGTGTAGAGCCCGCTCTGGCGGCCAAGCGTATCGGCGAGCGCGGGCGGGCGGATGTTGATGCCGACGATGCCCCAGCGATCGAATTTCAGCGAGAGCAGGTCGTCGGTGTATTCGGCCTGGTGGCAGCGGTGGAAGGCGCCGACGCCGAGATGGGCCATGCCGGGTGACAGTGATGCGCGGTCATAGGTCGGCTTTTGCACGGCGGCGGGAAGCCGCTCCAGCAGGCCAGGCCCAAGCGTTTCGATGGCGCTCACCGGTTCGCCCCGATCACCGCCTGCTCCTGGTCGATCACCGCGCCGGTCATCGGCCCGGCCGCGTCGGAAAGCAGGAAGACGGCGAGGTTGGCGATATCGTCCGGTCTGAGCAGCCGGCCAAAGGGCTGCGCGGCGTTGGCGGCATCCAGCCAGCCCGGGCCGTTGCCCAGCGTGTCGGCCTGCATCACCCGTTCGGCCGGCGTGTCGGTCCAGCCGACATTGATGCCGTTGACGCGGATGCGGTCGAAGCGGTGGGCGTTGGCGGCATTCTTGGTCAGCGTCGCCAGCGCGCCCTTGGTGGCGGAATAGACGGCGAGTTCCGGCGAGCCGCAATGAGCGTTGATCGACAGGATGTTGACGATGGCACCGCCCTGGCCGCGTTTCTTCATGTCGGCGATCGCGGCCTGCATCAGGAAAAACGGTGCGCGCGCGTTGACGGCGAACAGCGCCGCCCAGTCGTCCAGCGTCGCGTCGAGGAAGGAGGCGCGGTCGGTCAGGCCGGCGGCGTTGACCAGGCCGTCGATACGGCCGAAGCGGTCTATGCAGGCCCGCGCCAACAAGGCTGGGGTTTGCGGGTCTCCAAGGTCGGCGGCGACGAAGATTGTCGGCGTGCCCAATTGCGAAAGCTCCGCCGCCACTGCATCGCCGCGCTTGCTGTCGCGGCCGGTGATCAGCAGGCCACCGGCGCCGGCACGCGCCAGCGCCTCGGCGGTCGCCCGGCCGATGCCTTGCGTCGAGCCGGTGACCAGCACGATCTTGCCTTGGAGATGAAGCTCCATTCCTCCTCCCGGAACAAAGTTTCTATTTTTTGAAATATGGAACAGGATTTCCCGGCAGTCAATTGTGCCTGTGGCGACAATTGCCATGGTTGGCGCTGCCCCTCATCGCCCTGCCGGGCACTTCTCCCCGTATAGTGACGGGGAGAAGGGGCTGGTCGCAACGCCGGCGCCTTTCTTGCAGCGTGAAAAAATGGCGAAATCGCCTGACACAGCGTCCCTCTCCCCGTCACTATACGGGGAGAGGATGCCGGCAGGCAGGTGAGGGGCAGCGCTGACTTTCCGGAGTAACCCGCCCCATTCCCCCTCATTTCGCGCGCTTTGCCGCCACCCCTTGGACCAGTGCCATGCCGACGGCCAGCGAGGCGGCCAGCGAGCGGAAACCGGCGAAGTCGGATTCCACCACTTCCAGCCAGCTGTCCGACAGCCGGATCAGCGGCGAAAAGGTCGAGTCGGTGATGGTGACGATGCGGGCCTTGCGCTCATGCGCCACCGCGACCAGATCGGGCGTGATCGAATTGTAGGGGCTGAAGGACACTGCCAGCACGGCGTCGCGCGCGCCGATGCAGCCGACCTGGTCGAGCGCGGTCGAGCCGACATTGTCGACCAGCACGTTGCGCACGCCCTGCTGCGAAAGCGTCAGCGAGAGATAGGTGGTGACGGGGAAGGCGCGCTTGGAGCCGATGACATAGATCAGGTCCGCTCCGGCCAGCAGCGTCACCATCTTCTCGAAGCTTTCGACATCGAAGCCGGCCTCGATGCGGCCGAGCGAGGCCTGCGAGGCGCCGACCATGCCGTGCAGGAAATGCAAGGCGGCGTTGGGCTCGGCCTCGGCGCGCGGCTCGCCACGGCCTTCCGGCCAGGATCCCTTGACGTGGTCCTTGAACAGGCCCTGAAAATCGGAAAAGCCGGAATAGCCGAAGATCTGCGCGAAGCGCACCAGCGTCGAGGGCTGCACGCCGGCCTGCGACGCCACCTGGGCGATGGTGCCGAGCGCGACTTCGCTCGGATGCTGCCACAGGAAGATCGCCACCTGGCGCAGGCGCTTGGGGAAATGCACCGTGCCGGACGACAGCACCGCACGCAGTTCCTCATAGGTCTGCGGTTGTATATAGCCCAGGGCCGCCAGCGAACGCCCGCGCTTGCGCGTCGCCGCCTCGTCGGCACTGGATCGTCCGGATGGTTTTCTCGCCCCGCTCATGAATTCAGGCTAGCGCGATACGATCGTTTTACAATATGGATTTTGGAAATCCTGTTCGAAGGTGGGGAGGCGAGGGCTCGGCGGTTTCGTCATCCCAGGGGTCTTCGCCGCGTCGCTCCTTGCTTCGCCATGGGATGACGACGCGATAGGGACAGTCAGGAGGAGAAACCATGGTCTACGCAACATCGGATGGAGCAGCCGGCAGGCGCTTGCGGGTCGGTATGGTCGGCGGCGGGCGCAACGCTTTCATCGGCGCGGTGCATCGGCTGGCCATGCGGCTCGACGACCAGATCGCGCTGGTCGCCGGCGCGCTGTCGTCCGATCCAGACAATGCCGCCGCCTCGGCCGCCGAAATCGGCATCGCGCCCGAGCGCAGCTATGCCGATTATCGCGCCATGGCCAAGGCGGAGGCTGCTAGGCTCGACGGCATCGAGGCGGTCGTCATCGTCACGCCCAACCATCTGCACGCGCCGATCGCCACCGCTTTTCTCGAAGCCGGCATCGACGTGATCTGCGACAAGCCGCTGTCGACGACGCTGGCCGACGCGCAAGCGCTGGTGACGCTGGCGCGCGCGAAAAACCGCCGCTTCGTCGTCACGCTCAACAACACCGGCTACGCCATGGTGCGCCAGGCGCGCGAGATGGTGATGGCGGGCGAGCTTGGGCGGATCGTGTCGGTGCATGGCGCCTATATCCAGGACTGGCTGACCAGGCCGATCGACGCCGACGGCCAGAAGCAGGCGGAGTGGCGCACCGATCCGGCGCGGGCGGGGCAGTCGGCGGTGCTGGCCGATATCGGCGTGCATGCCTTCAACCTGGCAAGCTTCATTTCCGGCCGCGAGGCCGAGTCGGTCTCGGCCGATTTGTTCACCGCCGTGCCCGGACGGCGGCTCGACGACAATGCCCATGTGCTGGTGCGCTGGACCGACGGCGCGCGCGGCACCATCCTCGCCAGCCAGACTTCGCCCGGCCACTACAACGATCTCTCCGTGCGCATCTATGGCGACAAGGCCGGGCTCGAATGGTCGGGCGCGCGGCCGGAGGAATTGCGTTTTTCCGTCTATGGCGAGGAAACCCGCACGCTGGTGCGCGGCGGCCATGGTTCGACGGCGGAAGCCCGCCGCGTCTCGCGCATGCCGGCGGCGCATCCGGAGGGCTATATCGAGGCCTTCGCCAATTTCTACCGCGACGCCGCCGACATCATCCGCGCCCATCGCTCTGGCGGCACGGTCGATCCCGCGCGAGCGGCGCAGGTGCCCGACGTGGTCGACGGCGCGCGCGGCGTGAAGTTCGTGGCGGCGGCGGTCGAGTCGAACGCGGCCGGCGGGGCGTGGACGGCGGCGCGGTTTGGGTGAGGTGGACGCCATTGTCACGGCGCTGGGGCGACGTTAGGTTGATTCGGGCACTTTAACCGGAGCTGGCGGGGATGCTCCTGCCGTTGTTACGCTGGCCGTCACCTCGTCGCCGTCTTGGCAGGCTGAGATGGGTGGCTCTGTTTGCGCCGTTCATTCTGCTTTCGGGTTACATCGTTTATGGCTTCGTCGGCATCCGGTTCGACACACCTTTTTCGGTGCTAAGGCACCTTGCCGCGTTTCCGAACTGCACCGCCGCCCGATTGGTCGGCCTCGCCCCCGCTCGAAGGGGCGAACCCGGCTATTGGCCGACCCACGATGCCGACCATGACGGTATTGCCTGCGAGCCCTGGCATGGTGGCAGCCCTAGCGGCGTCAGGGTTCATCGTTACTGGTCCACCAGCCGCTAAAGCGCCTTGCCGGTTACTTCGTTGTCCTGTCCAGTCGCTCCACCAAATCCGATAGCATCGGGCGTTGCCCCTGCAAAATCTTCACCTCGGCCTCGGCCAAGCTGAACCAGCCGGCTCTGTCGACTTCCGGAAATTCTTTCATCGACCCGGAGCGCGGCGGCCATTCCATCGTAAAAGTGTTGCTCTTGATCGCGGCCGCATCGATCTCGATGTCGGCCTCGACGGACCAGGCGATGACGATCTTGCCGCCCGGCTGCTTGTAGTCACCAAGGCGCGTGAAGGGGCCGTCCATGGTGATGCCAATCTCCTCGCTTGTCTCGCGCCGTGCCGCCGCCAGCTCGTCCTCGTCATCGTCGACGAGGCCCTTGGGGATCGACCAGGCGCCATCGTCCTTCTTCGCCCAGAACGGGCCGCCGGGATGCACCAGCAGCACCTGGATGTCACCGCCGCCGCGGCGATAGATCAGCAGGCCCGCGCTGCGTTTTGCCATGTTTGCATGTCCGTTCGCGGTTGTGGTGCGAAGTCGACCGATTCCGCATCCGGTCTTGCACCTGGGAATTGCGACGCTATGTCAGGCGCATGCGCATTGCACCTCATGCGCGAGTCCGGCAATCTGATAGCACCGTTTTTGGGGCGGCGTCGAAAGTCAGGTGAGGCGTCCGAATGCAGCTGGGTCTGATCGGCTACTATAGCGACTTCGTGGTCTATCCCCTGGTGATCGCCGTGTTGGGGGTGGCCGGGCTGATAGAGGCCGGAGAAGAGGGCGCGCCGGACTGGATCGGCACCGTTCTGATCTGTCTCGGCCTGTGGACGCTGATCGAATACGTCCTGCACAGGTTCGTGCTGCACCACATTCCCTGGATACGGGACCTGCACGACCGTCACCATGTCGAGGAGCGCAGTCCGGTGGGCACGCCCACCTGGCTCAGTCTCGGCGTGCATGCGCTGGTGGCGTTCCTGCCTGTCTGGATGGTGTCCGGCTTCGTGACCGCGAGCGCGGTGAGCTGCGGGCTGATGCTGGGCTATCTCTGGTACATCAGCGTCCACCACATGATCCATCACTGGCATCCGGCGCATCCGAGCTATCTCTATACGCTGAAGCGTCGTCACGCGGTGCACCATCATGTCGACGAGAGCGCCAATTTCGGCGTGACGTCGATATTCTGGGACCGGATTTTCGGTACCGCGCGGCCTTGACGTGGGCAGGGGCTTTTCGACAGCCACAAACATGATTTGTGGTCTGCTCGGCGATGATAAACGCCGGGCCTGAAATCTAGGCCGAGCAATCTGGCCAGAATAACCAGATGAACGCGGCGGCCATCAGAATCCAAATTCCAACGATGAATACGAGACCGCCACGGCTGGTCGGTTTGGATCGGCGAATGGCGTCCGCGCGAAACTCGGCCATCAGATCGGCGGGGATCAGCTTCACCGCAAGCAGGACGCCGAGCGGTACGATGATCAGGTCGTCCAGATATCCGAGTACAGGGATGAAATCGGGTATCAGATCGATAGGACTGAGCGCGTAGGCGGCGACCATGCCGGCGGCAACCTTGGCGTACCACGGAACGCGCGGATCGCGGGCGGCCAGCCACAAGGCCATCACATCGCGCTTGATGGCCCTTGCCCATTGCCTTGCCTTGTCAAGGATGGTCACACGGCAACTCTCTTTTGTAAGATCTCGGACCGTCGGCGTCTCCGCTCCCTTCGCCTCTATCATTGCAACCATGTTCGCGATCTGCAAACTGACCCGCTACCTAATTTCGCCTCTTCTTGATAAGCCTTGCCTGCCGGATGTTGGTTGCCGCCAGACGCTTGGGCGTGGGGAATTGCGGTGAGGAAGACCTATCAAAAGCCGGAGCTGGTGAAGCGCGAGCCACTGTCCGCCGTGACCGCGGCGCCGCCTGGTCCGGGACGTTGATCCGCAAGGCGTGAGCGCCGGGGAGGGCTCCTCCGCTCACAGTTCCTTTTGCGCCAATTCCCTGAATTCGTCGGGCACCGAGCGGGCCGCCTCCAGCGCCACCGTGCCGTAGCCGACAGCCTGCTTGCCGAAGCGCTGGCGGATCTTGTCGATGGCGCGGTCGGCGCCGAAGCGGGCGAGGCCTTTCTGGCTGCCGGGGCGGCGCTTCTCGTCGGCGAGGCCGAGCGGCAGGTCGAGTTGCAGCTCGGCACTCTCCTCCAGGTGCGAGACCGAGATCGCCAGCAGCGAGATGGTTTTCTCCCGTGGGTGGTCGGCGAGGACGCCGCGCACCAGATCTCCCGCGATCTCGGCCAGCATGGCGGTCGCCGAGATCGGCTGCTCCAGCGTGATCGAACGCGTGATGGCGCGGAGATCGGCAAAGCGCACGCGCACCGTCACCGTGCGGCCGGGGCGGTTCTTGGCGCGCAGCCGGCTGGCGACGCGGTCGGCCAGATGCAGCAATGTCGGCACGATGACGCGCGCCACGGCGGGTTTCATCCCGAGCGCCGACTGCGCGCCGGCCGAGTGCGCCCGGCGCTTCGTCTCCAGCTTGCGCGGATCGCGGTTCCACGCCAGCGCCGCGAGCTTTTCGCCGGCGGCGGGGCCAAGCAGCCGGGCCAGGGCGCCGCTGTGGGTCCGGGCCAACTCGCCGATGGTCTCGACGCCGATCTCGGTCAACCGCGCCCTGGTGGCCGGGCCGACGCCCCACATCAGCGAGACCGGCAGATCCTGCAGGAAGGCAAGCTCGGTGCCGGGGTCGACCACCACCAGCCCGTCGGGCTTGGCGACCTGCGAGGCGATCTTGGCCAGATGCTTGGTGCGCGCGACACCGATCGAGATCGGCAGGCCGAGTTCTGCCCGCACACGGCCCCGGATCGCCGTGGCGATCTCCCGGGGTGAGCCGAACAGATGCGTGCAGCCGGCGACATCGGCGAAGGCCTCGTCGATGGAGATGCGCTCGACCACCGGCGTGAAATCGTCGAGGACCTTGATCGCCGCGTCACCCAGCCGCTGGTAGTGGCCGAAATTGCCGCCGACGAAGATCAATTGCGGGCAAAGCTCACGCGCCTTGCGGCCCGGCATGCCGCCGCGCACGCCGAAGACACGCGCCTCATACGAGGCCGCGAGCACCACGCCGCCGCCGACCGCGATCGGCTTGCCGCGCAGCGTCGGGTCGAGCAATTGCTCGACCGAGGCATAGAAGGCGTCGAGATCGGCATGCAGGATGGTTGCCGTCGTTTCCATCCCGTTCCGCTCATCCGCGATTGCTGATAGATCGGAACGAATAGAGAACAAAAAGGGATCTCTGTCAATGTGAGCCGTGGCATGCCCGTGGCCGGTGCTTTGCAGCGGGACTTGCGGGCGGCGCCGACGTTGCGGAATCCTGCTGCTTCGGTCCAGTCGCCCTTGCCTACACAAGATGCTCCGCCCGCAGCGCCGCTTTCATCCGTTCCAGCGCCGGTTCGCCGCCAGCCGCCAGTTCGTTTGCGATGCGGGCCAGCTTGTCGTCGGACTTGCGGTGCTTGCTGCCCCAGGCGCCCAGCGTGGCCAGCACCGGAAGCAAGTCGATGCCGGCCTCGGTCAGCCGGTAGATCGCCTTCAGCCCGTGGCTCGGGTCGTCGCTGCGGGTGAGGATGCCTTCGTCCTGCAGCGTCTGCAGCCGCTCGGCCAGCGTGCGCGAAGAGATGCCTTCATCGGATTGCAGGAACTCGCGAAAATGCTTTTTGCCGGCGAAGACCAGGTCGCGGATGATGAGCAGCGTCCAGCGATCGCCGAGCAGTTCCAGCGACAGGTTGATCGGGCAGCCGGATCTTTCGCGGGTCGACATTTATATGGTTCCATTTTTAAATCAATTTACTATTGACATCATTGTTCGCATGCGTCAAATGGTTCCGAAAGTAAAGCATTTACTGCGCGATCCGAGGAGGACAATCAATGAAAAAGCTCATCCTTCAGATGCAGATGTCGGTCGACGGTTTTGTCGGCGCCGAGGCCGATCATCCGTGGCAGCTCTGGGAGTGGGGCGACGACAATGGCTGGGACGCCGAGCTGAAACGGGATTTCAACGCCGTGTTCGCCGGCATCGACACCATCCTCTTGAGCAGCAAGATGGCCGAGGAGGGCTATCTCACCCATTGGGGCAAGGCGGCGCGGAAATATCCGGCCGATCCGTTCTATGCCTTCGCCCAGCGCATCGTCGAAGCGCGCAAGGTGGTGCCGAGCGACAGGCTCGAGGCCTCGCGCTGGGAACGCACCACGGTGGTGAGCGGCGTCCTTGCGCGCGAGGTCAACGCGCTGAAGGCGGGCGAGGGCGGCGACATGGCCGTCTTCGGCGGCGCCGGTTTCGCCTCGGCGCTGATCGCGGCCGGGCTGGTCGACGAGTTCCAGCTGTTCGTCAATCCGGCCGTGCTGGGCGCCGGCCGCCGTATCTTCGACCAGGGCGGCTTTCACAAGCTGCGTCTGCTCGGCTCGAAGGCCTATGCCTGCGGCATGGTGGTCAACCGCTACGCGGCGGCTGGCTGACCTGGCCGAAATATGGTGCGGGCAGAGTCCCTTGCCGGCCTGTCTTCGCCTTTCGCATGCTGTTGCTGGCAAGCGGCCGTCAGCCATGCCCGGAGATAAACGCATCCCGTCCGTATCCTTTTTGTCGGCCCGTCCGTCTCAAGCTTCGGACCATCGCGAGACACGCGATCGGCGGATCGAGGAGACCATCATGGCAAGCATCGAGAGCGAGGCGAACAGGAACCATTACGCGGCGATCGCGGCCAATGCGGGCAAACTGACCAGCCCGCAGGCGATCATCGACCACAACGATGTCCACTGGACGGCGCTGACGGGCGAGCCGCGCGGCGTCGACTATATCGAGGTCGATGCCGGCGGCGTGCCGGCGATGTGGGTCGTGCCCAAGGGCGCCGACGACGAGCGGGTGCTGTTTTATGCGCATGGCGGCGGCTTCATCGGCGGCTCGATCTACACGCATCGCAAGCTGGTCGGGCATCTTGCCAAGGCCGTCGGCTGCCGGGCGCTGGTCTACAACTATCCACTGGCGCATCAGGCCAAGCACCCGGCCCAGCTCGAGGCCGCGATGGCAGCCTGGAACTGGCTTGTCGACCAGGGCTTCGACCCCGGGCGGATCGTGATCGCCGGCGATTCCTGCGGCGCGGTGCTGACCTATGGCGTCTTGCAGCGGCTGCGTGCGCAGGGGCGGCCGTTGCCCGTCGCCACGCTGATCATCTCCGGCTGGTTCGACATGGCGATGACCGCCGCCAGCTACGAGACCAACCGCGAAAAGGACCCGGCCTTCGCCAGGGGAGCCGTCGATTGGCTGGCGGCCAATTTCATCGGCGATGCCGACCGGCGCGATCCGGAAGTCAGCCCGCTTTATGCCGACCTCTCCGGCTTTCCGCCCGTCTTCCTGCAGGCCGGCGCCGACGAGACGCTGGTCGACGAAAGCCGCATGTTCGCCGAGCGTGCGCGGCAGGCCGGCGTCGAGACGCGTCTCGACGTCTTTGACGGCATGCTGCATTCTTTCCAGATGATGGCCGGGCGGGCGCCGGAGGCCGACGACGCGATCGGCCGCTTCGCCGCCTGGGTGCGGCCAAAGCTGGGACTGCCGGATGCCGCTGATAAAGTTGCCGACAACAGGGCGGCCTGACCGTGGACCATCTGCCCGGGTCGAGCGTCGTGCTTGTGAATGTCCGGCACTTGCGCGATGCTGGAGTGACGCTGAGCGACGTGCCGCGATGAACCAGCAGATCCGCAAATCCGATCAGACGGCGCAAGGCATTGCGCCGCGCCTTGAGCCCGAAGGCCTGTTCGACATGCGCTACAGGGCGTTCCTGGAGACGGTCTCGCATTTGCGTGTCCGTCTGCACCGCTACTGCGCGCGCATGACCGGTTCGGCTCTCGACGGCGAGGACATCATGCAGGAGGCGCTGTTCGAGGCCTATCGCAAGATCGAGCTGCTCGACGATGCGCAGGCGCTGCGGCCGTGGCTGTTCCGCATCGCCCATAACAGGTGCATCGATTTCATCAGGAGCCGCCGCGCGCGGCTCAAGGCCGAAGCCGGCTATGCGGCCGACGACATCGTGCTGCCTGTCGAGCCCGCTGGTCTTGGCGCCGGCCGCGCCATCGAGCGGCTGGTCGTGCACCTGCCGCCCAAGGAGCGCGCCTGCGTGCTGCTCAAGGACGTCTTCGACCACTCGCTGGAAGAAATCGCCGACCTCGTCGGCTCGACATCGGGCGGGGTGAAGTCGGCGCTCAACCGCGGCCGCGCCAAGCTCGCCGCCTTGCCGGCGCAACCGGTCGCGGCGCCGGCACACGACCCCGAACTGGTGCAGCTGCTTGGCCGTTATGTCGAACTCTTCAATGCCAGGGATTGGGACGGCGTGCGGGCACTGACCAGCGCCGATGCGCGGCTGCGGGTCTCGGACTGCTACAATGGCTTGCTCTCGGCTTCGCCCTACTTCGTCGAATACGAGCGCGGCCCGCCCTGGCGCATGCGGCCGGACGCGATCCCAGGCGCGGTCGAAGGGGAGTTCGTGCTGGTCGTCGACCGGCTGCATGGCGAGGTCTGGCGGCAGGATTATCTGGTGCGGATCCATGCCGAAGGCGGCGTGATCAAAAGCATTGCCGACTATTATGCGTGTCCCTGGATCCTGGAGATGGTGGCCGCGGACGCGGAATGAAGCGCTTCATGCTCCATGACGCTCACTTTGCATCGTGAAAAATGATGCCCACCGTGTGGCGCATGCCCGAGCGCAGGCGGCTGACGCCGTGGCGCAGATTGACGCGGTAGTTGCCTTTCGTGCCCTGCACCGGCCGGTTGTGGACGGCGAAGGCCACCGCATCGCCCTGGCGCAAGGGCACCACCTCGACCCGGCTCTGCATGCGCGGCCGCTGTTCGGTCAGCGCGAATTCGCCGCCGGTGAAATCCTCGCCGGGCTCTGAAAGCAGGATCGCCACCTGCAGCGGGAAGGCGAGGTCGCCATAAAGGTCCTGGTGGAGGCAGTTGAAGTCGCCAGGCATATATTGCAGCAACAGCGGCGTCGGCCTGACCTGGCCGGCGGCACGGCACTGGTCGAGAAACGCGCCATGCGTGGCAGGGTAGCGCATGGCGATCCCCATGCGCTCGTTCCACCGGTTGGCGATCTCGGCCAGCCTGGGATAGAGCGCGCCGCGCAGGCCGCCGACGAGGTCGGGCAGGGGATAGCGGAAATAGCGGTATTCGCCCTTGCCGAAACCGTGCCTGGCCATGTGGATGTGACTGCGGAAATGTTTTTCGTCCGTGTGGAGGCCGGCGATCTGCCGGCACTCTTCAGGCGAGAGCAGCTTTTCCATCACCGCGCAGCCGAAGCCGTCAAGTTCGGCGGTGAGCGCCGACCAGTCGTAAGTGGCGATGCGTGTCCGCGCGGCTTCGACCAGCGATGCGGCAACCCTGGCGTCGGCGTTCATATCGCCGCCTCCCTTTCCAGCAAGGCGCGCTTGCGCTCGATGCCCCAGCGGTAGCCGGACAGCGAGCCGTCGGCGCGCAGCACGCGGTGGCAGGGAATGCCGAACGCGATGGCGTTGGCGGCGCAGGCCGTCGCCACGGCACGGGCACCGTCCGGCATGCCGAGGCGCCGGGCAAGGGCGGTGTAGGTGACCGTGACGCCGCACGGTATGGTGCGCAGCGCCTCCCACACGCGCTGCTGGAAGGGCGTGCCGTGGCGCGTGTCTAGCGGCAGGTCGAGACCGGCGCCGGGCGTTTCAATGAAGCGCGCGATCGCCGCGAGATCGTCGCGCAGGCCGGCTTCGTCCTCGATCAGGACGCTGCCGGGGAAGCGGTTGGCGAGATCCTGTTCCAATGTTTCGGCGTCGGAGCCGATCAGCATGGCGCAGATGCCGAGATGGCTGCGCGCCACGAGGATGTTTCCAAGCGCGGACTGGCCGATGGCGTAGGTGATGGTCTCGAGGGCGGCGCTGGTGGCCGCCGTCCCATGGGTTTGCATGTGGTTCATTGCCTTCACTCCTTCTGTGTGTCTGAACCCTAGCCCCATGCCGGCTGGTCCTCACTCCGGTGCTTGCTTTCAAATTCAAATTGCAACTTGTGGATGGCCGAGTTCTACGGCGCCCCCCTCTGTCCTGCCGGACATCTCCCCCCCTTGGG
>NZ_JAIUIN010000011.1:0-178581 GCF_020165665.1 Mesorhizobium sp. BH1-1-4
CTCCCCTACTCCCCTACTCCCCTCCCTCCGAGCGGCCTCCCGCAGATCGGCAATCAACGCGCGCCGGTCCTGCCGCCGCCAGGCAAGGTGGATGGAAACCGTGCGCCCGAACCACGGCATGTCGCGGAACACGATCGAGGGCGGCGCGGCCGTGCGCAGGCTCGCCTGCACGGTGGCGAGACCAAGGCCGGCGCTGACAAGCCCAAGCGAGGTCAGCGGATCCGCCGTCTCGTAAGCGATGTCGGGCACGAAGCCAGCCTCGGCGCAAGCGGCGAGGAACTGGCCACGATTGGTATCGTCTGGCTGGCGCACCACTGTGATCCAGACGCGGCCATCGAGATGGCGCGGCTGGATGTCGGGCACACCGGCCAGCGGATCATCCTCGGGAATGGCTAGCACCAGCGGCTCGTGGCGCAGCGGCGTGCTGGCGATATCGGGATCATCGGCCGCCGCGGGCGCATAGACCAAACCAAGATCGAGCGAGCGCTGCCGAAGCGCCTCCATCTGCGCCGCCGAGCGCAGGCTTCTCAACTGCAGATGAAAATCCGGTCGGTCGCGGCGGAACTGGCGCAGCATGCCCGCGACAAGCCCGGCATGGACCGCACCCTCGACATAGCCGATGGCAAGGCGCCCGACAGAACCGCTGGCCAGGTTGCGGCCAAGCTCCTCCAACCGGCGCGCATTCGACAGCAAGGCGCGGGCCTCGGTCAGGAAGGCGCGGCCCTCGGCATTGAGATGAACGCGCTGCTTTGCCCGCTCGAACAGGGCGACGCCAAGCTGTTGCTCCAACTGAATGATCTGACGGCTGAGCGGCGATTGCGAGATATGCAGCAGTTCGGCGGCACGACCGACGCTGCCGGTTTCGGCGACGGTGACGAAATATCTGATCTGGCGCAGGTCGAACATTTTTTGCTCCTCGACACAAAGTCCTTCCAGGTCTCAACTTTAGCCTAGTCAGTCTTTGACTGTCTGACTACCTGGCGCGATATCTCCTGTCATCAACCGCCGACAACAGGAGACCGAAAATGCAGTTCCTTGCCCTTCTCACCCGCAATACGGAAAAGTTCACCGATGCCGATTTCGCACCCGTTCTGCCTGGCGAGGCCGAGCAGCGCCGCGCCCTTTATGCAGAAGGCGCGGTGCGCCAGATCTGGAATCGCGGTGACATTCCCGGCAGCTGCCTGATGTTCGAAGCCGGCAGCGATGCCGATGTGCGCGGCCATCTCGCCACTCTGCCGCTGGTCAAGGCCGGCATGATGGACATTGCAGCGATCGTGCCGCTCAACCCCTATCCAGGGTTTGGCCCGAAGCGCTGAGGCTGACGGAACCCGGGGCGCCATGGTGACAAGCGCCTTGCATGTCATCAAGCCATTCGGCAGGCTGGTGCCGCCGCTCGCGGAGGCTAGACCAGCCTTTCGCGCTGGCGAGCGACAAATCGCCAGCGATGAAGGTGCAAATTGCATTCGACTGACTATCTCGGCCGCCTGTTCGGCCTCGAAGGCAAGCATGCCTTCATCACCGGCGCCAGCCGCGGCCTGGGCCTTGCCTTCGCGGAGGCGCTTGCGAGCGCCGGCGCGCGCGTCACCATCGGCGGCCGCAAGGCCGACGAACTCAAAGCCGCCGGCGAGCGCCTGCGCGCCGAAGGCCACACCGTGGCTGAAGCGATGATCGACGTCACCGACACCCAGTCGGTCGACAAGGCGATCGCGGCGGCCGAAATCGGCACCGGACCGATCGACATCCTGGTCAACAATGCCGGCATCCAGCGACGGGCGCCGCTGGAGAGCTTTAGCGACGCCGACTGGGACGCACTGATGGCTACCAATCTGGACGGCGTGTTCAAGGTGAGCCGGGCCGTCGTCAAGAGCATGATCGCGCGCCAAAGGGGGTCGATCATCAATGTCTCCTCGGTGCAGAGCGTGCTCGCTCGCCCCTCGATCGCGCCTTACGCGGCAAGCAAGGGCGCCATCACCATGCTCACCAAGTCGATGGCCGGCGAATGGGGCCAGCACGGTGTGCGCGTCAACGCCATCGCGCCGGGCTATTTCAAGACCGAGCTCAACGACGCACTGGTCGCCGACGAGACATTCTCCGCCTGGCTGACCGGCCGCACGCCGATGCGGCGCTGGGGCGAGGTGCGGGAACTCGCGGGCGCCGCCGTATTCCTGGCGTCCGACGCCGCCAGCTTCGTGAGCGGACAGACCCTGCTGGTGGATGGCGGGATTACCAGCGTCCTGTAGAGACCCGTGCCCGCGATGCACATCGTCACGAAACAGTCACACTAAATCGGGGATGCCATGCTAGGAATCGCAGCTGGCCGCCCCCGCAACCCCGACCGCATCAGAGACCGGCGAAGCCGCCATGAACATCGCCCTCCCCGCCGAAGGCACCGACCTGTCGCCTTACCTGCCCGATGAGCACGGGTTGTTCTTCATCTACCACTTCACCACCGAAGGGGTGCGCACCAGGGATTCCGGTGCGGCGCACTGGACGTGGCGCAGCTACCAGCTTTCCGACATGCGCGCCCGCCACGAGATCGGAGCCGACCAGGCCTTGCCGGCGCCGGTGCGCGAAGCCTTCCTGACCGCCAGCCATGGCTGCCATATCGACCTCGAGGATGACTGGCTCTATGGCGATCTGCCGGACCTGCGCCATGACTATTCGGCGGAAGCCGGCGGGCTTGGCCATTTCCGCTTCGCCCTCAACGATACGATGCTGGTCGGCGCCCGCAAGCAGCCGCTGCAATCGGTCGACAACATCCGCAAGGCGATCGAGAACGGATCGCGCAAATTCCGTTCGCCGGCCGAGCTGATCGAGGCCGTCGTCGGACAGTCTTTCGACGGAATGGCGGCGGAACTGGCGACCCTCAGCGACAGTCTCGACGGTATCGAGGACCGTATCGTGTGCGACGCATGGCACAATGAGCGGCAGGCGCTGGTCGATGCGCGCCGGCACCTGGTGGTCATCCACCGGCAGATGGCGACCCTGACCAATCTGTTTCGCCATCTCGACCATTCGCATCGCAACGACCTGCCGGATTCGATCAACGACATGGCGGCGCGGCTCTCGCACCGCGCCCAGACGCTGCACTATGACGGCGAGCAGTTGCAGGCGCGCACGCGGCTGCTGCAGGACGAACTGATGGCCAAGCTGACGACGCAGTCGAACCGGCTGCTCTATGTGCTGTCGGTGATGACGGCGGTGCTGTTGCCGATGACCATCATCTCGGGCCTGTTCGGCATGAATGTCGGCGGCCTGCCGCTGGTCAACACGCCCATGGGCTTCTGGGTGGTGACGGCGGTATCGCTGCTGATCGCGGGCGTGACCTATCTTTTCGTCAGGCGGCTCGGACAGATGTAGCCCGGCGCGCCGTCGCCAGCATGGACCAGGAATAGACCGCGAGAGCCGCCCAGATCAGGCCAAAGGCGATGGCCTGCGTGGTGCCGAATGGCTCGTCGAAGATCAGCACGGCAATCAGGAACACCATGGTCGGCGCTATGTACTGCATGATGCCGATGGTCGAGAGGCGCAGCAGCTTGGCACCGAAGGCGAACAGCAGCAGCGGCACGGACGTCACCGGCCCGCAGCCGATGAGCAGCGCGGTGTCGGTGCCATTGCTGGAGACGAAATGGTCCTGCCCGGTGGCGATCAGGAAAATGATGTAGCCCAGCGCCGGGACCGACAGCAAAAGCACTTCGAGCAGAAAACCCTGGCTGGGGCCGATCGGCAGCGTCTTGCGGAAGAAGGCGTAGGCGGCGAAGGAAAAGGCCAGCGCCAGCGATACCCAGGGCAGCTTGCCGCCCTCGATCGTCAGCACGGCGACGGCAATCGCGGCAAGCACCACCGCGGCGATCTGCAGCCGGTCGAGCCGCTCGCCAAGCAGCAGCGCGCCGACCACGACGTTGACGAGCGGGTTGATGTAATAGCCCAGCGCTGTCTCGACGGTGCGGTCGACGGCGATCGCCCAGACATAGATGCCCCAGTTGACCGAGATCAGCGCCGCCGTCAGCGCGGCCATTGCGATGGTGCGGGGCGAGCGGATCGCCGCCTTGAAGTCCGCCGTGCGACCGGCCCAGATCAGGACCGCCGCGGCGATCGGCACCGACCAGACGATGCGGTGTGCAATCACCTCGGCAAGCGGCAGATGCGCCACCGCCTTCATGTAGAAAGGCAGCAAACCCCACAAGAGATAGGCACCCAGCGCCAGCAGGAAGCCGCGGCGGGCTCTTCCGTCTGCATCCTGGGCAATTGCTTCAGCGGCCATGGGCCAACGCTATGGCCCAGTAACCTTGGCAAGACCATCGCAAAGTTCTGATGGATCAATGGACTTTCGTTGATGGTTCAAACTTACTCCGCCGCCACCAGCCCCGCCATCTCGCGGTTCTTCATCAGCTTGTAGATGATCGAATCCATCAGCGCCTGGAAGGACGCGTCGATGATGTTTTCGGACACGCCGACCGTCCACCAGCGGGCGCCGGTACCGTCATGCGATTCGATGAGCACGCGGGTGATGGCCTCGGTGCCGCCATTGAGGATACGCACCTTGAAGTCGGCAAGCTCGAGATCGGCGATCTCGTTCTGGTATCTGCCGAGATCCTTGCGCAGCGCGATGTCGAGCGCGTTGACCGGGCCATGGCCCTCGGCCACCGACATCTTCTCCTCGCCCTCGACCAGCACCTTGACCACCGCTTCCGACACCGTCTTCAACTGGCCGTTGGCATCGAAGCGGCGCTCGATCATGCAGCGGAACGAGGTGACGTGAAAGAACTCGGGCAGGCCGTGCAGCATCTTGCGCGCCAGGAGTTCGAAGGAGGCGTCGGCGCCCTCATAAGCATAGCCCGAGGCCTCACGCTCCTTGACCACCGATATCAGGGCGTCGAGCCGGTGATCGTCCTTCGGTACATCGATGCCGCGCCGCTTCAACTCGGCGAGGAAATTGGCCTTGCCGCCCTGGTCGGAGACCATGACGCGGCGACGGTTGCCGACCGATTCCGGCTGCACGTGCTCATAGGTCGCCGGCTCCTTGGCAAGCGCGGAAGCATGGATGCCGGCCTTGGTGGCAAAGGCGGATGAGCCGACATAGGGCGCCTGCGCTTCCGGGGCGCGGTTCAACAATTCGTCGAACGCGCGAGACAAGCGCGAAATGCCGGTGAGCGCCTCGTCTGAAATGCCGGTCTCGAAACGGTCGGCGAAAGCCGGCTTCAGCGCCAGTGTCGGCACGATCGAGATCAGATTGGCGTTGCCGCAACGTTCGCCGATCCCGTTCAGCGTGCCCTGGATCTGGCGCACGCCGGCCTCGACGGCGGCCAACGAATTGGCCACCGCCTGGCCGGTGTCGTCATGGGCGTGGATGCCGAGATGCGCGCCCGGAATGCCCGCGGCAATGACTTTTTCAACGATTGCCCGCACTTCCGAGGGCTGCGTGCCGCCATTGGTGTCGCAAAGCACCACCCAGCGCGCGCCGGCTTCATAGGCCGTCCTCGCGCAGGCCAGCGCGTAGTCCGGATTGGCCTTGAAGCCGTCGAAGAAATGCTCGCAATCGACCGTCGCTTCCTTGCCCGAAGCGACTGATGCCTCGACCGAAGCCTTAATGGCGTCGAGGTTCTCCTCGTTTGTACAGCCGAGCGCGACGCGGACATGGTAGTCCCAGCTCTTGGCTACGAAGCAGATGGCGTCCGATTTCGACTGTACAAGTGCCGCCAGCCCCGGGTCGTTGGAGGCCGACACCCCAACCCGCTTGGTCATGCCGAAGGCGACGAATTTGGCGCGTGCCGTGCGTTTCTGCTGGAAGAATGCCGTGTCGGTCGGGTTGGCACCGGGATAACCACCTTCGACATAGTCGAAGCCGAACTCGTCGAGCAGTTTGGCAATCGCGATCTTGTCCTCGACCGAAAAGTCGATGCCCGGCGTCTGCTGGCCGTCGCGCAATGTGGTGTCGAAGAGGTAAAGGCGTTGTTTTGTCATGGCCATAGCTCGAAAAATCGTCGCGGAGCGCAAGCAGGAAAGGCTATTTTCCCGCAAACTTGTCCGTCGCCCGGATCAGTTGATGGAGGATGCCAGGCTCGGAATAGGCATGGCCGGCGCCTTCGACCAGATGAAAATCCGCCTTCGGCCATGCCTTGTGCAGCGCCCAGGCGTAGCGCGCCGGGCACGGCATGTCATAGCGGCCGTGGACGATGGTGCCGGGGATATCCCCGAGCTTATGCGCGTCGCGCAGCAGCTGCCCCTCCTCCAGCCAACCGGCGTGGACGAAATAATGGTTCTCGATGCGGGCGAAGGCGACGGCATAGTCGTCCTGCCCGAACGGACCGCTGGTTTCCGGCTCCGGCAGCAGCGTGATCGTCTCGCCTTCCCATAGGCTCCAGGCGCGGGCGGCCTCGATTTGCGCCTTGCGGTCGGACCCGACCAGCCGCTTGCGGTACGCGCCCATCATGTCGCCGCGCTCGGCCTGCGGGATCGGCGCCAGGAAACGCTCCCATTTGTCGGGGAACATTTCCGAGACGCCGAACTGATAATACCATTCGAGTTCCGCGCGGGTCAGCGTGTAGATGCCACGCACCACCAGTTCGCTGACGCGATCGGGGTGTGTCTCGGCATAGGCGAGCGCCAGCGTCGAGCCCCAGGAGCCGCCGAACACCAGCCATTTGTCGAAGCCGGCCATTTCGCGCAGGCGCTCGATGTCGGCGACCAGATGCCAGGTGGTGTTGGCCTCCAGCGAGGCGTTGGGCGTCGACTTGCCGCAACCGCGCTGGTCGAACAGGATGACGTCGTAGAGCTTCGGGTCGAACAGCCGACGGTGTTTGGGCGAGATGGTGCCGCCCGGTCCGCCATGCAGGAAGACCGCCGGCTTGGCGCCCTTGGTGCCCGACCGCTCCCAATAGACCTGATGACCGTCGCCGACATCGAGCATGCCGGAGTCAAACGGTTCGATTTCCGGATAGAGGGTGCGCAAGCTCATAGTTTCAGGCCCTGTTGCGGCCAGTTGGCCGTTTCGTGATCGGGATGCTGGAAGGAGATGATCTGCTCCTGCCTTGTGTAGAAATCGGGGTCGTCGTGGACAGGCTGGTCGAAGATCGTCTCCACCCAGGGCAGCCGCGCGGCGTAGTTGACCTGGATTTGCGGCGCCAGATCGGAGCGGTCGTCGAAGGCGCCGATAGCGATCTCGAGCCCACCGGGCTGGCGATAGGTCAGCGGTGTGCCGCAGCGCGCGCAGAAGCCGCGATCGATGTTGACCGACGACTGGAAATAGCTCGGCTCCTCATGGGTCCATTCGACACCATCCTTGGGCACCGTCACCAGCGCGCCGAAGAATGAACCAAACTGCTTCTGGCACATCCGGCAATGGCAAATGGACGGGCGTCCCAGCGCGCCTTTGACGCGGAAGCGCACGGCGCCGCACTGGCAGCCGCCGGTTCGGACTTGATCGGTCATGGTCTTTCCTCCGGCGGCCATTGCTCGGTGTCGTGATCGGGATGCTGATAGGAGACAAGGTCGGCGAGATAGGGGGCCGAGCCCATATCCGCCATCGTGTCCTCGCCCGGCAATCGCGGAATGGAATCCACATAGGGCAGTTTCGCCTCCGTGCCCCATTGAATGGTCGGCGCGATATCAGCCGGATCGTCGAAAGCGGCGATCGCCAGCGCCATGCCGTCAGGCGCCTCGAAGGTCAGCGGCGTGCCGCATTCGGCGCAGAAGCCGCGCCAGGCGGCATTGGAGGACCGGAAACGCTTGGGCTCGCCGCGCGTCCAGTCGAGCTTGGCGCCGCGCACCGAAACCAGCGGCAGGTAGAAATTGCCGCTCGCCTTCTGGCACATGCGGCAGTGGCAGATCGAGGCGTCGCCGAGCGCGCCTTCGACACGGAAGCGCACCGCGCCGCACTGGCAGCCACCCGAGTAGACCGGCCGGTTGTCGAGGCTCATGACCCCTCACTCCGGCGCATGGCAGACGGCCTCGACATTGTTGCCGTCGGGATCGAAGACGAAGGCGCCGTAATAGTTGGCGTGATAGTGCGGACGCAGGCCCGGCCCGCCATTGTCCTTGCCGCCGGCGGCAAGGGCCGCGGCATGGAAAGCCTCGACCTCGGCACGGTTGCGCGCGGTGAAGGCGACGTGCTGATGAGCCTTCTGGCCATCCTTGCCTTCCTGCAGCCAGAACACCGGGCGGTCGCGGCCATAACCGCCAACCTTGGCGCCACCGGTGTATTCCAGCGGCACCATGTAAAGCAGCGAGGCCCCCAGCGGCGCCATCGCCTTGTCGTAGAAAGCCTTGGAGGCGTCGAAATCGGAAACGTCGATGCCGAGATGGTCGATCATGGGACGAGTTCCTCCCTTGCTGGTTGCGGCACTTCGGCGTTGGCCAGGCCGGCCGAGATGACGATGTGCTGGCAGACATTGTCGATATCGCGGATCACGTCATCATTCCAGAAGCGCAGGATGGTCCAGCCGAGCGCTTCGAGCTTCGCGGTTCGCACTGCATCCAATTCCGAGGCTTCGGCTGTTGCGTGTTGGGAGCCGTCGATTTCTATGATTAGTTTTTTGGTCGGACATGCAAAGTCGACGATGTAGCCCGCTATGGGCATCTGCCGCCGAAAAGATAGCCCCATCAGCCTATGTGCACGTATCTCATTCCAGAGCTTCAGCTCGGCATCGGTCATTTGCTTGCGCATCTTGCGCGCATTGCCGCGACTGAGAGGAGATACGAGATGATGGGTCATCGCGAGGCGCCCCCCTCTGTCCTGCCGGACATCTCCCCCTCTAGGGGGGAGATCGGCCGTTTTGCCGTTTGCGCCCGATCTTCAACGGCGGAGATTAGCGAAGGCTGAAATGGCTTCCAATCTCCCCCCTTGAGGGGGAGATGCCCGGCAGGGCAGAGGGGGGCGCCTCGCACCAACCTCTCCACTCCGGTCATATGAGCGGCCATCCTCACCGCTTGATCTCCCACGTCGTCATGCGCTCGCCGGTGAGCGGGTCCTTGCCGTCCTTCAGCTGTACGCCTTGCGCCAGGAGTTCGTCGCGGACACGGTCGGCTTCGGCCCAGTTCTTGGCGGCGATCAGTTCCAGGCGGTGGGCGATAGCCTTGGCCACCGCCACGTCATCCACCTTGGCCGCGTCTACGTCGAAGCCGAGGAAGGCGAGTGCCGTTTTCAGTGCCGCGGCAGCAGCGTTCTCTCCGTCGCCGTCAAAGTCGGTCGCCTCGCCGGCTAGCTGGGTCAGTTGCTGGAAGGCCGCATAGGTCGCGAGATCATCCGACAGCGCCTCCACGACCTCCGCCGGCAACCGGCCTCCCGCGACCGGCGCCAGGTCCGCCGCGCGCTTCCATTTGCGCAGCGTGTTTTCCGCCTCCTCCAGCTTGCGCACGGAAAAGTCGATCGGTTCGCGGTAATGCGTCATCAGCATTGCCAGCCGCAGCACGTCGCCCGGCCATTTGCGGCCACCGAAAGTGTCGGTCTCCAGCAATTCGTGGATCGAGTAGAAATTGCCGAGGCTCTTCGACATCTTCTGGCCCTCGACCTGCAGGAAGCCGTTGTGCATCCACACATTGGCCATGACATCGGTGCCGTGGGCGCAGCGCGACTGGGCAATCTCGTTCTCATGGTGCGGGAAGATCAGGTCGAGGCCGCCGCCATGGATATCGAAGACCTCGCCGAGATAGGCGGCCGACATGGCCGAGCATTCGATGTGCCAGCCGGGCCGTCCCCTGCCCCACGGGCTTTGCCAGCCGGGCTCCTCCGGCGACGACAGTTTCCACAGCACGAAATCGCCGGGATTCTTCTTATGGGCGTCGACGGCGATGCGGGCGCCGGCCTGCTGCTCGTCGAGATTGCGTTTCGACAACTGCCCATAGTCCGGCATCGACGCCGTATCGAACAGAACTTCACCCGCCGCGACATAGGCATGGCCGCGTCCGATCAGGCTTTGAATCAAGGTGATCATGTCGGCCTTGCCGTCGGCGCGCGGTTCGACGAATTCGGTGGCGCGCGGCTCGACCGTCGGCTCCAGGCAGCCAAGCGTGGCGACATCGCCGTGGAACTGGTCGGCCGTTTTTTCGGTAACCCGCCGTATCGCTTCGTTGAGCGACAGTGTGCCGGCTGATATCTCGCCGCCGAAATCGCGCAGCGCGCGCGCGTTGATCTTGTCGTCGACGTCGGTGATGTTGCGCACATAGGTGACATGCGTCTCGCCATAGAGATGGCGCAGCAGACGGAACAGCACGTCGAAGACGATCACCGGCCTGGCATTGCCGATATGGGCGAAATCGTAGACGGTCGGTCCGCAGACATACATGCGCACGTTCTGCGGATCGATCGGGACAAAATCCTCCTTCGTGCGCGTCAGCGTGTTGTAGAGGCGCAGACCCTGTGATGCGTCAGACATTCCCTGCCTTCCCGGTTTTCAGAACTTCTTGTCGGATGGAGCCAGCCAGCGCCGAGGCGCAAGTCAAGCTCCAGCCTGCTGGCCGGGGCGTTTGTCCAATCTGGGGAAAGATGAGGCGAAAACGTCCGGACCAGCGCGAGGCTAGCCAATAATGCAAATGCCACAAATGGCGAAAGACGTTTTCATGGGCGGCTTTATCGCCCTGACCAGTGTTGCCGTCAAGTCGCTCAGGCCGGGAAAAACATCGCCAAGGCGGGCAAACGCATCGCCCGATGACGCGGAATCAGTCAGTGAAACATTTTATTAAACATGTCGGCACAGTCATGAAACATTCGCCGGCTAGATCACCACGCGTCACGATTTGGTCGGAATCAACCATCAAACGCAGACACGGAAATGTTACCAGGGAAGAGAAACATGCCTCGAAACAAGCAGGAAGCCAACCGCGCCAAGCAACCGGCGCTGGCCAGCCACTATCGCGCGATCGGCCCGGCCGCCATCGTCGCCGCCCTTCTTCACACCGCCAAGAAGAACAAGCCGGCGCAGAAGATCGTATCGCCCCGCGCCGCCTGAAGCGGCGCCCCGGCCGACGCAATCGCCGGCACGGAGGGCGCGAACGGCGCCCTGGACATGAAGACCTCGACAGGCTTCGCTAGAACAGCGTCATCTGACTGTCGTCCGCGCCGGACTTCTGGCGCCTGACTTTCTCGGGCTCCGGCCCGATCTCACCCTTCTCTTGAATCTCGGGTCCAGTATTGGCGACCTTGTTGACGAGGTCGGAGACAGGGATCGCCTCGAAGAAATCGGGCTGCGCCGGCCGCAGCAAATCGGCGACATCGCGCGGTTCGAGCGTGCGGCAATCCAGCCAACGAGCGAAATCCCTGGGGTCGATGACCACCGGCATCCGGTCATGGATGTGAGCGATGTCGGCATTGGCGTTGACTGTCAGGATCGCGCCGGTATCCATTTCCGAACCGCCCGGCTCGGCATAGGTTTCGATAAGGCCGGCAAAGGCGATCAGTCCGCCATGCCTGGGCCGTATCCAATAAGGTTGCCCCTTCTTGCCGCCGGTCTGCCGCCATTCATAGAAGCCCGATGCCGGTACCAGCGCGCGGCGATGGCGCATGGCGGCCTTGAACGAGGCCTTCTCGATCGCCCCTTCCGAACGCGCGTTGAACAGCAGCGGAAACTCCCTGGTGTCCTTGACCCAGGCGGGAATGAGACCCCAGCGCACCAGCATTGCCTGCCGGTCCGGAAGATTGGAGCCCGGAGCTCGCGGCGCGCCCGATGTCGCCATCAGGACCGGCTGTGTCGGCGCGATGTTATAGCGGGCCGGGAAATCCTCGAGCTCGGCAAGACCCAGCAAGGCCGCGGTCTGGTCCGGCGTGGCGGTCAGGGCGAAGCGTCCGCACATGATCGATTGTGTCTTTCGAATGGTTCGATGTTGAAAGTGGCGATCGAACCGGCGTTGCGCAACTGTTAAAGCTTGCCCATGCTGCCGGTCCACAAAGACCTGCCTCAAATGAGTTGACTGGGCATCGATGAACACAACGCGCAAGACACTCCCCGCGGTCTCTGTGGCCGTCGTGCGTGGCGACACCGTACTCCTGGTCAAGCGGGCGCGCTCGCCTTCCCAAGGGCTCTACGCATTTCCCGGCGGCAAGGTCGAAGCCGGCGAGACGCTGGAGGACGCGGCACGGCGCGAGCTGCTGGAAGAGACCGGCTTGCACGCTACGGGATTTCGCCCGCTTCGGGAGATCCACATCGACGGCAGGGACGACAGTCATCCGGTCGATTACCACCTCACCGTCTTCGGCGCCGCTTACGCCGGCGGCGAGGCGGTGGCCAGCGACGATGCCGAGACGGCCGCCTTCTACACACTCGAAGACATGACCCTGTTGCCGCTTGCCGGTTCGGTGTTCGAAGTCGCCGAAGAACTGCTAGTCCCCATTCGAACATGCTGACGCAGCACTGAAAAATCGCCTTGCAGGTGACAAATTGTTTCGCCACAAGGCTCATGTTGTCTCGCCAGCCGCGACGTTTGAGGCCGTTAGGCAGACCATAAAGGCTGAAGCCGTCAGGCAGAGCAGGCTTATGAACCGTCCGTCGATACTCCTCGCCATTTGCCTTGCCGTCAGCATGATCATCCCGGCTCGGCCTGCGTTCAGTGCCGACTCGCCGTTCGAGCCGGGACTGATGCGGCTGGCGGAGGTTCTGGGGTCACTGCATTTCTTGCGCAATCTGTGCGGGGAAAAGGGCGACCAGTGGCGGGGCGAGATGGAAAAGCTGCTCGATTCGGAAAATCCTGACCCGGAACGCCGCGCCCGCTTCATCGCCAGCTTCAACCGCGGCTATCGTTCCTTCGGCGGCACCTACACCCAGTGCACCGCTTCGGCTACCGAAGCCATCAGCCGCTATATGAAGGAAGGTGAGACGCTGTCGCGCGACATCGCCTCGCGTTATGGCAACTGAGCATCAATCAACAGATATTAGACCCAACGGCAGAGACTATCGCCATATCCGGCTTGTGCCTGTCTTTGTCTTGGTGCAATCCTGATGTTGCGCTTTTGCAACAGCGTTAATCAAACGTTACCGCACGAATGCGGAATTAACTCAAACTGAAGGTTTTCACCCCGCAGGCAGTCCTAATCGGCTAAGTTTGATCCGGGTTGAAACGCAGCTTCGCCAAACACAGTTGCCCCCTGTAAATGACGATCAAAAAAATGTCGTATTTACAGATACTTACTTGGAGCGCGTGTGAACGGAACAGATCAGGCCTGATCCACACTGATGGGTTGCCGCTTGAAAGGGTGGACATCGCTTATGGAACATGCTGCCAACGACATCGACGCGCTGGTCAGGGAAGAAAAGCGGCTGACGGCGGTTGAGAGCCACAGCGAAGCCTGGGCGGAAGGCCTTTCGGCTGGCATCGAGCCCGACATCATTGCCGAAGCGGCCCTCGAAACGGCATTCGGCGAGATGCTGCGCGCCAATGGCGAGACCTCGGCCCTTGCCCTGCTCGACCGCATGCGCGAGAAGGTCATTGCTGGCGCCTTCGAACCCGAGCGGCTGCGGCACTGAACCAGTATCCGGTTCTTTGACGGCGGAATACCGTTCGGGCGTCATGCCCGAAGCAAGGAGAACGGGCAGTGAATTTTCCGATGTCAGGCGGGCCGAAGGTCTTGGTCCTCTACATCCGCCTCGCTGCTTGCTACGCCGCGATTTCCTTGGTGACGTGCCTGTCCAGCAGCCCGGCCTATGCGCTGAGTGAGATCAAACGCGAAGAGCTCCCCGCGCCAACCACACCGTCGACGGATGACGACACCTCGTCGCCTGGGAACACGATCCCCATGCCCGATCCGGTGGGAACACCGCCTTCAACTAGCCAGCCAGCCGCCCCGGACGCGGCCGAGCCGGACAAGTCGCCGGACGGCGGGAGCAACAGGCCGCGTGTCGATCCGGAGGCCCCCCTACCGGAGGTCGTCTACGACCTTGGCAGGCTGCCCGAGCCCGTGCGGCGCATGCATGACCTGATCATCGAAGCCTGCAAGAGCGGCGACATCGAGAAGCTCAGACCCTTGATCGGCAAGGGCGACAGCATGACCCAGCTGTCGCTGGCCGACATAGACGGCGATGCCATCGCCTTCCTCAAAGGGCTGTCCGGCGACCCTGACGGCCAAGAGATCCTGGCCATTCTCGAGGAGGTGCTTTCCGCCGGCTACGTCCATGTCGACGCAGGCACGCCGCAGGAACTCTATGTCTGGCCGTATTTCTTCGCGCTGCCGCTCGACAAGCTCGACGCCAAGCAGCGGGTCGAGCTGTTCAAGATCGTCACCGCCGGCGATTTCGACGACATGAAACAGTTCGGCGCCTACATCTTCTATCGCGTCGGCATCACCCCCGCCGGACAATGGACCTTCTTCGTCGCCGGCGACTGAAGCTGCCGCCTTCGCCTTGCGGGTCTAGACAAGCGCCTCGGAAAACTCCACCGCCCTGCCCTGGCCTGGCGTCGCGATCTCGCCTTCCCACATGACGCGCTGACCGCGAATGACGGTGCCGACAGGCCAGCCGGTCACTTGCTTGCCGTCATAAGGCGTCCAGCCCGCCTTCGAGCCGGCCTGCGCATTGGTGATGGTCTCGCGCCGCTTCATGTCGACAATGGTGAAGTCGGCGTCATAACCGGCTGCGATGCGGCCTTTCCCAGCCATGCCGAAGATGCGCTGCGGGCCATGGCTGGAGAGATCGACAAAGCGCTGCAGGGTCAACCGGCCGGCATTGACGTGGTCGAGCATGATCGGCACCAGAGTCTGCACGCCGGTCATGCCCGAGGGCGAGGCCGGATAGGATTTTGCTTTCTCGGCCAATGTGTGCGGCGCGTGGTCGGAGCCGAGCACGTCGACAATGCCCTGCGCAATGCCGTGCCAGACGCCGTCGCGGTGGCGCTTGTCGCGCACCGGCGGGTTCATCTGGATCAGCGTGCCGAGCCGCGCATAGTCGTCGGCGCTCAGCGTCAGATGGTGCGGCGTCGCCTCGCAGGTCGCGACATCCTTGTGCTGTTCGAGGAACAGGATTTCCTCCGCGGTCGAGATGTGCAGGACATGGATGCGGGCGCGGACGTCGCGCGCGATGCGGACCAGCCTTTCGGTGCAGCGCAAGGCGGCGATCTCGTCACGCCAGACCGGATGCGATGACGGATCGCCCTCGATGCGCTCGCCCAGGCGCTCGCGCAGCCGGAACTCGTCCTCCGAATGAAAAGCGGCGCGGCGGCGGGTGTTTCGCAGGATCGAGGCGACACCTTCGTCGTCCTCGACCAGCAGATCGCCGGTGGACGAACCCATGAAGACCTTTATTCCCGCGGCGCCTGGCAGCCGCTCAAGTTCGCCGACATCCCTGGCGTTGTCGCGAGTACCGCCGACCCAGAAAGCAAAATCGCAATGCATGCGGCCGCTGCCGCGCCGGACCTTGTCGGCAAGCGTTGCCTCGCTTGTGGTCAGCGGGTTGGTGTTGGGCATTTCGAACACGGCGGTGACACCGCCCAGCACCGCCGCCCGCGTACCCGTTTCCAAATCTTCCTTGTGCTCCAGTCCGGGCTCGCGGAAATGCACCTGGCTGTCGACGACGCCCGGCAGGATATGCAGGCCCCGGCAGTCGATCGTCTCGCCGGCCGAGGCCTGGCGCAGATCGCCGATGGCGGCGATGCGCCCGCCCCTCACGCCGACGTCGCGCAGCCCCTCGCCGTCATGATTGACCACTGTGCCGCCTGTCAGGATGAGGTCGTAGGTCATGGTGATGCTCTCTTGCGGGGGGAGTGTCAGCGGCTTACGTAATGGCCAACCGTTTTGCAAGATCAGGCTTTTATCCGCTCCATGCCCTTTGCCCCGCTGAAAGACCGCGCGCTTATCTCCGTCTCCGGCCCGGATGCCGAACACTTTCTGCAAAACATCCTGACCCTCGATCTCGATGCGCTTGGCAAAGGTGAGGCCAAGCCGGGCGCGCTGTTGACGCCGCAAGGCAAGATCCTGTTCGACTTCCTGATCTCACGAGCGGGAGAAAACGCCTTCCGCATCGAATGCCGTGCCGATGTTTCAGATGATTTCATTCGCCGGCTGATGCTCTACAAGCTTCGCGCCAAGGTCGAGATTGCCAAGCCGGAACAGACGCTTGTCACTGTCGCCTGGGGAAAAGAGTCAATCGCCTCAGAAAGTGATTCAACCTCGGTCGCCGACAGCCGTTTTGGCGACGAAGGCGTCACGCGCTTCTATGCCGACACCGCGGATACCGGCGACGTCGCCGCGTGGCAGGCCTTTCGCATCGCCCACGGCGTCGCGGAGAGCGGTGCCGATTATGCGTTGGGCGACGCTTTCCCGCACGACGTGCTTCTCGACGAGATGGGCGGTGTCGGCTTCAAGAAGGGCTGCTATGTCGGCCAGGAGGTCGTCTCGCGCATGCAGCATCGGGGTACCGCCCGGCGGCGCGTGCTGATTGTCGAGGCCAGGCTTGCCCTGCCCACCTCCGGGACCGAACTCACCGTCGAGGGACGGCCGGTCGGCGTGCTCGGCTCGACCGCCACCCTGACCGGACTCGCCATCGCCCGCATCGACAGGGTCAAGGCGGCGCTCGATGCCGGCCAGCCGATCCTGGCAGGCGACGTACCGGTGACGCTCACTATCCCCAGCTGGGCCAAATTCAGTTTCCCGCAGGAAACCGTCGGCGCTGAGGAAGCCTGATGGCGGCGGACCGCACCGGCGCGCCATCACGAGCCTGGCAGCGCATGCTGTCCGGCCGCAGGCTCGACCTGCTCGACCCCTCGCCGCTCGACATCGAGATTTCGGACATTGCGCATGGGCTTGCCCGCGTCGCACGCTGGAACGGCCAGACCAGCGGCGAGCATGCCTTTTCGGTCGCCCAGCATTCACTGCTGGTCGAGGCGCTGTTCAACGAGTTGGTGCCCCAGGCTTCGGCCGACGACCAGTTGGCGGCGCTGCTGCACGACGCGCCCGAATACGTCATCGGTGACATGATCTCGCCATTCAAGTCGGTGATGGGCGGCAGCTACAAGGATTGCGAATTGCGCCTGCAGCGCGCCATCCATCTGCGTTTCTCGCTGCCTCCCGAACCGACTGCCATCCTGCGCAGGGAGATCAAGCGCGCCGACCAGATCGCCGCCTATTTCGAAGCAACACTGCTTGCCGGCTTTTCGACCACCGAGGCGACCGAGTTCTTCGGCCGCCCGCGCGGTTTTTCCGCCGAGCGTTTCGACTTCACGCCACGCTCGGTGACCTGGGCACAGGATGCGTTCCTGGAGCGGTTTTCGGCGATCGAGACGTCAAGACACCACGTTGCGACATCCGCGCTAGGGTAGAGAACGCTAAATTAACCGGAAGCGTCAACAGTGTGGTGTTCGATCAAGCACCGCAGGGGCGCCTCATGCCCGTCGTGGATGTCAAGGATGGTTCGGTCGTCCCGAAACGGGCGGCCGAAGGCATGGAACGCTCTCGCCGCATGCAAGATGAGCTGCGCGAACAAAACGAGCGCTTTTCAGCCGCCGTCGAGAACATGTCGCACGGCTTGTGCATGTTCGACGCCGACGAACGCATGATCATCTGCAACCGCAACTACATCGACATATTCCATCTCGACGCCACGGTGATGCGGCCTGGCATCGGCTTCATCGACATCCTGCGGCACAGCGTCGACCTCGGCGTCGCCTCGCAAAGCGCCGACGAACTCTACGCCATCCGTAGGCCCTATATCGACCAGGCGAAACCTTCGACCTACGAAGAAATCCTGTCGGACGGCCATATCATTCTTATCTCGCACCGGCCGCTGGCTTCGGGCGGCTGGGTCTCGATCTACGAGGACATCACCGAACAGCGGCGCGCCGAGCAAGATCTCAAGGAGCAGCATCGCCGCTTCGACGCAGCGCTCGCCAACATGTCGCAAGGCCTGCTGATGTATGACGCCGACGGCAAGATGATCGTGCGCAACGGGCGTTTTCTGGAACTGTACAATGTCACGGCGGCCGACTTCCCGCTTGGAACGACACACCGCGAGGCGCTCGAACGATTGCTGGAACTCGGCATCTACACGAAGATCGACGTCGACAGCGAGGTCGCCAGGACCGAAGCCTGCCGGCGGGCGGGGAAAATGCATTCGACTTATCGCCATCTTGCCGACGGCAGGACGATCCTGGTCGTGCGCCAGCCGATGAGCGGCGGCGGCTGGGTGGCGACGTTCGACGACGTGACGGAACGCCGTCTGGCCGAAGAACGCATGACCCATCTTGCGCATCACGACACGCTGACCGGGCTGCCCAACCGCTCGATGTTTCGCGAAC
The DNA here is from genome assembly GCF_020165665.1 of Mesorhizobium sp. BH1-1-4. NCBI lineage: Bacteria > Pseudomonadati > Pseudomonadota > Alphaproteobacteria > Hyphomicrobiales > Phyllobacteriaceae > Mesorhizobium > Mesorhizobium sp. BH1-1-4. The sequence continues at coordinate 18,211 of NZ_JAIUIN010000011.1, forward strand.
GGCTCGACCTTGCGCTGGAGGATGTGGGAGCCACGCCTCTGGCGATCTTCTCGCTCGACCTCGATCGCTTCAAGGCGGTCAACGACACCTGGGGACATCCCGCCGGTGACTGGCTGTTGAAGAGCGTGGCCGAACGACTTCAGCGTTGCCTGCGCAATGATGCGGACATGATCGCCCGTTTCGGCGGCGACGAATTCGTCATCATCCAGTCGAACTTCAAGGGGATTGCCGATGCCGAGAAACTGGCGAAGCGCATCGTCGAGGCCATCGCAAAACCATTTCGCGACAAGAGCCGCGAGATGCATGTCGGCGTCAGCCTGGGCATCGCCGTTTTTCCCGCCGACGGTCGTGACGCCGACGCGCTTCTGAAGAATGCCGACACGGCCCTCTACCGGGCGAAGAGCGAAGGGCGAAACCTCTATCGCTTCTTCGAACCAGGAATGGACGCCGTCGTGCAGGCCCGCAGGGCGCTTGAAGTCGACCTGGAGACCGCGCTGCGGCGCCACGAGTTCGATCTCGATTTCCAGCCCATCATGAACATCGCCTCGGGCGAGATCATCGGCGCGGAGGCCTTGATGCGCTGGCATTCCCCGGCGCGCGGCACTGTCGGGCCGGACAACTTCATTCCGGTTGCCGAAGAGACCGGGCTGATCGTGCCGCTTGGCGAGTGGGCACTGAGGAAAGCCTGTACGGCGGCGGCAAGCTGGCCGCCCGGTTTACGCATCGCCGTCAATGTTTCGGCGGTGCAGCTCAAAAGCAGCGGGTTTGCCCGCGACGTGATCTCGGCACTGGCTTTTTCCGGCGTGCCGGCTGGACAGCTGGAACTGGAGATCACCGAAACCGTACTGATGGACGAGAGCAAGGCCGTGCTGAAAACGCTGCGCCAGTTGCGTGAGCTCGGCATCCGCATCGCGCTTGACGATTTCGGCACCGGCTATTCCTCGCTCGGCTACCTCAGGCGTTTTCCGGTCGACAAGATCAAGATCGACCGATCATTCATTCGCGACATGGGCAACCGCGACACGGCGGCGATCGTCCGCTCCATCATCGGTCTTGCCAGCGAGCTTGGCATCGTCGTCACGGCCGAGGGTGTCGAGACCGAGAGGCAACTCGACATGCTGCGCGACAATGGCTGTGTCGAGGCGCAAGGCTATCTGATCGGCGTGCCGTCGAAGGCAGCGGATATCCAGCGCCTGTTGAAAGCGCGTGCGCCGCGCAGCCAGACCGGCTGACAGCATCGGAGCGAACTCAGTTCAGCGTTTCCAGATATCTCTCGTGGAAGCTGACATAGCCGGGCTCGACCACCTTCAGGTGCCGCTCGATCAGCGCGTGAAATCGCGGCAATTGATGAAAAGGCACGCCCGGATAGGCGTGATGCTCGGCATGGAACGGCATGTTCCAGGCCAGCTTGCGCACCGCCCAGTTGGTCAGCGTCGTCCTGGTGTTTTCCAGCATGTTGGCGACGAACGGACAGCGGCCGTGCTCGGCAAGCAGATAGAGGCGCAGGAATGGCTGTCCCAACAGAGCGGGAATGATCCAGACATGGAGCAGCACCGTTGCGTGAAACCACACGGCAAGCGCCAGGACCACGACATAGAACGCGATCATCGCACGTGCCTCGGCGCGCACTTTGGGCAGGCCTTTTGGCGGCACATAGCTATCGTGGCAGTCCCCACGCGCGTTGATGCATAGCGTCTTGAAATGCCCCCACCACACCGGCAGGCCCGAGACGTGGACAATGTATTGCCGCAAGGTCTCAGGCTTCGGGAAGGCAAGCTCGGGGTCGTTTTCCGGATCCTGCGTGTACCGGTGGTGAGCGAAGTGGAAGTAACGGAACCAGTCGGCGGGCAGCGCGATGGCCAGGCTGCACAGCCGCGCCACGCCGTCGTTCAGCCGCTGCGTATTGAAAGCCGTGCGGTGAACCGTCTCGTGCAGCAGTGTGAACAGGAACACGATCAGGATGCCTTGCGGCAGCATCAGCAATGGCCAGAACGGCACCTTGGCCGCGATCAGCGATCCAATGATGACAATCGCGCCCAAGTGAGCGCCGAACTGGAACAGGCCCGCGACATCGGATTTGGCCGTCAGGCGATTGCGCTCTTCTGACGTCAGTGACGCGATGATGTCGCGATGATCCATCGGCTTCGATCCAGGCTCGAGATTGATGAAATCACTCTAGTCCGCGAAAAAGCTTTCCAAAAACGACGATTCCTGCGATTTGGATAAGCCAGGCTTGTCTATCTGGCGATCATGTTCACATCCCCATCCCTGAAAGGGCTTCAGGCTTTCGAGGCCGCCGCACGTGCGGGCAGCTTTGTCGCGGCGGCGGAAGAACTTTCGGTCTCGGCTGCCGCCGTCAGCCAGCTTATCCGCACCTTGGAGGAGCAGATGGGCCGCAAGCTGTTTCAGCGGGTCAACCGGCGCGTTGTCCTCACCGAGGCCGGCGTGGAAATGTTGCCGCGGCTGACCGTGGCTTTCCAGGAGATCGGCAGCGTCTCGCGCGAGCTGGGCGGCGATGCATTCCGCCCGCGCCTGGTGGTTTCGGTGCCGCCATCCATGGCCATGGGCTGGCTTTCGCAGCGTCTGGCCGGCTTCGTCGAAAGCCATGGCGCTGCTGACATATCGCTGCGTGGCGATGACGACCCGGTGCCTTTCGACCGCGAACTGATCGACATCAGGCTCTCCTACGGCCCGCACTATCGTGAACATCCGACCGAGGACATTGCCAGGGACGCCGTCTATCCGGTCTGCGCGCCAAAGCTTGTCGGCACCAACAAGGTAGACGGCGAGCCGCTCGCCGGGCTGCCGCTGATCCACACGGATTGGGGACCGACCGGCGCTTCGTTTCCGTCCTGGCGCAACTGGTTCGAGGCGACGAATGCCCAATCTGGCCGGGGAGTGCGGCGCGGCCTGTCGGCCAATTCATCGCGCGCGGCACTCGACTTGGCCATTTCCGGATTGGGCGTGACGCTGGCGCAAGGGATCTATTGCGCCGAAGCGGTGGAGGACGGCAGGCTGGTCCGGCCCGCCGCCGGGGCGATCGCGCTACGCCAGCCCTATTGCCTGACCATCCCGGAGCGCAGCGCCACGCGCGATGTGGTGACCGCGTTTCGCGATTGGCTTGTCGGCGAATGCCGGCGCGCTGTGGGTTCGCCGGCGCTGCGCTGACCTGTCAGCTCCCGTTTGTCAGAGGTGGCCGCTCAAGGCCGCCACCATGTCCTTGTTGGTCGCCACCGGCACGATCTCGAACTCGACCAGATCAGCCCATTCGATGACCCATCGCTGCAGCAGCGTGACGTCATTCGTCTCCACCAACAGGAAGCATCGGCTCATATCCGCCGCTATCCAGCTGTGGTGAACGACAAGCTCATCCGGCTTCAGACGACCTCGATCGCGGAAGCGGCGGTAGATATCCTTGCGGTCGCAGCCGGTGAAATCCTCGATCACGATGAACTGCATCTTTGCCCTCGGTTGAATTACCGTCCCGGCCGGTCCAGCCGCTCCAGGAACCACTGCGTCAGCCGCACCCAGACCTCGTCCTTCTCGCCGGAATCCTCCCAGCCATGGTCGAGATTAGGGTTGTCGTTGACCTCGATGACGAAAACACCGTCCTTGGTCTCCTTGAGGTCGACGCCATAGAGGCCGTCGCCGATGCAGCGCGCCGCCTTGACAGCGGTTTCGACGACATGGGCCGGCGTCTCCTTCAGCGTGAAGGTCTTGATGCCGCCCTGGTCGGGCTTGCCATTGGCCTTGTGGTTGACGATCTGCCAGTGCTTCTTGGCCATCAGATAGTGTACGGCAAACAGCGGCTGGCCGCCGAGCACGCCGACACGCCAGTCATATTCGGTCGGAATGAATTTCTGCGCGATCAGGAGGTCCGAATCCTCCAGCCATTCGGTGGCAAGCGTCTTCAGCTCCTCGAAATTGGCGCATTTCTTGACGCCGCGCGAGAACGAGGAATCGGGGATCTTCAGCACCAGCGGAAAACCCAGCGTCTGTGCCGCGAGCTCCAGATCCGAGGTGCCGGCGATCATCACCGTCGGCGGCACCGGCACCTTGTTGTAGGCCATCAGTTCGTTGAGATAGACCTTGTTGGTGCAACGGATCATCGACAGCGGGTCGTCGATGACCGGCATGCCTTCCTGCTGGGCGCGGCGGGCGAAACGATAGGTGTGATTGGAGATCGAAGTGGTCTCGCGGATGAACAGCGCATCGTAGTTCGCCAGCTTGGCGAGGTCCTTCTTGGTGATGGGTTCGATTTCGACCCCCATCTTCTCGGCGATCTTGGCCCAGTAGCGCAGCGAGGAGATTTCCGAGGGCGGCAATTCCTCATGCGGATCGACCAGCGTGGCGAAGGTGTAGCGCGCCGGCGTGCGGCCCTTGGTGTCGCGCCACTCGCGGTTGGTGTAGGTCTCCAGGCACTGGATGAAGCTTTTTTCCTCGTCCTCGGTCATGCGCGCCAGCGGATGGAAGCCGATCTTGCGGATCGAAGCCCATTCGGCGCTGTCCTTGATGTGGACTTCGAGCGCCGGCGCCCGGAACCAGTCGAACAACAGCTTGGCAAAACGGTCCCAGACCTTGGACGGGCCGATGCCGAAGAAAATGCAGACCTTCGCCGGAAAGGTGCCGCCGAGATCCTTGCGGCATTTGTTGAGCGCCAGTTCCAGTTCCGGCAAGGCATGCTCGTAGAGCTTGCGCTCCGACAGGTCGATCATCGTCTCGACGGTCGGGATGACCTTGTGTCCGCGCGAACTCGCCAGCAGCGAGGCGTAATAGCCGCGGCTCTGGTAGCCGTAATTGTTCGACAGGTTGATAACCTTCGGCCGCTGGCCGCGGAACAGCGAGGGATGCGCGAGATAGTCGCGATTGGTGATGATCTTGTGCGGTGTCGCCACCTGGTCGAGATCGCTCTGCCTGCCGGTAAGAATGACCCAGGTCATTATCTCTTTCCCAAAGTGATGGCGGCGCGCAGTCCGTCGCGGCCGAACTGGGCCATGTTCATGAAGATGCCGTAAGGCACGGGAATGTTGGCGGCATCAAGGATGGTTTCCTGCCTTTCATCCTCGACCCACGGATCGTGGATCAGAATATGGTCGCCATCATCGCCAATGGCGAGCACCCAGTGCGGTACCTTCTTGCCGAACATCAGGAAGCCGCTGATCAGCACCAGCACCAGTTTTCCTCCGGCGAGAGCCGCCCTGATATCGTCTATGGTGAACGGACGGTAATTCACCGGGATACCGTAAAGTTCCGCGCGGCGGCGAAAGTCGACCTGGGCGAGTTCCATGACCCGGCGTTTGTCCGCGCTGCGTACCGATTGCAGGAACAGCGCGCCGTAGAAGGAAACGTAGATCTCCGCCGCAAGCCCGCTTTCATAGCCCGAGACAGCCAGGCCGAATGGTTCGCAGCCGCCCGGTCCAGACATCATGAAGACGGTCGTCGCCTCACGCCAGAGTCGGATTTCCATCACCGGGTCCGGAACGAAGCCACGATCGAAATTGGCCATGGCCATCATCAGGCAGCATGGCCCGCAGGTGAACTCGCAGGTCTGCTGGTAGAACGGCACCCTGGTGGCGACCGGAAGGTCGCCGCGCAGGGTTTTTTCGTAGCGCAGCGCCGTCGCACCGTCCTCGTAGTAACCCGGCTCGCGGCCAATCTTGCGGTAGCCGGCCTGCTCGTAGATGCGGATGGCACGGCCATTGTCCTCGCGCACTTCGAGACGCAGCATCATGCGGTCATGTTCGAAAGCGGCTTCTTCCGCCGCCGACAGCAATTGACGGCCGATGCCGAGCCCGCCGAAAAACGGGCCGACGGCTATGGAATAAAGCCGCGCCACACCACTGCCCTTGCGAAACAGCACGATCGCGTAACCGCCGACGCGGCCGTCGATTTCGGCGACCAGCGTCTCGGCGGTCTCGCGCTCGATGAACTGACGGAAAGAGCGGCGGGAGATACGGTCGCTCGAGAACACAGCCTTCTCGATGGCGGCGAGATCATCGACGTCGGACGCGCGGGCCGTGCGGATCTCGGCAGGCATGCGGCTTGAGAAAACCTCGATTGCGTTGCGGAAACGGCCCCGGTCAAAAGCGTCGCGAACACCGGCCGAAACGCCGGCATTCATCAAGCGCTATCGCTCCTTGATTAGGGCCGAATTGTGACAGTTTCCCCGGCGGCAAGGAAGCCGGCAAGCTTTGCACGCAATCGCTGTTCTTCAAGCCAGCCGGCCGCGCAAGATCGCAACGTCTCAGCTGGCGAGACCGGCCAGAAGCTGGCCATAGGCATTCCTGGCCACGACCGCCAATTGCTCGCGCGGCAGCGAACCGACGACGGCGCAGCCATAGCCCTTGTCCAGCCAGTAGACGGCCTGCGGGCCGTCCTGCGCCGAGGCGTAGGTACCCTTGGCATTCTCGGCCGATTCCGCCGTCACGAAGAGGGATATACGCTCGCCCTTGTCGTCTTCGTAGAGCAGCATCGCCGCCTTGCTTTCACCGGCCGGCAGCAACCGGCCGCCGATCAGCTGAAAGCCGTTGGCGCTCAGGTCCGGCGCCACCAGCTTCAGGCCGACCCGGTTAGACAACCAGGTCTGCAAATGATCCTTGTCGCTGGCCGGCACTTCCACCGCATGCCGCTTCTCGGCGGCGTAGATGACATGGGCGGCGATCGCCTGTTCGGCCAGTTGATCCTCCGCCGGATCCTCCTGCCCGAAGCCGTCGATGCCGGCAAAGTAACCGCCAAATCCGCCCGTGGCGAGAAGCACGGCCGCGGCGGCGGCAAGCCACCAGCGTGAGCGTGGCACGACTGTCTTAACAGGCGCTTCGCCGAGCACCACCTTGCGCAAGCGCGCGGGAACAGGCTCATCCGGCACGCCAGCGAAGGCGGCACGCAATGCCTCGCGGTCGGCGGTGAAGCGGACGCTCCTCGCCTTCATCTCCGGATTGGCATCGAGCCATGCATCATAGGCGGCCCGCTCATCGGCCGGCAGTTCGCCGTCGAGCGCCATGTGGATGTCCCGTTCGGAAAAATCGCGGCGGATCATTTCTCCACGATCCTTATGGCGCGGCGGCGAGCCGTGTCGTCCAGCAGCCCGCGCAGTTCCTCACGCCCACGCGCGATGCGCGACATCAGCGTGCCCGCGGGCACACCCAGAATATTGGCGGCTTCGGCATAGGAAAAGCCCTCGATGGCGACCATGACCAGGGCCGCGCGGCGATCAGGGCTGATCGCCTGCAATGCGTCGATGATCTCGCGCGAAGCAATGCCCTCCAACTGTTCGGCCGGCTGGGCAACCGCCTCGCCCGCCTCCAGCGGCAGCATCGCGGCTTCGCCGCGACGGTTCACCTTGCGCATCTGGTCGATGAACAAATGATGCATGATCGTAAACAGCCACCTCCTGGGGCTTTCTCCCGTCTGCCAGTTGTCAAGCCGCAACAGTGCACGCTCGAGGCAGTCCTGAACGAGGTCGTCGGCAGAATCACGGTCGCGCAGGAGCGAGCGTGCGTAGCGGCGCAGGCGCGGTATTTCGCCTAGGATTGCTGCCTTCTTTTCGTCCATGACCGCTGGTTCTGAGGTCGCCCTTGTTGATCCCGATAGAACGCGCCTTCCCGGCACGGCGCAAGCAGCCAGCGCGAAGCGGTCCACCGCTCCGGTCACCCAAGCAAGGAGATAACGCCGGCGGGTGCCGGTTTATTCCCGCCCGGCGATAAAACCAATGATTGGCCGGCGATTACCCTTTTTCCTTCGCCGCCCGCGTCAAAAGCCGCTGATAGAACAAGCCGATGCCGATGAGCACCGCGCCCAGGCCTATGAAGGACAGCGCCCTGAGCACGCCTTCCAGTTCCGACATGTCGAACAGGAAGACCTTCAGCACGGCAATCGCGATCAGCGCGGCCGAGGCAATGCGCAGCACCTGCGATTTCAGCCAGACGCCAGCCGTGAGCAGCGCCACGCCGATCGCCAGCCAGAGCGCTGAATAGGTATAGGTTTCCAGCTGGCCAAGGCCGCTCCACAAGCCGATGAACTCGCCCTTGAACACGCGTCTCACCGAGAGCGTGGCATAGGCGAAGGCAAGCAACGCCGCCACCAGCGCCAGCATCGCCGAATACCATTTCGGCCGCTTGCCCCTGCTGTAGAGCGCCAGACCAGCGGCGGCGACCGCCGGCAGGAGATAGGCCAGGAACAACAGGTTGAATACCGGGATCCGGCCGGTCGATTCGTCCGTGAACAACGGATTGAGCACGAGGAAATGCTGGATGACGACGAAGGCGACCGAGACCACGCCCACCGCCATCGAACCATAGCGCAGCACCGAGCTTGGCGAGCGCCTGTCGACGGCGATCAGCATGGCGCCGGCGCCGATGGCGATCAGCGTGTAGATCGCCTGTTCGGCGAGCGTCGGCGCATCGCTGTTGATGACGCCGCCATGCATGGCGTGGCGCACCAGCATGGCGAGCGTCAGCAGCGCAAACAGCGCGGCCGCCGCTTCCATGGCGAGGCGCGGCCGGCCACTGGTGGTGCGAGCGAGTTGCCAGGCCGCGAAGCCGAAGGCGAGCGCCGGCACGCCATAACCCGGCAGCACCCAGTTGAAGACCGGTGTCGTCGACAGGAAGTCGGCGCCGACGATCGTCGGGTCGAAGACGACGCGGCCCAGCACCGCGATGACGGCGGCGACTGAAATCCAGCCGAGCACGGGATAAGAGCGCCAGCGCGTGGCGAGCGCCGGCACGATTGCGGCGGCACCGAGCAGGATGGTGGTCCAGCCGGAATCAAAAGCCATGTGCAACATCAGGAGGCCTGCGACCGCCGCGCCGCCCAGGGCGAACGACACCGCCATGCCGCCCTTGAGCGGCGGCTCCTCGGCGCGCGCGATCCACTCGCCACCGGCGGCGAAGACCACGACCAGCAAGGCCGCGACGGCGGCATAGACAAAGTCGCGGTCGAGATTGCCGTAGGTGAACCAGAGCGCCAGCAGGATGACCAGCGGCGCGACGACACCCCACGCGGCCCAACATGCGGCGCGGATCCGCGCCGATGCGACGAAGCGGCGCGCGGCCCACAAACCGGCGGCGATGAAGACAAGGCCGAGCCCAATACCGATGCGCAGCGTCAAGGCGTTTCCGGTCGCCACCGGCAGACCGTCAAAGCCCAAATTGCCTTGCGACAAATCGGAGCCAATGGTGGTGGGTGGAATGATGCCGAGATGGATCATCACGGTCACCAGCCCGGCGGCGTGCAGCAGCGGCACCGTGCGCGGCCGGTAGAGTGCGGTGGCCACAAGGGCGACGAGGACCAGGGCGCCCGGCAAGGCATAGCCGGCGGCGACGAAGGTCGAGTCGACCGACAGGCCGAGCGCCGAAAACGCGACGAAAGCGCCCGGCACGATCGATGGCCAGTCGAAGCCATCTTTCGCAATCTCGCCTCGACTCCCCAGCCAGACGAAAGCGAGCACGGCCAGCGTGACGGCGTCGATGAACAGGATGGCGGACAGGTTCGCGCCCGGTGCGTCGGTCATGTAGAGGATGGTCCAGATGCCGGTGCCGAAAAAGGCGGCCGCCATCAACGCTTTCCAGTCGCGCATGCGGGCGATGACGCCGGTGGCGGCGAGCACGATGGCGAGGTAGCCGAACAGCGCCCAGACATTTGGCGCGGTCGAGGCAACCAGCGCCGGCGTTGCCATGGCGCCGACGAGGCCGATGCCGGCCAGGGCCTGGCCGTGGACAAGAGCGGCGGCGAGCGTCGCGACGCCGATGGCGCCAAGCAGCGTGAAAGCGAGTGCTGGCCCGATGAAGCCGTAAATGCCATGTGCGGCATAGACGGTGCCGAACAGGATGAAGGCACCGGCCGCCGTCAGGATCGCCGGAATATAGGCGCCGGCAACACCTTGCACGGGCACCTTGAAGCCAGTGCGACGAATGAACTCGCCGCCGGCGACGAGCACAAGCCCGAGCACCGCCGCCATGGTGAGGCGCACGCCGGGTCCGAAAATGCCGGCCTCGATGGTGTAACGGATGAGGAACAAGCCGCCCAGCGCCAGCGCAATACCGCCGACCCAGACCGCCCAACGTGTGCCCAGCGCGGTTTCGACGTCGGACTGGCGAGCGGCCTTGGCGACCGCGGCCGGCGCGGCCTCTGGCGTTGCCTCGGTTGCGCTCCATGGACCGGGCACACTCTCCTCGGCCGGAATTTCCGCCTCCGTGGCCTGTATCAGCGCGGGTACCGGCTCGCTGATTACCGGTGGGGCGACATCAGCCGCGGGCGCCGTCACCGGCGCCGTGTCGGCCTTGCCCTCGGCCGCATCCTGTTCCGGCTTGACCGTGGGCGGCATCGCGCCCGAAAGCACGAGACTGCGCAGCGCGCCAAGCTCGCGCTCGATGAGGCCGATGCGGCTCTGCTGACGCGAAATGATGACGAACAAGGCGATGATGGCGACAAGGCCGATCAGGCTTTCAAACATGGCGGTTCCCCCAAACCAGGCCAGTTTTCACTGACGTTTCGTCTCACTGACATTCAAATGCGGCGGCCAAACGGCTGAAAACTCAACGTGCCGCCAGATTGGCGGCTGGAAATATCGAACATGTCTCGGTGCCGAAAGCCAGCAGTTTGCCGCCGGCATCCTTCAGCGTTGCTTCCGAAACGGCAAGCGTGCGGCCCTTGTGGACCACCTTGCCTTCGCAAACGACTTCGCCGGTCCTGGGTGTGATCGGCCGCGTGAGGTTTACCTTGAACTCCGCCGTCGTGTAGGCCTCGCCCTTTTCGAGCAACGTCTGCACGGCGCAGGCCAAGGCCGAATCGAGCAGCGTCGCGGCCCAGCCGCCATGCACGCCCCCCAACGGGTTGAGGTGACGTTCGTTCGGCATGCCCCGGAACACGGCGCGGCCTTCCGATACTTCGGTCAGCGCGAAGCTGAGCTGGAAGGAGATTGGCGGCGCCGGATATTTGCCGTCGATGATTCGCTGCAGCAATTCCAGGCCGGTGTATTCCAGGATGTCGGCATGAGGAATGGTGCCAAGACCGAGCGGCGAGACCCGGCCGGGATAGAGTTCGACCTCACTCATCTGACGATTTCCCTGGCCGCGTCCTCCACGGCGATGGGCTGGTGTGTCGCGTGGTGCTTGCGCAGCGCCGCAAGAAAGCCGGCGCGGGCGTCGGGCTGCTCGATGCCGCGCGGCTCGTAGACGTGGCGGGTGAAGAAAAACCCGGTCAAGCGGAAGGCGTCGGCGATCGCCGCCCGATCCGCGCGCAGGCCGGAGCCGCGCTGCAGGAAGGCCGGCAGCGCCAGCATCTTGTCGTGCCACGGCGCCCCGGCTTCACGGGACACCGCCCGTCCCGACTTCGGCGAGACATAGGCCAGATCCTGCCTTGTGCCGGTGGCGGCGCATTGGCTGAGATCGAGGCCAAAGCCGAGTTCATCGAGAATCAGGAGTTCGAAGCGCGCTACCAGTTCGCCGGCGGCATCGGCATCGTCGAGATGGACGATCATCACCGAAAGCGCTTCGTAGAGGCCGCCATGGGCGTCGCGCTCGGGCAGCAGGCGCAGATGGGCCGCCATTGTCTGAAGGCCGTAGACGGCGACGGCACTGTCCATCAGCCGGGCGGCATTCATCTCGATCGCTTCGGCCTGGAAGGTGCCCAGATGCTCGTCAAGCCGCGCCCGCCACAAGAGATCGACGCGATTGCCGGGCTGGAGAACGGGCTGCTGCTTGCGCGAACGGCCACCGCGCACGAGGCCGAGATGGCGGCCATGGGCGCGCGTCATCACCTCGAGAATGGCGCTGGTTTCGCCATGCTTGCGGGTGCCGAGAATGATTCCCTCGTCGCGCCATTCCATGCCCAGAGCTTTTCACCGATCGGGTGGCGAAATCAAGGTATGGGCGGGCGCCCGTGCCAGCTCTCGCGACAACGCATAAAAACCGCCCGCAGCAATACGCTGCGGGCGGCCTGGTAAGGTCAGTCGATCGATTAGAAGTTGCGCTGGAAACGGACGATGCCGCCCACGCTGTCCTTCTTGTCGGCCTTGGACCAGTTGCCGTAGACGGACGGGTTGCCGTAGTTGCCGTAATGATCCCAGTCGACTTCGGTCGTGATCGTGAAGCCCGGGACGATGGTGTAGGCGACGTTCGCGGCAAGAGCGTAGTTCTTGTCGTCGTCAGCGGAAGCCTGGACGTTGAACGACGTCTTCTCGTTGAACTTGTAGGTACCGCCACCCCAGACGGCCCAGTTGCCGCCCCATGGCTTGTACTGGCTACGGCCATGTGCATCGATGGCATTGTGGGCGTCGTCCGTGAGGTTGTCGTCCGTGCCGTAGCCGCCCATGATGAACAGCGACAGTTCCTTGGTGACGTTGACATCCAGGCGAACCTTGCCGGCCACTTCCTCATAGTTGCTGTCGTAGGCGACGACGCCGGTGATCGCACCCCAGTCGCCCTTGTACTTCAAGCCGCCGACGACATGCGGAACATAGCTGTCGATCGTGTTGGCACCAGTGCCTTCTTCGAGCGAGACCACGCCCGTGAAGCCGCTGCCAGCGTCGAAATAGTACTGGACGACGTTGGTGTCCTTGATGCCATACGGGATGATCGTGTCCTGGATGACGTTGCCGGCATAACCGATGAACTGGTCGTATGCCGTTTCATCCTTACCGACGCGCAGGCCACCGAGCTGGATCCAGGCGAAGTTGAGGCTGGTGGTCTTGTTGCCGGCCTGCCAGCCGGCGCCGCCACCTGTGTAGTCGCCAGAGGAGTTGCCGAACTGGAAGCGGGTTTCGGTGAAGGTCTTCAGCGTACCGAGCTCGGTTTCCTGGCCGGTATAGGTCCGGAGCGTGAAGCGCATGTTCTTGTAGTAGGTGTCGTGGTTTCCGTCGTCCATGTGGTCGCCAACGTTGTTGACGCCATCCAGCGTGCCGGAATCGCCGACGCCAATGTCATAGCGGAGGTAACCGCCGATGCGCAGGCAGGTCTCGGTGCCCGGGATGTAGAAGTAGCCAGCGCCGTAGACGTCGCAGATCTTGACGTATTCGGCCGGTTCCGGTTCGGCGACGACGACCGCGTCCGCGGCGCGCGCGCCGGACACCGCGATCAAAGCCGCGGCTGAGCCGAGAAGGAGGCTCTTGATGTTCATTTTCTGACCTCTCCAGTCAAGTTTGAAAAATGGCTTCTGAATTGTGGCTGGCGGATATGTTTTCCCGCCTCACCCCCACAATGAAAAAAGGCTCGCACCGCGTCCCGTTTTCGCGGCGAACATACCCACCAATCTTCCGCCTTCAATGACAATTCCACAAATATGCCGGATTCCGACCACAGATTAAATCCGTGTTGCACAAATAACACTAGCCTTACCTCCCTACCCGTCAAGCTGGCACAAATGGCACACCGTCATTTTTATGTAACAATTTCAATGTTATTATAGGAATTTTCTATAATAGTGTGATTTATTCTTATATTTTAAAGCGAAATACCTGACAGATTCCAGGAATTTGCTTATTCACACATAAGATCTCTAAGATAAATACGGACGGCCCTCGGCGGTCAACGCACCCCAGCGGGATTCCCAAAGGATTGCACCCAGCAGCAACTCTTGATCCGTCCGGAACTCAGTCCAATGCAGGCGGCGAACGCTTTGCCTCACGCCTCGCGCTCGATCAGCACCGCATCGATCACTCGCCACGCTTCCACGGTCTCGGCTGGCGCGATCTCTATCTATCCGGCGGCGGTGATCAGTGCCTTCCACAGCGCCCAGCCGCGTCCGCGCGCCCAGGTCGCTCGATCTGCCGCCATGCTGGCGCGAAAAATGTTTCGGCTTTCGCCGTCGAACAGCGTCCAGGCAATTGCCAGGTCGCAGGAGTGATCGCCGACACCGCAGGTGCCGAAATCGATCACCGCGCTCAACCTGCCTTTTCGTCCAAAAGGTTGCCCTGGCTGACATCGCCATGGAACCAAACGGGCGGACCTTTCCAGGCGGCGGCAAGGGCCGCCTCCCGGACCGCGGTGGCGGCGTCGGCATCGATGCGGTTGCCGAGTGTCGAGATCGCTTGCCTGGTCTCGCCGTCTTAGACGGTGAGCGGCCCGCCGCGAAAGAAATTGTGCTGCCCTGGCGCCGGCCCGTCTGTCGCGTCCATGCATTTCAACGCAACGAGGAACCGCGCCAGGTCCGCCGCGAATTCCGACAGATTTGCTATTCGTTCCCGTTTCGCGGTCTCGCCCTCGGTCCAGCCATACACGGACCATTGCCAGGGATAGCCCTCGGCCGGAACGCCCATCGCCAGCGGTACCGGAATGGGCAATGGCAACAGCGGCGCCAATTTCGGCAGCCAGCGGTGTTCCTTTTCCACTTGCAGGGATAAGCAGCGGCGCTCGGCAACCGCACGGTCATCTCGTCGCCGAGATGAAAGGTCCTGTTGTCCCAGCCGCCAAAATCAACCGGCCTGACCGCAAGATTCTTCCAATGCGGGAATTGCGCGGCAATCAGGCGGCGCACCAAGGCGACATCAATCGCGACCTCAAGCATGATCTTTCCCGAAAACAGACCCTCGTGTTCGGGATCATGCCCTAATGCGGAAACTCCAGCCCCATCTCGCGGTAGCGCTCGGGATCGTCACCCCAGTTCTCGCGCACTTTCACGAACAGGAACAGATGCACTTTCTGCTCCAATATGCCTGATATCTCCATTCGCGCCGCCTGGCCGATGGCACGGATGGTCTCGCCCTTGTGGCCGAGCACGATCTTTTTCTGGCTGTCGCGCTCGACATAGATGGTCTGGTCGATGCGCACCGAGCCGTCCTTCTTCTCTTCCCATTTCTCGGTCTCGATATGCGAGGAATAGGGCAATTCCTGATGCAGCCTGAGATAGAGTTTTTCGCGAGTGATTTCGGCCGCCAGCTGGCGCATCGGCAGGTCGGAAATCTGGTCTTCCGGATAATACCAGGGGCCGGTCGGCAGCGCCTGGGCCAGATAGTCGAGGAGATCCTTACAGCCGGAACCGGTCAGCGCCGAGACCATGAAGGTGCGTTTGAACGGCACTTTCTCGTTGGCGGCCGCGGCCAGGGCCAGCAACGCCTCGTGCTTGACCCGATCGACCTTGTTGAGGATCAGCGCCATCGGCTGGCGCACGTCCTTCAGCCGTTCGAGGATGGCGTCGGCGTCGCCACGGATGCCGCGTTCGGCGTCGATCAGCAGCAGGACGATATCGGCATCCTTGGCGCCGCCCCAGGCGGTGGTCACCATCGCCGTGTCCAGCCGCCGCTTGGGCTTGAAGATGCCCGGCGTGTCGACGAAGACGATCTGCGCGTTGTCGTGCGTGGCGATGCCGCGCACGATGGCGCGGGTCGTCTGCACCTTGTGGGTGACGATCGACACCTTGGCGCCGACCAACTGGTTGACCAGCGTCGACTTGCCGGCGTTGGGCGCACCGATCAGCGCGACAAAGCCGGAATGCGTGGCAGGGGCTTCAGCAGTTTCAATATCTGTCATGCTGCGTTCCATACACCTTCGCGCAACAGAAGGGCAGCCGCGGCGGCCTGTTCGGCCTCGCGCTTGGAACGGCCGCTGCCGGTTGCCGGTTGAAACGCGCCGACCCTGACGCTGACGGTAAACAGCGGATCGTGATCGGGGCCTTCGCGGCCGTCGATCTGATAGGCGGGAACCGCACTCGCCGCCTGATGCGCCCATTCCTGCAATTCGGTCTTGGCGTCGCGGCGTGCCGCGCCCGAGGCCTGCGAACGCGGACGCCAGTATTTGTGGATGAACGCGCGAGCCGCTTCCAGACCACCGTCGAGATAAAGCACGGCAATCAGCGATTCCAATGCATCGGCACGCAGGTTGACGCGCTTGCGCCCCTCGAGCCCGCGCACGTCCGATCCGGCCCGGATCAGGTCCGGCAGCCCGATATCCTCGGCGATTTCGGAAAGCGCCTCGGCGTTGACGAGCGCATTGAGCCGCAGCGACAACTCGCCTTCCGCCGCGTCGGGAAAAGCGGACAGCAGCATGTCGGCGACAACAAGACCAAGAACCCGGTCGCCGAGAAACTCGAACCGCTCATAGTCGGTGCCGGCATTGGCGCCCCGTGCACTGGCATGGGTAAGAGCACGCTGCAGGCGCCGGCGGTCGGCAAAGGCATGGCCCGTGCGTTCCGCGAGCGCTTCGGCGAGCGCATCGACGGTCAACCGTTTTGGTGCCGCCATGACCCTAGTTGACGAAATGGAACAGGCGCGAAGCGCGCATCAGCGACGGCCATTTCCAGATTTCGAGCGGGCTTGCCTTGCCGGCGATCGAGAAGAAGACCAGGTTGGCGCGGCCGACCAGGTTCTCGGCCGGAACATAGCCGACGGTGAAGCGGCTGTCGGCGGAATTGTCCCTGTTGTCGCCCATCATGAAATAGTGGCCGGCGGGCACGTCGAATTCGCGGGTGTTGTCACCGATCGAGTTCGGCGACAGGTCCAGCGTGTCGTAGCTGACGCCGTCGGGAAGCGTCTCGCGATAGACATCGATCGGATAATCCTTTTCCGTGATGTCGGGATTGTCGATCTGGCCGGTCTTGACGCGCGGCACGCCGACGCCGTTGATGAAGACCTGGCCATCCTTCATCTGGATCTTGTCGCCGGGCAGGCCGATGACGCGCTTGATATAGTCAACGGACGGATCCGGCGGGAACTTGAACACCACCACGTCGCCACGCTTGGGCTCGGAGCCCCAGATGCGGCCCGAGAAAATGTCCGGTCCAAAGGGCAGCGAATAGCGTGAATAGCCGTAGGACCATTTGGTGACGAACAGGTAGTCGCCTTCCAGAAGCGTCGGCCGCATCGAGCCCGACGGGATCGAGAATGGCTGGAACAGCAGCGTGCGAATGACCAGGGCCAGCAAAAGCGCCTGGACGATGACGCTGACCGTTTCGCCAAGCCCGCCGGATTTCTTCTGGGATTTTTCAGCCACGCTCATGTAGTCCTCGATTGTGCGTTGGATGGTATAGAGTCTCGGCGCGCGCTGGGCAACGTCAATGCCGGTCGTCAGATGCAATCAATGTGGCGCTTCTTCGACCGGCACCGCCTCTATGATCACAAAGGCTTGAGCGAGCGGGAAATCATCGGTGATGGTGAGGTGGATCGCTGCCCGATGGCCTCGGGGCAGGATCTTTTCCAGCCGAGCCAGCGCGCCACCGGTCAGCGCCATGGTCGGCGCGCCGCTGGGCAGGTTGACGACACCCATGTCGCGCCAGAACACGCCCTGTGCCAGACCGGTGCCCAGTGCCTTGGCGCAAGCCTCCTTGGCGGCAAAGCGCTTGGCGTAGGAAGCCGCACGGGCGCGCCGGTTCTCCGAACGTGCCTGTTCCAGTTCGGTGTAGATTCTGTGGATGAAGCGCTCGCCATGACGCTCGAGCGATTTCTCGATGCGTCTGATATCAATCAGGTCGCTGCCGATGCCGATGATCATTGGGCGGCGGAACCGACGCTTCCGCCGGGATGAGCGGAACCAACGCTTCCGCCGGGATGAGGCGAATGCTCACGGCGTCTCGCGCGCTCGGCCAGCCGCTTGCGCCTTTGCTCGCGGAAGACATTCATGCCCCAGCGGGTGATGCCGTAGAACACGAGGCCGAACACCAGCCCGAGCGGCACCGCCCCGATCAGCATCGGTTCCAGAACGGGATGCCAGAGTTTCGCGAAGGAAAGCGTGTGCAGCATCTCGCCCAGATGCGCCGGAGGGCCATGCGCGGGCAGGCGATCATGCAGGATAAGCTTGCCCGTTTCCCAGGAAGCGCCCCACAAGATCGGAAAGGTCAGCGGATTGCCGAAGAAAACAGCGCCGAGTGCCGCCGCCACGAGATTGCCGGCGATCACCCAGCACAGAACGGCGGCAATGATGAAGTGGAAACCCACGGGGAAGAAGGAAGCAAAGACACCCGCCGCGACACCCGCCGCCACCGCGTGTGGGGTGGCCTTCAGACGCAGAATGCGCTTGGAGAAATATTGGAGCGAGCGCGAAAACGAACGGCGCGGCCACAGATAGGTGCGCACCCGCTCGAAAAGGCCATCAGGCTTGCGGCGACGAAAAAGCACTCTCTTCCTATTCCCGACAATTCACAGCTTGCACGCCGGCTTTTTCCGGCCAGGCTTCGCCACCATATCTTGCGCTTTACGGTCGCCGAAAGGCAATCGCGACTTTGATATAGCTATCCGCAACCCCGACAACAACCGAAGGCGGTCCGCGCAGCAGCCGCACCGCCAGATTTTGGCAAGGTCCGTCTCCCAACATCGGACAATCGCGGCGAATTTGAGAAGCGGTTGTCGGCTAATTGTCGCAGCCTGATGCTCGATATGCGACCGCGGATACAGGCTGACTTCGACAAGGCTGCCATCCGGGGGCAGGTCCATGATGCCCTCCGGCACCGTGCCTATTTCAGATATTCGCTGACCTCGACCAGATTCTCGTCGGGATCGCGGAAATAGACCGATATCATAGGCCCTCGCGCGCCGATGCGTTCGACCGGACCGACTTCGATGGCAACGCCGTTGGCCGCGAGGCTGGCCTGGATTTCGGTGAGAGGCTCCGCCGCCACGAGGCAGAAATCGCCAGAACCCGGCATCGGCGTCTTTGCCTTCGGCTCGAAAGTGCGGGCGACTTCGTGCAGGTTGATCTTCTGCGAGCCGAACAGAAGCGCCGTCGGCCGGTTCGGCTGATCCAGGCGCCGCATGCCAAGGACGCGTCGGTAAAAGTCGCAGGTTTGTTCAACCGAGCGGACCGTCAACACGAAATGGTCGATGCCGGCGATCATTCGACCCCTCCTCAGATGTTGCGGCTGCCGGGCTTGATGGCCGGGATGGCGGCAAGCTCCGGTGGCAACCTGTCCGGCGGATAGGCTGGAACCTCATATTCGGCAAGCGCGATCAGCGGCACGCCAACATGGGTCTTGCCAGCCGAGCGGTCGATGATGCAGGCGGCCGCGACCACCTCCGCGCCAAGCTCTCGCAGGCAATCGATGGTTTCGCGGATCGACAGACCGGTGGTGACGATGTCCTCGACGATGACGACGCGCGCGCCTCTGTCGATCTCGAAGCGCCGCAGGCGGAACTCGCCCCCTTCCCGCTCCACCCAGATTGCCGGCACACCAAGATGGCGCGAGGTTTCATAAGCCGGGATCAGCCCGCCAATCGCCGGGCCAACAATATAGTCGATCTTGCCTGGCACCGCGGCGCGGATCCTCTGCGCCAGCGCCTTGCACAGCCGCTCGGTCTTGTCGGCATGCATGAACACCCGTGCCTTCTGCAGGAAGACCGGACTGCGCAGGCCCGACGTCAGGATGAAATGACCCTCCAGAACAGCGCCAGCCTCACGGAATATGCCCAGCACTTCGTCGGTGTTCATCTCGTCCCCCATGGTCGGCTATCGCTAGCCATTGACGCGCCGTGCATCGCTGACGCTCGAATTGTCCTTGAGCTGCGATAGCAGCCGGTTGAGATGCTTCAGGTCCCAGACTTCGAGATCGATCAGCATCTCGGTGAAATCGGGCGCGGTGCGCACCATCGACAGCGTGTGGATGTTGGCGTCATTGGAGGCAACGACCTGGGCGATGTCGGCGAGCGATCCGGGCGCGTTGATGGCGGTGACAGAGACCCGCGCGGGAAACCGCTCCTTGGTGCGCTCGTCAATGTCCCAACGGACGTCGATCCAGCGCTCCGGCTGGTCGTCGAAAGCCTGCAGCGCTGGCGACTGGATCGGATAGATGGTGATGCCGGTGCCCGGTTGGACGATGCCGACGATACGGTCGCCAGGGACCGCGCCTTCCGGCGCGAAGCGCACCGGCAGGTCGCCCCGCACGCCGCGGATCGGCACGGCGCCGGCGCCTGGCTGGTCCTTGTCCTTGCGCGCGGCCCGGCCAGGTATCTGGAACAGCATGCCGGCGGCGTTGCGGATCTTCGACCAGCCCTCCTCGCGCTGCTTGGGAGCCGCCGATGTGACGCGCTCGTCCTTGTAGTCGGGGAAGACCGCTTTCATGACATCGGTGGAAGCCAGTTCTCCGCGGCCGACGGACGCCAGCACATCCTCGATGTCCTTGCGCGCCAGCCGGTGCAGGACGGGCTTCAGGCTTTCCTTGGCGAAGGTCTTGCCGGCCCGCTCGAAGGCACGCTCCAGGATACGCGCGCCGAGACCCGAATACTGCTTGCGGATGGCGTTCTTGGTGGCGCGGCGGATGGCGGCGCGCGCCTTGCCGGTGACGACGACCGATTCCCACGCGGCCGGAGGCACCTGCGCCTTGGAGCGGATGATCTCGACCTCGTCGCCATTCTTCAGTTCCGTCATCAACGGCATGATGCGGCCATTGACCTTGGCGCCGACGCAAGTGTCGCCGACATCGGTGTGGACGGCATAGGCGAAATCGATCGGCGTGGCGCCACGCGGCAAGGCAATCAGCATGCCCTTTGGGGTGAAGCAGAACACCTGGTCCTGGAACAGCTCCAGCTTGGTGTTTTCGAGAAAATCTTCCGGGTTGTCGCCCTCGGCCAGTTGCTCGATGGTGCGCCGCAGCCAGGCGTAGGCGTTGGTTTCCTTCGAGATTGCATGGCCGGCGCCGTTCGTCTTGCCACCGGTGTCCTTGTAGATGGAATGAGCGGCGACGCCGTATTCGGCGATCTTGTTCATCTCGCGGGTGCGGATCTGCAGTTCGACGCGCTGGCGCGAAGGACCGACGATGGTGGTGTGAATCGAACGGTAGTCGTTCTGCTTCGGCGTCGAGATGTAGTCCTTGAAACGGCCGGGCACCATCGACCAGGTGGTGTGGATGGCACCCAGCGCACGATAGCAGTCCTCGACGGTGTCGACGACGACGCGGAAGCCGAAAATGTCGGACAGTTGCTCGAAGGACAGCGCCTTGGCCTCCATCTTGCGGAAAACCGACCACGGCTTCTTCTGCCGGCTCTTCACACCAGCGTTGATGGCATGCTTCTCAAACAGTGCCGACAGCGCCTTTTCAATGTCGGTCAGCACGCCCTTGTTGCGCTCGAAGATCTCGGCCAGGCGGGCGGTGACGGCGCGGTAGGCTTCCGGATTGATGAAGCGGAAGGCGATCTCTTCCAGCTCCTCGCGCATGCCTTGCATGCCCATGCGCCCGGCCAGCGGCGCATAGATGTCCATCGTCTCCTCGGCGATGCGCAGGCGCTTGGCCTCGGGCATGTGATCGAGGGTGCGCATGTTGTGCAAACGGTCGGCGAGCTTGACCAGCAGCACGCGCACATCTTCCGAAATCGCCAGCAGAAGCTTGCGCAGGTTTTCCGCCTGCTCGGCCTTTTTCGACACGAGGTCCAGCTTCTTGAGCTTGGTCAGGCCCTCGACCAGCTTGCCCATTTCGGGGCCGAACAGATCGTCGATCTCGGCCCGCGTCGCGGTGGTGTCCTCGATGGTGTCGTGCAGCAGGGCGACGGCGATGGTCGCCTCGTCCATGTGCATCTCGGTGAGGATGGCCGCGACTTCGAGCGGGTGCGAGAAATAGGGATCGCCGGAAGCGCGCTTCTGGTGGCCATGCTTCTGCATGGCATAGACATAGGCCTTGTTGAGCAGCGCCTCGTTGACGTCAGGCTTGTAGCGCTGGACGCGCTCGACAAGCTCATACTGACGCATCATGGGCACAATCTCGCGGTGCTGAAATGATTGATGCGCCGCACTGGTGTGCGGCGCATTTCATAGATAGCCACGAAACTGACTGGACGGAAGTGCCGGAAACGTATTCCAGGCAGGTCCAGAGCGCTTGCTTAGTAGTCGTCGCTCTTTTCCGGCGGCACCAGACCCTCGATGCCGGCCAGCAGGTCTTCCTCGGTCATGCGATCGAAGGTGACGTTGTCCTCGGCGTCGTCGGTGTCGGCCGCGGCAACGGCACCGCCAGTCTGGTCGGCGATCACTTCGCCATCAGCTTCGGGCTCGTCGACCTCGACATGCTTCTGCAGCGAATGGATCAGATCTTCCTTGAGATCGTCGGGCGACAAAGTCTCGTCGGCAATCTCGCGCAGCGCAATGACCGGGTTCTTGTCGTTGTCGCGCGGGACGGTGATCTGCGCGCCCTGGCTGATCTGACGGGCGCGGTGGCCGGCCAGAAGCACCAGTTCGAAGCGGTTGTCGACCTTGTCGATGCAATCTTCAACGGTTACGCGGGCCATGGATTGCCCCTTTCATGCCTGGATGTGTCGGAAAACAGGCGCGGTCCATAACCCGAACGGCGCCAAAATACAAGCATCATGGCAATGCAGGCCCATCGGCACTCAATCTCTCCACCAAACTCCGGCTCTCCACCAATCTCCGGCTCTCCACCAAACTCCGGATTTGGCAAAGCCGGCCGCGTCCACGGTTCGGCGCCACGATCACAATTGCTTGCAGTGTGCCGGACGCCCTTGGATTGCCACCAAACTGGCGTTATTTCGGTTGGTCCAAGGCCGGCCGGTTTATTATGAGCCCGACCAATAGTCGCTACCGCATTTCGTTTAGACGGCGCTTATTTCGAAAAGGACTATTTCCATGTTCGACCCTCGTGAAAAAATCGCCCTGTTCATCGACGGCGCCAATCTCTACGCCACCTCGCGCGCGCTCGGGTTCGACATCGACTATCGCAAGCTTTTGGCGAGCTTCCATAAGCGTGGTTATCTGCTGCGCGCCTATTATTACACCGCGCTGGTGGAGGACCAGGAGTATTCCTCGATCCGGCCGCTGATCGACTGGCTCGACTATAACGGCTTCAAGGTGGTGACCAAGCCGGCCAAGGAATTCACCGACTCGACGGGCCGCCGCAAGATCAAGGGCAACATGGACATCGAGCTCACCGTCGATGCGCTGGAACTCGCCGACGTCGTCGACCACTATGTCATATTCTCCGGAGACGGCGATTTCCGCACGCTGGTCGAGGCGCTGCAGCGGCGTGGCCGCAAGGTGTCGATCGTCTCGACCATGGCCTCGCAGCCGCCGATGATCTCGGATGATCTGCGCCGCCAGGCCGACCATTTCATCGACCTGGCGACGCTGAAGAACGAAGTCGGCCGCGATCCCTCCGAGCGGCCAGTAAGGCGGCCCGAACCGGCCGAGGTCGACGAGGACGACTACTGAGGCCGGTCGACTTGACCGCCCTCTCCGCTTCCGAACCCGGCCGCGACTGCCCGCTCTGCCCGCGACTGCATGGCTTCATCGCCGAATGGCGGCAGCGTGAACCGTCCTGGTTCAATGCGCCAGTGCCGACCTTCCTGCCAACGGGCGGCGAAGACACCGTCCGGCTTCTGATCGTCGGTCTGGCCCCTGGTTTGCGCGGCGCCAACCGCACCGGCCGCCCGTTCACCGGTGACTATGCCGGCGACCTGCTCTATTCGACGCTGATCGCGCACGGTTTTGCACGCGGCGAGTTCAAGGCACGGCCCGATGACGGGTTGGAACTCGTCGGCACGGCAATCACCAACGCGGTGCGCTGCGTACCGCCGGAGAACAAGCCGGTGGGCGCCGAGATCACCACCTGCCGGACATTTTTGGTGCCGACGATCGCTCGCTTTCCCAATTTGCGCGCCGTGCTGGCGCTGGGATCGATCGCGCACCAGTCGACCGTGCGCGCATTGGGCGAACGCGTCGCCGCCTATCCGTTCAAACATGGCGGGCAATTGCCAGCCGGAGGCATTACGCTGTTTTCGAGCTATCATTGCTCGCGCTACAACACCAACACCGGTGTCTTGACGGAAGCCATGTTCGTCAAGGTCTTCAGCGACATCGCGGCATTCCTGGAGACCTGAGGTGCGGGACGTCTCGTACGGTCTCCGGCAGCTAGTCACACCGGCAGCAGGGCGTCCGGCTTCACGTCGCCGATCGAGGCATAGGTATGTGTCTCCTTCACCCCCGGCAGCGGCAGGATGACGCGTTTGAGAAAGTCCTGATAGTCGGCCATCTCGGCAATGCGCGCCTTCACCAGATAGTCGAAGCCACCGACGACCATGTGGCATTCCAGAACCTCGGGCGCTTTTGCGACAGCCTCGGCGAAGCGGTCAAAGATATGCGGGGCCGTGTGATCGAGCCGCACCTCGATGAAGACAAGCATGCCGCGGCCAATCTTTGCCGGATTGAGAATCGCCCTGACAGCAATGATGAACCCGTCGCGAAACAGGCGCTTCACGCGCTGGCTGGCGCCGGTCGGCGACAGGCCGACGCGCGCGGCCAAGTCAAGCGTGGTGCGGCGTCCATCTTCCTGCAGCAGCCGCAGAAGACCGCGGTCGACGGCGTCGAGGTCGCCTGATTCAGGATTCACGTTCAAGCCACCTCATTTGCGTGAATTACACTTCAAGTTGTGAAAAACAGCGTATTTTGTCGCGGCCATTTCGACAATAGGCTCCGCTTCATCGCAATGTCGGGATGTCTCGTCCCGGCGGCATGAATGTGGCGGCGGAACTGACATGGCGGACGTACGAGGCGCGGGGAACACAAGGCTGGCGGTGATCGCCGGGCTCACCATGATTGCCATCTATGCCGCGCAGTTCGTGGCTGCCCGCTTCAGCCTCAGAGAGCATCTGACGGCCACCGACATGACCGGCCTGCGCTTTGCCGGTGCCGGCGCGGTGTTCCTGCCGATCGTCTGGAGGCGTGGCCTGGCGACCATGACGGCGCTGGGCTGGCGGCGTGGATTGACCTTGGCGGTGCTGGCCGGATTGCCCTATCCGCTGATCATCAACTGGGGCCTGACCCATGCGCCCGCCGCCCATGCCGCAGCACTTTGCCCTGCCTCGATCGTCTTTTTCTCGTTCCTGTTGTCGCTGCTGAGGGAAAGCGCATCGCGCCGGCGGATCATTGGCGTGGCCACAATCATCGCCGGCTTGTTGCTGTTCATAGCGCCGGCGCGCGCCGGCGCCGGTGATGTCCTGTTCGGGGACGTGCTGTTCATCGGATCGGGCGCGATGTTTTCCGCCTATGCCGTCCTTGTGCAGCGATGGCGTGTCGATCCGGTCACGGCGACCGCGAGCGTCGTGCTTTTGTCCTGCCTGCCGCTACCACTTCTCTATGTCTTCGCGCCAAGCGGCCTCCATGCCGCCGCGGGTGCCGAGATCGTCAGCCAGATCGTCATTCAAGGTCTGCTCGCGGGCGCTGCCGCAATGTTCCTCTACACTTACATTGTCGACCAATTGGGCTCGCAGGCGGCATCGCTGTTCCTGCCGGGTGTGCCGATCGCCACCGTGATGGTCGGCACGGTCGTGCTTGGCGAGACGCCGCTGGCGATCCAATGCGTGGCCATCGCCATCATGGCCGCCGGGATGGGTTATTCGGCGATGGGTCGACGCGGCGCCAGGGAAAATCTGGCTGCCCCGACATCGGCTGGATCGTGAATGGTGTCCAGAGGTGGCGAAGGCTTTGGAAGAAACCGGACCGGCACCAGATTTTATATGTCCATCAAGGCGTGGGGGCCAGCAGCGCCGGCAATTTCTCCTGCCCGCCCTGCAAGACGTTCAGGTCGACGTCCCCCTCAATGCCGTCGACGCGCCCCTTGTTGTGGTACTGCCAGTAGATCCAGTCATGGCGGTCCGGCTCCATGAGCAATGAGCGGAGCCAAAGTGGCCGAGCGGCGATTTGCCCGGCATAGGCAGCCTCGGCTTCGTCGGTCAGATAGACGATCGCCGGCTTGCCGAACGCAGCCTCGACAGGCCCGAGGAAAGCCTGGAGTTCGGCATTCAGTTGCTCGGGTGACGGGCGTTGCGGGCAGTTGCCGCCGAACTCGATATCGACCACGGGCGGCAGCAAGGGCTGATCGTGCGGCACCACCGAGATGAAATTCCTGGCCTGGTCGGCACCCGGACGGCAGAAGGTGAAGAAATGATAGGCGCCGACGGCGAGCCCGGCGGCGCGGGCCTCGCGCAGATTGCCGGCGAAGGCATCGTCGACATGGTCGCCGCCCTCGGTCGCCTTGATGACGGCGAAGGCCACATCATCGGCGGCAACGCGCCGCCAGTCGATCTGGCCCTGATGATGGGAAACGTCGATGCCCCTGACCGGATATTTGTCGCGGTCAGGAGAGTAGGTGCGAAAATAGACCAATGCCCCGACCACAACGACACTTGCCAGAGCAAGGCTCGCCAAGCCCCAGAGAACAATCCGCTTCTTCAAGACGATCCCCTGTTGGACGCAGATTGGTCGACCTTTAAGCCGGAACCCTTGGCTTTCTTCAGGCCGTTAGCTGGTCACCCACGTTCCTTCAGCAGCCGGCCCTTTTCGCGCGACCAGTCGCGCTGCTTCTCGGTCTCGCGCTTGTCGTGCAGTTTCTTGCCGCGGCCAACGGCAAGCAAGAGCTTGGCGCGCCCCTGGTCGTTGAAATAGATTTTTAGCGGCACAAGCGTCATGCCTTCGCGGTCGACGCTTTGCGACAGTTTTGCCATCTCGCGCTTGTTGAGCAACAGTTTGCGCCGCCGCCTCGGCTCGTGATTGAACCGATTGGCCTGCAGATATTCCGGCAGATAGGAGTTGATCAGCCAGATCTCGCCGCCTTCGACCGAGGCATAGCTGTCCTGGATGTTGGCCTGGCCCTGGCGCAGCGATTTGACCTCGGTGCCTGTCAGCACCAAGCCGGTCTCGATCGTGTCGAGCACCTCATAGGAAAACCGCGCCTTGCGGTTCTCCGCAACGGTTTTGTTGTTGGGATCGGCTTTTCTGACTTGATTCATGATGTGGAGAGGTGGCGCCTCATCCTTAATTAATCAAGCCGGCGTGTTTCATGGCCGCATCGATCTTCTCGGCCGTCGCCGGCTCGACGGTCACCAGCGGCGAGCGCAGAACGTTCTCGACCTTGCCGAGCTTCGACAGCGCGTATTTGGCGCCGGAGACGCCCGGCTCCAGGAAGATCGCCTTGTGCAGTGGCAAGAGACGGTCCTGCAGGTCGAGCGCCTTGGCGCTGTCGCCGGACAACGTTGCTTCCTGGAACTCGGCGCAGAGCCGCGGCGCGACGTTCGATGTCACCGAGATGCAGCCGACGCCGCCATGCGCGTTGAAGCCGAGCGCGGAGGCGTCCTCGCCCGAAAGCTGGATGAAATCCTTGCCGCAGGTCATGCGCTGCTCGGACACACGCTCGACCTTGCCGGTCGCGTCCTTGACGCCGACGATGTTCTTGAAGTCGTGCACCAGCCGGCCCATCGTCTCCGGTGTCATGTCGATCACCGAGCGCGGCGGGATGTTGTAGATGATGATCGGCAGTTTGGTCGCCCTGGCGACGGCGGCGAAATGCTCGTAGAGGCCGCGCTGTGTCGGCCTGTTGTAATAGGGCGTAACGACCAGGGCGGCATCGGCGCCAGCCTT
This sequence comes from Mesorhizobium sp. BH1-1-4, assembly GCF_020165665.1. Taxonomy (NCBI): domain Bacteria; kingdom Pseudomonadati; phylum Pseudomonadota; class Alphaproteobacteria; order Hyphomicrobiales; family Phyllobacteriaceae; genus Mesorhizobium; species Mesorhizobium sp. BH1-1-4. Next base: position 45,480 of record NZ_JAIUIN010000011.1, read on the forward strand.
CTCGGCATATTGCACGAGGCCAACAGCCTCCTCGGTGTTGTTGGAGCCGGCGCCGGCAACGACCGGTGCGCGGCCCTTGGCCACCTCGACACAGACCTGAACGACATGGCGATGCTCGTCATGCGAGAGCGTCGGCGACTCGCCGGTCGTGCCCACGGGAACCAGACCCGTCGTGCCTTCGCCCAGCTGCCATTCGACGAACGCGCGAAAGGCTTTCTCGTCGAAACGCCCGCTCTTTTCGAACGGTGTCACGAGCGCGGTAAGCGAGCCTCTCAGCATGTCGTCCAACTCCCTGGGACTTCTTGGTTCACGCATGTCGTTGCCCAAAACCGGCATCCACTTTTGGGCGACATGGACTTTGTTGGTTATGCATGTCGTTGTTGGTTATGCATGTCGTTACCCCAAAACCGGTATCCACTTTTGGGCGACATGGACTTTGTTGGTTATGCATGTCGTTACCCCAAAACCGGTATCCACTTTTGGGCGACATGCATCGGTGTTTTGTCGTGTGCGCCTTCTAACCGAAAGCGAAGCCGCGCACCATAGTCTCGACATTGTTGCGCGGCAAGCATTGCCATGGTGCCAGCAAGCGTAATTCGAACGGCCTCGATAACCCTTTGTTTACGAGCCCTTCACGACCTAAGTTTAGGCTTCGAGGCTGCTTCGCCTGCTGGTAAAATGCTGGATTAAGGAAAGACACGCAGACCATGCCGACCGGTCGGCCCCATTTGTTCGCGCTTCTTGGCGCCATCGCCGCGCTGATGCCCGGCGTGGCGATCAGCGGCAGCGTCGATGTGCGGGTCACCTCGGCCATCCCGGTGCCTGGTGTACAGGACAAGGTGCAACAACAGGCCCCCTCGCCCGGTGTCGCGCTCCTGAAAAGCGGACTGGATGCACTGGCGGCCGGCGATATTGCTGGCGCGCGCGGTGTGCGTGACGCTTTGCCCGCACAATCGCTCGACCAGCACATATTGGCCTGGGCGATCGCCCTTTACGGCGGAGACAAGGTTCCGAGCGGGGATATCGCGGCGGCCGCGAAGATGCTGCCCAACTGGCCAGGCACCGTCGCGTTGCGCAAGAACAGCGAGCGAGCGCTCTATCGCGAGAACCCGGCGGCGGACATCGTCGTCAAGGCCTTCGACGGCAGCCAACCGCAGACATTCGAAGGCGTGATGGTGCTTTCCCGCGCCTATGTAGCGCAGGGCGACGCCAAGGCGGCGCGGTCCGTGCTGGTGCCGTTCTGGCGGACCGCGCTCCTGGAAGCCAAGGACGAGACGGCTCTGATCAAGGAATTCGGCAGTCTTGTTCCCGCGGCCGATCACCGTTTTCGCATGGAGCGCATGTTCTATGCCGACCGGGTGAATTCCGCCTTGCGTGTCGCCGGCCTCGCAGGCGCCCAGTCGCTTGCCGACGCCTGGGCCGCGGCCGACAGAGGCGACAAGAATGCGGCCAAACTGCTGAAGGCGGTGCCGGTGGCGCAGCGTTCTGCCGGCTATTTCTTCGCGCAGGCCGAATATCTGCGCAAGCAGGCGGATTTCGCGGGCGCCGCGGCGGTTGTCATGAAGGCGCCGTCGGACCGAGAATCCCTGGTCGATCCGGATGCCTGGTGGGTCGAACGCCGGGTTCTGTCGCGCGAGCTGGTCGACCAGGGCGACATGAAAACCGCATACGGAATAGTCGCCATGCATGCCGCCGAAAGCGCGGCCAATGCGGCGGAAGCCGAATTCCATGCCGGCTGGTATGCGCTGCGCGGCCTGAACGATCCCAAGCTCGCGGCGACGCATTTCGCGCGCATCGCCGACCTTGCGCAGGGGCCGATGACGCTGTCGCGTGCCTATTACTGGCTCGGCCGCGCGGCGGAAGTCGGCGGCCCCGGCAACGCCAAGGATTATTTTGGACGCGCGGCGACCTATGGCACGACGTTTTACGGCCAGTTGGCGGCCGAACGCGTCGGCCGGCAGGCGCTCAACATCGTCTATCCCCAGCCGAGTGCCGCCGACCGGCAGAACTTTGCGGCCCGCGAAGCCGTCAGCGCCATCAAGCGCCTGCAGGAGGCAGGCTACGACCGCTATGCCGAAACGCTCTATCGCGACCTTGCCGGGCAGTTGACCAGCCCGGGCGAATTGGCCCTGCTCGCAATCCTTGCGGAAAAGCAGGACAACCATTTCATGGCGCTGAAAATCGGCAAGATCGCCGGGGCGCGCGGCATCGATGTCGGCGCGCTGTCGCATCCGCTTGGCGTCATCCCCGATTCGGCCAATATTTCCGGTTCGGGCAAGGCGCTGGCCTATGCGATCGCCCGTCAGGAAAGCGAATTCAATATCGGCGCCGTATCCAGCGCCGGCGCGCGCGGGCTGCTGCAGCTGATGCCTGGGACCGCGAAGCAATTGGCCAAGAAGGCCGGATTGCAGTTTTCGCAGGCCAGGTTGACCACCGACGCCGGCTACAACGCAACGCTTGGTTCGGCGTTCCTCGGCGAACAGCTCGATCGCTTCAACGGCTCCTATGTGCTGACGTTCGCGGGCTACAATGCCGGCCCTACCCGCGCCAGCCAGTGGGTGGCGAAATATGGTGACCCGCGCGGCAAGGACATCGATGCGGTGGTGGACTGGATCGAGCGGATTCCCTACACGGAAACAAGAAGTTACGTTCAGCGCGTAATGGAGAATTACGAGGTCTACAAGATGCGTATTTCCGGCAGGTACGACATCGTCGGCGATCTCGTGAAGGGACGCGGCTGAGGCTCCTGCTTTCCCTCGCGGACCCAAGGAGAAGCCTTTCCCGTTTGACCCTCCGGCGCCGCGTCTATAGCAGTCGTGGACGATCCCGCGGCCAAGGCGTCCGTTCCATGACGAGCAATCCAGATTTCTCCGACTTCTTCTACGCCGCGCCAGATGGGCTGAGGCTTCACGCGCGTGTCTACGGCGAAGGCAATTCCGCGCACTGGCCGGTCGTCTGCCTGCCTGGCTTGACGCGCAACGCGCGGGATTTTCACGAACTGGCGCTCTATCTCTCGACGCGATCCGCCCTTCCCCGCAAGGTCATTGCTTTCGACTATCGCGGACGCGGACAGTCAGCCTACGATCCCGATTTCAGCCATTATAACGTCGGCGTCGAGGCCGGCGACATCCTTGCCGGGCTGGCGGCCCTCGGCATCGAGCAGGCGGCCTTCACCGGCACTTCGCGCGGCGGGCTGATCATCCATGTGCTTGGCGCGATGCAACCGGCGGCACTGAAAGCCATCGTGCTCAACGATATCGGGCCGGTGATCGAACCCGCCGGCCTCGCCCACATCCAGGCCTATCTCGAACGCGCGCCGAAGCCGAAAACCCTCACCGAGGCGGTGGACGCCCAGCGTAAGGTTCATGGTCAGGATTTTTCAGCGCTCACTGATGCGGATTGGGAGCGAATGGTGCGCGCGCTCTATCGGGAAACGAATCAGGGGCTGTTGCCCGATTTCGATCCGAAGCTGGTCGATACGGTTGCCAATCTCGACCTGTCACAGCCCTTGCCGGCTCTTTGGCAGCAGTTCGACGCGTGGGCGGCAATTCCCCTACTCGTCATACGCGGCGCCAATTCGAGGCTATTGTCGCCCGAAACGCTGGCGGAGATACGAAGGCGTCATCCCGACGCCGAGGCAATCACCGTTCCAGGTCAGGGCCACGCACCCTTCCTGGAGACCGGCAGCCTGCCCAACGACATCGCTCGCTTTCTGGATCAAGCAGAGGCGCGGAACATCGGGAAATAACCCCAAGACCAAGCGGAGCCTTGGGGCAGTCACTATAGTATAGTCCATCTCGGCAGCTACTTGGATTTTGAGCTCTTCCGAGGCGCTTTCGGCGAAATCTTCCGCGCATCGCCCTGTTTCCGCTCAGCCTTGCCGGGTGAAGGCGTTGTCACGGGAGAGGAAAATACAGAGGTTTCGGTGTCGCTTGCCGATTGCTCGCACCGAGGCTTCTCCAGCACGACAACGCAACCATCGAGATCATTGGTGGCCAGATGCGCGTAGCGCATGGTCATCGACAGGGTCTGATGGCCGAGCCACATCTGCACCCGGCGGATGTCGATGCCGCCCTGGACAAGGCGCGAAGCGCAGGTGTGGCGCAGGATGTGCGGCACGACCTGGTCGTCGGCGCCAAGACCGACTTCCGCCTTCGCATCGTTCCAGATCGCGCGAAACTGCGCCTGGCTGAGCTTGGTGAACGGGCCCTTGGGTCGGCGCCCCTCGGCCGGAGGCAGCTTGATGACCTCCTTGACCCGCTCGGTCATCGGAATGGTGCGGCTGCGGCCGGACTTGGTGATCCAGAAGGAGACACGGTGTTCCTGGATGTCGTTCCAGATCAGCCCGAGCGCTTCGCCAAGACGGCATCCGGTGTCGACCAGGAAGACGGAAAGTCGGTAAGCATCCTCGCTGCGGCTCTTGATGGCGGCAAACAGCCTGGCCTCTTCGTCCCTCTCGAGGAAACGAATCCGTCCCGCCCGCTCCTTCTGGCGGCGAAACTCGGGCAGGCTGTGAACATCTCCCATCTTGTAAGCCTTGCGCAGCAGTTTGCTGAGGGCAGCCATCTTTCGATTGATGGTTGCGTTGCTGTTGCCGCGCTGGCGCAAGGTGCCGATAAGGTTGTCCAGGGTACTCTGGTCAAAGGCGCTGAAACGCTCCCCAAGGAGGATCTCGTCTATCTCGCCGATGAAGGAGCTCACATTATATTTATGCCGCCCATCATCCCACAGTATGTCTCGATAAGCTGAAAAAAGCTCTCCGACCCGGTATGACTTTACTTCTCTTATCTTGTTGTACGTGTAGTTGATCTTCGAATTCTGAGAAGAAAACGTCGAAAACTGATCAGAGGAGTATCCCTCTTGAATCGCTTCGTTGGTCATTATCCGTCACTCCCCCGAGTGGATGGGATCAGCCCTATCCGCTTGGGAGCGTCCTTTCAAGAGATTAAATCACACAGTTGTGATCTCACCCGCCCACCGCGGATCCCACGAGACCAACCCTGCGGATCTGTTCAGCTACCGATTCCCCCTCTTCCTTCGTTTGCGTTGACTCAGCCACGAAACAAAAACAGCCCGGGCGTTTGTGCGCCCGGGCTGGATTTCACTTGTAAGGAACCAGCCCTTAGAAGGAGCGCTGGAAGCGGAGGATACCGCCGATGCCGTCGGACTTCGCATGATAGTCGCTGGCAGCTGCGTTGACATAGTCAACTTCGGCCGTGACCGTGAAGCCTGGCACCACATCATAAGCGATGTTCGCTGCGATGCCGAGCTTCTTGCCTTCGTCATAAGAAACCTGGGCGTTGAAGGAGGCCTTCTCGTTGAACTTATACGAGCCGCCGCCCCAGATCGCCCAATTGCCATCCCAGAGCTTGAAGAAATTGTGGCCAGAAGGATTCGGCTGGAAACCACCAACGTTGAAGTCCTCGGAGCCGTAGCCACCCATGACGAACAGCGACAGTTCGTTGGTCGCATTGACGTCCAAGCGAACCTTGCCGGCGAACTCGCCGAAGTTGCTGTCATAAGCCGCAACACCGGTGATGGCGCCCCAGCCCTGCGTCCACTTCACGCCACCGACGACGTGCGGGACATAGCTATCGATGGTGTATCCGCCAGTGCCTTCTTCCAACGAGACCACGGCCGAGAAGCCATTGCCAGCATCGAAATAGTACTGAACGACGTTGGTGTCGAACGAGCCGTAAGGAACGAGCGTGTCCTGGATGACGTTGCCGGCATAGCCGATGAACGTATCGAAGGCCGATTCGTCTTTACCGACGCGGAGACCACCGAGCTGGATCCAAGCGAAGTTCAGCGAAACAGGCTTGTTGTAGGCGAAATTGTTTGGATCGCCGTCAACAGCGGTGCCATCCACATAGTAGGTGTGGCCGAAGCCGCCCTGATTACCGAAGTTGAAGCGGGTTTCGGTGTAGGTCTTCAAGGTGCCGAGTTCGGTTTCCTGGCCGGTCCAGGTCTTCAGCGTGAAGCGGGCGTTCTTCTGCCACGTGTCGTTGACGCTGCCGTCCTGCTTGTCGACAGTCTTCGCCCCATCAAACGATTCCAGATCGCCAGCGCCGATATCGTAACGGACATAGCCGCCGATGCGCAGGCAGGTTTCGGTGCCGGGGATGTAGAAGTAGCCAGCGCCATAGACGTCGCAGATCTTGACGTATTCCGCGGGCTCCGGCTCGGCGACGACGACGGCGTCGGCGGCGCGCGCACCGGAAACTGCGATCAGGGCCGCAGCGGAGCCGAGAAGAAGGCTCTTGATGTTCATTTTCTGACCTCCAGTCAAAAGTTAAAAAACGGGTCTGGGTATTCTTTGCTGAAGGACAGCGTTCCCTGCCCCATCCCCACTACCGAAAAAGATGCGCACCGCGCCGCTTCCTCGAGACCGACATTACCCATGAGCCGGCGGCGTTCAACAACGATCGTACCAGCGAAAGGGCTGTTCGGCTGCTATCCCCCAGCGTTGTTGCACAAATGACACGATTTGGCCTCACTCAGAAAGCTCTCGTTAACCATCAGGCCCGCCGCGACCGGCTATTTCCGGCCGAATCCCGCATTCGGCCCACGGAATCATGGCGAGGCCGCGAGTCACCGGCCGGGGATTTGCCGCATAACCGCCGCATCGCGGAAATCCGCGGCGCCGGCGCGGCGTTATTTTCCATATTAATGACGCGGGCTTGTTGATTGTGCCGGCGCTTTTCTTTATCCAGCGCCTCAACGGAGAGGTGGCCGAGTGGTCGAAGGCGCTCCCCTGCTAAGGGAGTAGAGGTCAAAAGCTTCTCGTGGGTTCGAATCCCATCCTCTCCGCCACCCTACGCCCTGCGGGCTTCGGGTGGCAGGCCACCCGGAACCGCATTTGGGCGTAGGAGTGTCGACCGAAGCTACGAAGTAGCGTAGGGGGACCATGTGGTACGTCTATTTCCTGGAGCTCCGTAACGGCGATATCTATGTCGGATCGACAAACGACCTTCGACGCCGCGCCGAATCGCACCGATTGGGTAATGTTCCATCGACAAAGGCCTACCTGCCCGTAGCCTTGAAGAGCTAAATCGCGGTCGAACCGAGGCCAACGCTCGCCAACTCGAGAGATATTTCAAGACCGGATCGGGCAAGGCTTTCGCGACCAAGCGTTTCTTGCAGACCGCGCCTCGCTGACCGCCACCATATCATCTAACTGAAATAAAAGGGAAAACGGCTCTCGTGGCAGCTTTTCGTCGGCCTTCGCTCGCGATTCTGACTGGAGGTCAGAAAATGAACATCAAGAGCCTTCTTCTCGGCTCCGCTGCGGCCCTGATCGCAGTTTCCGGTGCGCGCGCCGCCGACGCCGTCGTCGTCGCCGAGCCGGAGCCCGCGGAATACGTCAAGATCTGCGACGTCTACGGCGCTGGCTACTTCTACATCCCCGGCACCGAAACCTGCCTGCGCATCGGCGGCTATGTCCGCGAGGACATCGGCGTGGGCGATGCCGGCTCGTTCGATGGCGTCAATCACGTTCCGGACCACATGAACGCCGGCGACACCGACTCGACCTATTGGAAGAACACCCGCTTCACGCTGAAGACCTGGACCGGCCAGGAAACCGAACTCGGCACGTTGAAGACCTACACCGAATACCGCATCAACTTCGGCAACAATTACGGCGACTATGATGACGGCCGCACCATCTCCCAGAATGGACCAAATGGCTGGCGGGCAGGGAACAAGAGCAGTGCCTTGGAATTCGCCTGGATCCAGCTCGGTGGCCTGCGCGTAGGCGCTGACGAATCAGCCTTCGATACGTTCATCGGCTATGCCGGCAACGTCATCAACGACACGATCGTCCCTTACGGCGCTTTCCAGACCAACGTCGTTCAGTACTATTTCGATGCCGGCAACGGCTTCTCGGCCGTGGTCTCGCTCGAAGAGGGCTCCGGCTTCGATTCGATCGATAGCTACGTTCCGCATGTCGTCGGCGGCGTGAAGTGGACGCAGGGCTGGGGTGCGATCACCGGCGTTGTCGCCTATGACAGCAACTACGAAGAAGTTGCCGGGAAGGTTCGCCTGGACGTCAACGTCTCCAACGAATTGTCGCTGTTTGCCATGGTCGGATATGGTTCCGACAACAACCTCAACGATTCGAGCAACAACATCGACGCGCTCGGTCGCGGCTTCTACAAGCAGTGGGGCGGCAACTGGGCGGTGTGGGGCGGTGGCACCTACAAGTTCAACGAGAAGACCTCGTTCAACCTCCAGGCTTCGTATGACGACTGGAAGGACATCGGTGTAGCGGCGAACGTCGCCTACACCGTCGTTCCCGGCCTTACGGTTACGGCCGAAGTCGACTGGCAGCGCGTCGGTCAGGGCGCCATCGACAATGACTCCGTCTGGGTTCTGGCGACCAAGAAGGACAATGTCGGCGGTCTCCTCCGCTTCCAGCGCGACTTCTAATCAATTCGCCTTGGCGAAATCGAAAACCCGGCGGGCAACCGCCGGGTTTTTTCGTGGTAGCGGCAAAATGCAGCTTCGCCACGGGCCTCTGCGCAGCGGTTTTCCCAGCAGGTGAGTAGCGCTTTCCCTTAGGGATTGCATTGGAACAAATAGATAGAACGTTTCCGCGAAACGCCGAACCGCTGGCGCTGACTCAGCCGCCGGCCAGATCACCCAGGGCATCGATCAGCGGCTGGATTGAACCTCCATAAGCCTTCCAGCGATTGACCGAGGAGGTGTAGATCGGTTGTCGAACCTGCCAGCGGCTGAACGTGTTCACCGAACCTGGCTTGTCAAAGAACCGCAGACAGGCATCGTCCCAGGGCAGACCCAGATGGTCGATCAAGCGACGCGATTGCGCTCCCTGGTCGGAGACCATGTCCTCATAGCGGTTCTCAAGGATCTGCCCTGGAAAGACCCTGTCCCAGTGACGCATAAGCCGGTCGTGTTCGCGATAATACAGTCCGAGTGTCTGGAGATCGGCGGTATAACTATTGTCCTCATTGAAACTCAGGAAATAGCACGAGAGGCAATTGTCGATAGCATCGCGACGGCAATGAATGATGCGTGCGTTGGGAAACAGCACCCTTATAAGGCCGATAAGTTCGAAATTATGCGGCAATTTGTCGACGATACGCTGGGCGTTGGGGGATCGTTGCCGGATATGGGCAAGATAGTCTTCAGCCAAAGCCTTCGACTGATCCACCGTCATGGTCAGGATGGAGCTTCGCAATTCTTCCGGCGAGCGCGTTTTGGGCGCGAGACCGTTTGTGATGCGCCGGAGTTTTGTCAACTCGCCAGCGCCATAAGCATCCGGGTGGCTCGCACAGATTTGCTCGGTCAAAGTGGTGCCCGAACGCGGCATGCCAAGCACGAAGACAGGCACTTCCGAAGAGCTCCCATGTCCTGCCTTGGCGGCCAGCATCCCGGGGCTGAACAGTTCGATCAGGAAATCGACGCTGTTGCGATAAGCCTCCAGGTCAAAGCCGCGGGTCGAGCGCTTTGCCTGCTGAAAATGGCCCATCGCCTCGTCATAGCGCCTGATATCGTTGAGCACCTTCCCGGCCGCATAGTGGAGCTGTTGTATGCTTTTGTTATCAAGCGCCGGATTTTTCAGTTCGGCCAGAATGGATTTTAGCTCCGCCGGCTCTTCCTTGAATTTTCGTATGCTGACCAGGCCGTTGTAGGCAGCGGCGACATCCTGGCGACGGGCGATCGCCTCATTCATGTAGTTTGCCCCCTCATCCATCCGGCCGAGGCTTACAAGCGCGTTGGCCAGCCCTATTCGGATAGCGGAACGGCCGCCGTCGATCTTGAGCGCTTTCTCATAAAGCGGCACCGCGTTGTCGGCCTTGCCGGATTCGGTGTAGGCGCGGCCTAGCGCGCAAAGCGCCTCGACCCAGTCGGCTTTCAATTCGCATGCAGCCGCAAAATGCCTGATTGCATCCGGATGCTCGCCGAGCTTCAAATAGGCTTCACCCGACATCAGGTGATATTGCGGATTTTGAGGTGCCTCTTTTACCGCTCGCTCAAAACATCGAATCGCCATCTCGTCGTCCACGCCGAGCGCAAAGGTTCCAAGCAAGTACAAGGCAAGGGCATGTCGCGGATTGCGGGCCAACACGCGCTGACATAGCGATTCCGCTTCCAACAACCGATTCGCCTGATGAAGTTCGATCGCCTGCCGGAGCAGCACATCATCGTCCCGGGGACGAGATAGCGGCGTCGCTGTCGGTAGAGCTATTTTTGGTTGGGGGACCTTTGGTTCGGATGGGACTTTCAGGTGTTTGGACCAGGCCGGCGGCAATCGATTGCTCATCATTCCCAGCTAGCAAAAAAAGCCAATCGAATCCAGAGCATCTGACCACATCGGCGGCTTCCAAACTGAAGGCGTATACGTTGGCGGCAGGCTCTTACGTCGAGCACGGTTGCTCCTCGGAAACAGAACTGGCTTGTGCCGCAACTTTTAATTCCGACTCGCAAGCTGCCGTGATGATCAGGTGTCCGCCAGGTCGCCCAGCGCTTCAATCAGCGGCTGAATCTCGCATTCATAATTCTTCCAGCGCTTGACGGAAGATTTGTAAATCGGTTGACGCACCTGCCAACGGCTGGGCGTGTTGACGGAACCGTCCCGGTCGAAAAAGCGCAGGCAGGCGTCATCCCAAGGCAGCCCAAGATCGTCAATCAGACGGCGCGACTGGGCTTCCTGATCCGCAATAAGTAACTCGTAGCTGTTTTCGAGAATGGTTCCCGGGAAAACGACCTGCCAATGCCGCATCAAACGATCATACTCGCGATAATACAGCCCCAGCGTCCGAAGATTAGCGATGTAGCCGTGCCCCTTGTTGAAATTTGAACCGAAGCACGAGATGCAATTGTCGATAGCATCTCGAGTGCAATGGATGATCTTGGCCCTAGGGAAAAGAATTTTGATGAGCCCAATCAACTCGAAATTGTGAGGCATTTTGTCGATGATACGAACCGCCGTGGGCCCCTGCCTCGTGATATCTGATAGGTATTCCCGAGCCAGCGCCTTAGACTGGTCAGCGGTCATCGAGACTATAGTATTACGCAAAGCCTCAGCTGACCGCGTTCGGAAACCCATTGGATTCGCGATGCGTCTTAATTTGGTTTGCTCCCCAGCGCCATACACATCCGGATGACTTGAGCAGATCTGCTCAGTCAAAGTAGTTCCGGATCGTGGCATGCCGAGGACAAACACAGGTATTTCAGTGAAGTTGCCGTAACCGGCTTTCGTTGCCATCGTTTCTGGGCTGAATATGTCGATCAGGGTATCTATCCAGTGGCGATAGGAATTCAAATCAAAATCGTATCCGGCAGCTATTTTCGCTTTTTGGAACTGATCCATAGCTTCTTCGTAGCGCTGAAGGTCATCGAGCACTTTGCCAGCGGCATGATGAAGCCTTTTTGCAACTTCTGGAACAAGCTCCGGATTAACAAGTTCGTTCATAATGGATGCCAGTTCGGCCGGCTGCTCGGTGAATTTTCTGGTGTGCACCAGATCATTGTAGGCCAAGCCAATATTCAGGCGACGTCCAATTGCTTCCTTCAGATAGCCTCTAGCTTCATTCATACGACCAAGGCTGATAAGCGCGCCAGCCAGGCCTGTTAGAACCAGAGGATGATTACTATCGATTTTGAGCGCTCTCTGGTAAGGCGTCAGAGCCATTTCGGCCCTACCGGATGCCACATAGGCGCGACCCAGCCCGCAAAGAGCCTGAACCAAATCTGGCTTCAATTCACAGGCAAGTTGCAAATGATTGATAGCCAGAGGGTGGTCGCCAACCTTCAACAAACTTTCGCCGAGACTGAGTTGATAGTATGGATTGCTCGGCTCCTGCGTGGCAGCTCTAGCGAAATACTTGACCGCCAACTCGTCATTGTATTCGTCATCGAACTCAAGCCCCAACGTTCCAAGAATGTAGAGGGAAAGCGCGTGGTTTGGCGTGTGCGCCAAAACGCGATGGCATAGTTCCTCGGCCTCCGGGAATCGCTTGGCTTGCTGAAATTCGAGAGCCTGTCTCAGCAAAACGTCATCGGCCCGAACTCGTGGCAATGGCATCGCTTTTGGCTGTGTCGTTTTCGGCCTTGATTGGACCTTGAAATGCTTGGACCAGGCGGGCGGCAGACGATTGTTCATTGCGCCTCGCTAGCAAAAAGAGGCGAAGGAATCCAGCGTTGCGGTTGCCGGTTGCCTGACGGTTGCACGGCGTAGCCGGGCACGTTAGCAAGAAGCCCCTACAAACACGAGCTTCCACCATGCCACAGCGCCCCGCCCTCTCGCCAATCATCGCAGCACTTCCGTCGACCGTGCCGTTTGTCGGCCCAGAGGCGCAGGAGCGTGAGCGCGGGCGCGCTTTCCGTGCCCGCATCGGCGCCAATGAGAGCAGCTTTGGCCCCTCGCCGCGCGTCATCGCGCGCATGCAGAGCGTCGCGCGCGACCAGTGGAAGTATTGCGACCCAGACAATTACGACCTGAAGGTTGCCGCCGCCGCGCATCACAATGTGGCGGTCGAGAACGTCGTTGTCGGCGAAGGCATTGACGGGCTGCTCAGCTTGGTGGCGCGCATGTATGTGGCGCCCGGCGATGCGGTGGTCACCTCGCTCGGCGCCTATCCGACCTTCAACTTCCACATTGCCGGTGTCGGCGGCCGGGTGGTGACCGTCCCTTACGAGAACGATCGCGAAAGCCTGGGCGGCCTGCTGGCTGCGGTCGTCAGGGAAAAGGCGCCGCTGGTCTATCTGTCCAACCCGGACAATCCCATGGGGAGTTGGTGGGAGGCGGATGAAATCATCCGCTTCATCGAGGCCTTGCCGGAAACCACGATGCTGGTGCTCGACGAGGCCTATGGCGAGTTGGGGCCGGCCTCGGCCCTGCCGCCCATCGATGTCTCGCGGCCGAACGTCATCCGCATGCGCACCTTTTCCAAGGCCTACGGGCTTGCCGGCATACGCTGCGGCTATGCGTTGGCTGAGACGCAAGTCATCAGCGACTTCGAGAAGATCCGCAACCACTACGGTGTCAGCCGCATGGCACAGATCGCCGGTGTCGAGGCGCTCGCCGACCAGGCCTATCTCGAGACGGTGGTGGCGCGCGTCGCCGCCGGACGGCGGCGCATCGCCGCGATCGCCGAACGGAACGGGCTGAAGCCGCTCGCCTCGGCGACCAATTTCGTCACCATCGACTGCGGCCATGACGCCGCTTTCGCTCAGAAAGTGCTGCAGGGGCTGTTGTCGCGCGACGTCTTCATCCGCAAGCCGATGGCGCCAGGGCTCGACCGCTGCATCCGCGTCAGCGTCGGTCTCGACCACGAACTGGATATCTTCGCCGAGGAATTGCCTGGTGCACTGGCAGCGGCGCGCGGAAACTAAGGCATTTCCAGACGATCGGAAGCCACCGCCGTATCGAGCAGTGAGCTGAGGCGCGCGAGCATGTCCGACAACTCGACGGCCTCCTGGTCGCCCAAGGCCGCGGTCAAGCGAGCAAGATCGCGATCCGCCGCGGCCTGAAGGCTGGTCAATGCCGCCAGGCCGCGTTGCGTGAGTGAGAGAATGCGCCGACGCATGACGTCAGGGCCTGAACGCGTTTCCGTCAGACCGGCGGCAGAGAATTTGCGAAGGATTCTGGTGACATAGCCAGCATCCAGCTGGAGCGCGCGAGCGATTTCGGATGCCGCTGGTGCGAGATCGAGTTGAAGCGCCCGCGCCAGAAAGCCTGTCTTGCCGCCAGCGACGGGGGCGATGTGGCCGGGTCGCCGACCCAATTCGAACAGCACACGTGCCTCGGTCAGCGTGTAGGCGCTATGCAGGAAGGTTTCGTCCAGCAGTCCGATCAGGCCGGTATAGAGCCGGTTGAAACGGCGGATGTCATTGATCAACGCTTTCCGATCAACTGGCATGTCAGGCGCCTTCCCAAAAGGGTTCACGCTAGACTTTTTGCAGAAAACTTGACCTAGTCAACTATTTAATAGGCCAAGTCATACACCGCCGAAACCCAATGCGACCCATCATTTGTTCGCAGTCATCCCTTCAAGCAGTTGCCTTCGTTCGATCCTGCGCCAGACTCCATGCAAGGGAGCGAGCCATGGATGACCGGACGAGAGCAGTGCAGGCGCGCGTGTACGGCAAGGTGCAAGGTGTCGGCTACAGGCTGTGGGCGCGAAGCGAAGCGACCGGGCTCGGGCTGGTGGGCTGGGTGCGCAACGAGAGGGATGGCTCGGTGACGGCATGGCTTGCCGGCGCCGACGCGGCGGTTGCCGCCATTATCGAGCGACTTCGCCATGGCCCGCCAGGCGCTTCCGTCTCGCGGCTTGACGTGGAGGAACTGGAGACCTGGACCACGCCTGGAGATTTCAGGATCATTGCCTAGGCGAAACTCACTCTTGAATTAATTGAACGTTCGTTTTATTGTATTGTCATCAACGAGGCGATGATGGCACGCACCGCGGGATCAGACGGCGAGCGAACCGAAGCGGCAATCCGCGAAGCCGCCGTCGGCCTGATCGCGCGCTACGGCTATGAGGCGATGTCGATGCGCCAGTTGGCCGCCGAGGTCGGCGTGCAGGCGGCCGCGCTCTACCGCTATTTCCCGACCAAGGAGGAGCTGCTGTTCACGCTGATGCGCGAGCATATGCAAGGACTTCGCGAAGCCTGGGAGCGCTTGAGGGCACCCGGCGCGGATCCATCGGGGCAGCTTGCCGCCTATGTGCGCAATCACATCGCCTTTCATATCGAGCGACGCCACGCCACGCATGTGTCGAACATGGAATTGCGCAGCCTGTCTCCCGACAGGCTGACACAGATCCTGCGCATGCGCACGGCCTACGAAAAAGAACTGCGATCGATCCTGCGCGATGGCGCCGAGGCGGGCATTTTCAGCATCGAGGACACCGGCCTGACGGCCATGGCGCTGATCCAGATGATGACCGGCGTCATCGTCTGGTTCCGGCCAGGCGAGCGGCTGTCGATCGCTGAGGTCACGACGACATATCTTTCGATGACAATGCGCCTCGTCGGCGCGAAGATCGATGTCAATACTACAGCGCCGCGCGTCCCGGCGGACGCGCAAAGGACGCTGTAGCACTGGAATTTCGCCCATGAGCCTTCCCGAAGATCGAAGTCGATTTTCGGGGTCATGCGGCAGGAGGAACGGCATGTACACGAACACGCTCAGCTTCGGGCATGACGAGGATGTCGAGGCGTTGCGCGACATGGTGCGGCGCTTTGCCCAGGACAGGATCGCGCCGATAGCCGCTGATATCGATCGCGAGAACGAATTCCCAGCGCATCTATGGGGTGAACTCGGCGCACTCGGCCTGCTCGGCATTACCGCCGATCCCGATTTCGGCGGCAGCGGCATGGGCTATCTCGCCCATGTCATCGCGGTCGAAGAGATTTCGCGGGCCTCGGCGTCGGTCGGCCTCTCCTATGGCGCCCACTCCAATCTTTGCGTGAACCAGATCAACCGCTGGGCAACGCCGGCGCAAAAGGAAAAATACCTGCCGCCGCTGTGTTCGGGCGAGCATGTCGGGGCGCTCGCCATGTCGGAGCCTGGAGCCGGCTCCGACGTGGTGTCGCTCAAGCTGCGCGCCGACAAGCGCAATGACCGCTATGTGCTCAACGGCACCAAGATGTGGATCACCAACGGTCCGGACGCCGAGACGCTGGTCGTCTACGCCAAGACGGACCCGGAGCGGAAGTCACGCGGCATCACCGCCTTCATCGTCGAGAAGGCGATGCCGGGGTTTTCGGTGGCGCAGAAACTCGACAAACTCGGCATGCGGGGGTCCAACACCGGGGAGTTGGTATTCGAAAATGTCGAGGTGCCGTTCGACAATGTGCTGCACGACGAAGGACGCGGCGTCGAGGTGTTGATGTCGGGTCTCGACTATGAGCGCACCGTGCTTGCCGGCGGGCCGATCGGCCTGATGGCGGCGTGCCTCGACGTGGCGATCCCCTATGTTCACGAGCGCAAGCAGTTCGGCCAGCCGATCGGGGAATTCCAGCTGGTGCAAGGCAAGCTTGCCGACATGTATACGGCCATGAACGCAGCGCGCGCCTATGTCTATGCCGTCGCCGCCGCCTGCGACCGCAGCCAGACCAGCCGCAAGGACGCCGCCGGCTGCGTGCTGTTTGCCGCCGAGAAAGCGACGCAGATGGCGCTCGACGCCATCCAGTTGCTTGGCGGCAATGGCTATATCAACGACTATCCGACCGGCCGGCTGTTGCGTGACGCCAAGCTCTACGAGATCGGCGCCGGCACCAGCGAAATCCGCCGCTGGCTGATCGGCCGCGAAATCATGGCGGAGGGGGTGTAGCATGGCCGTCCTGCAGACCCAGATCTCCCCCTCCTCCGAAAGCTTCCGCGCCAATGCCGAGCGCATGCGGGCTCTGGTCGCCGACATCGCGGAGAAGGCGGCAATCGTCGAGCGCGGCGGCTCGGACGAGGCTCGCGAGCGTCATGTCGGCCGTGGCAAGCTGTTGCCGCGCGAACGCCTGGCGCAATTGCTGGACACCGGTTCGCCCTTCCTCGAGATCGGCCAGTTCGCGGCGTGGTCCATGTATGGCGAGGAGATCTCGTCGGCCGGCCTGATCGCCGGCATCGGCCGCGTCGAGGGCACCGAGGTGATGGTCGTCGTCAACGACGCCACGGTGAAGGGCGGCACATATTATCCGTTGACGGTGAAGAAGCATCTGCGCGCACAGGAGATCGCGCTGCAGAACAATTTGCCGTGCGTCTATCTGGTCGACAGCGGCGGCGCCAACCTGCCCAACCAGGACGAGGTCTTTCCCGACCGCGAGCATTTCGGCCGTATCTTCTACAACCAGGCCAACATGTCGGCCGCCGGCATCCCGCAGATCGCCTGCGTCATGGGCTCCTGCACGGCTGGCGGCGCGTACGTGCCGGCGATGTCGGACGAGACGATCATGGTGCGCAACCAGGCGACCATCTTCCTCGGCGGACCGCCGCTGGTGAAGGCGGCCACCGGCGAGGATGTCAGCGCCGAGGATCTGGGCGGCGCTGACGTGCACACCAGGCTTTCCGGTGTCGCCGATCATTATGCGTTGGACGACGAACACGCGCTCGCCATTTGCCGGCGCATCATCAAGAACCTGAATCGGAACAAGGCTGTAAGCCTGAACTTACACAAATCGATTCCGCCGCTTCATCCCGCGGATGAACTCTACGGCATCGTGCCGACCGATCTGCGCCAGCCCTATGATGTGCGCGAGGTGATCGCGCGCATCGTCGACGGCTCCGAATTCGATGAGTTCAAGCAGAATTACGGCACGACGCTGATCACCGGCTTCGCCCATCTCCACGGCATGCCGGTCGGCATCATCGCCAACAATGGCGTACTGTTTTCCGAGAGCGCGCTGAAGGGCGCACACTTCATCGAACTGTGCTGTCAGCGCAAGATTCCGCTGGTTTTCCTGCAAAACATCACCGGCTTCATGGTCGGCCGAAAATACGAGGCGGGCGGCATCGCCAAGGACGGCGCCAAGCTGGTGATGGCGGTGGCGACCGCCAAGGTGCCTAAGGTGACCGTCATCATCGGCGGTTCGTTCGGGGCCGGCAATTACGGCATGTGCGGCCGCGCCTACTCGCCGCGCTTCCTGTGGATGTGGCCAAATGCCCGCATCTCGGTGATGGGCGGCGAACAGGCGGCAACGGTGCTGGCCATGGTCAAGCGCGAAGGCATCGAGCGCAAGGGCGGGGAATGGAGCGCCGAAGAAGAGGCGAAATTCAAGAAGCCGATCCTGATGAAATACGAACATGAGGGCCATCCGCTCTACTCATCCGCCCGCCTTTGGGACGACGGCATCATCGATCCGGCCAGGACACGCGAGGTGCTGGCGCTCAGCCTCTCCGCGGCACTCAACGCCGAGATAGAGGAGACACGCTTCGGCGTGTTCCGGATGTGATGACGAGCAAGGCGTGGGACGCGATCGGCGTCCGTGCCCGTTGTCGTTTCAGCCGTCAAATTGTGGAACTATACCGAGGTGCCGTTGCTGCCATTGGAGGAATTTGAACTTTATGGCCCAACAAATTTCGCAGAAAAAGCAGACTTCAATTCACGCCGCCGATCTGGCGGAGAAGCAAAATATCCGCTACTGCTTGCACTTGCCAGTGCAACGGGGACAGGGCGGAAATGCGACTGAAATATTGCCGGATCGTGGGCGCTTCGACACTTTCCATTCCTCTAATATTCGCGGCAACAGTCTCAAGTCCGGCGGGGTCGCTGGCAGGCAGCAAGGGCGAGGTGCATTTCGCGCCGACCCTGGGCTCGGATCCGAAGAGCCAATGCAACGTCGCCTACAAGGCCTACATCGCCGCGAGCGGCCATTCGGCCTACGCCACGACCTTTTATTCGCGCGTTGTCGACCTTTACATCATCTGCGGCACCAAGCTCAACGCGCCTTCCCAGAAGGCCGCGGAAGAGACCGCGTTGCGCAGTTGCCAGGCCGGCCTGGCGCGATGGAAGGTCAAGACCGCGAGCGGCGGCTGCGCAATCTCGGCGTCGAAGTAGGCAGAGCCGAGCGCCAGGCGGGGCACTCCCTTGGTAAGGGAGATGTTCAGCGTATAGAGCGAACGATTTCCAGGACGGGCCTCCAGGACAATTTGCCTCTCGTGGGGGATATGTCCGGTAGGACTGGGGCGAGCGCGAAGAAAGGCCTGCGTCGCTCGAAGCAACTTCGCCGCTGGAGGCTCCATGTTTAGCAAAATCCTGATCGCCAATCGGGGCGAGATCGCTTGCCGCGTCATTCGCACGGCGCGCAAGCTCGGCGTACACACTGTCGCCGTCTATTCGGATGCCGACGCAAAATCCCTGCATGTCGAGATGGCAGACGAAGCGGTTCATATCGGCCCCTCGCCGGTCGGCGAGAGCTATCTTCGCGGCGACAAGATCGTTGCGGCCGCACTGGAAACGGGCGCGCAGGCCATTCACCCCGGTTACGGATTCCTGTCGGAAAACCCGCATTTCGTCGATCAGGTGGTGGCGGCTGGCCTCATTTTCATCGGCCCGTCGGCGGCCTCGATCCGCGCCATGGGACTGAAGGACGCCGCCAAGCGGCTGATGGAGAAGGCCGGCGTGCCGGTCGTGCCGGGCTATCATGGCGAGGCGCAGGAAATCGTGCTGCTTGCGTCCAAGGCCCGCGAGATCGGCTATCCCGTGCTGATCAAGGCGCGCGCCGGCGGCGGCGGCAAGGGCATGCGCCGCGTCGAGCATCCCGATGATTTTTCGGAAGCGCTGTCCAGCGCCCGGCGCGAGGCCAAGGCCGCTTTCGGCGACGACCGCGTGCTGGTCGAGAAATATGTCGACAAGCCGCGCCACATCGAGGTGCAGGTGTTCGGCGATAACTTCGGCAATGCCGTGCATCTCTACGAGCGCGACTGCTCGGCGCAACGCCGCCACCAGAAGGTGATCGAGGAGGCCCCCGCCCCCGGCATGACGCCGGCGCTGCGCAAGGCGATGACGGAAGCGGCGGTAAAGGCCGCCAAGGCGATCAACTATTCCGGCGCCGGCACCATCGAGTTCATCGTCGATGCCTCGCAAGGCCTGAAAGTCGACCGCTTCTGGTTCATGGAAATGAACACCCGCCTGCAGGTCGAGCACCCGGTCACCGAGATGGTCACCGGCACCGATCTCGTCGAGTGGCAGTTGCGGGTCGCCAGCGGCGAAAAACTGCCGAAGACACAAAGCGAGATCGCGCTTTCCGGCCATGCTTTCGAGGCGCGCATCTATGCCGAGGACGCGGCCAAGGGGTTTCTGCCGGCGACGGGCACGCTGCACCACCTCAAATTTCCGGACATTGCCCCTGAAGGTGCCGCGATGCGCATCGAGACCGGCGTGCGGGCCGGCGATGCCATCTCGCCCTATTACGATCCCATGATAGCGAAGCTGGTCGTCCATGCCGGGGACAGAGCGGCAGCACTGGAAGCGCTCCGCGCGGCGCTCGCGCAGACGGAGGTTGCCGGATCCACCGTCAACACCGCTTTTCTTGCGGCCCTTGCCGCCGATCCGGATTTTGCGGCTGAAGACGTCGATACCGGCCTGATCGGCAGACACCAGGAGGCGCTGACGGCGGTCGCGCCGCCGACCGGCGAAATCATCTCGGCCGCCGCCCTGGCCGCTTCGGGTGCCGGAGCATTGCCGCCGTCGGACGACCCTTGGTCGTCGCTTGCCGGCTATGCGCATTTCCACGGTGTGGCGCGCCGCACCCGGCTGAAATTTGGCGACGAGGCGATACTGGCAAAGGTTTCAATGCGGCCGGACGGCCGCTTTCAGGTGGCGCTCGATGCGCCATATGACAACGCCAATGCGCATGACCTTCGCACCCTTCCCCGCCTCGCCCGCTGGCCTGGCCACATCACGGTGTTCGAGGGCGCTGTCGGCTATACTTTCAGCGTGCCGGATCCCCTGGCCAGGAGCGATGAAGCAGCAGCCGCCTCCGGCAGCCTGCGCGCGCCGATGCCGGGCCTGGTCAAGCTCGTACGCGCGGCGAAGGGCGAAGCTGTGATCAAAGGGCAACCCTTGCTGATCCTCGAAGCGATGAAGATGGAGCACACCATCGCCGCACCACATGACGGTGTGATCGCCGAGATCGCGGCCGAGGGTTCTCAGGTAAGCGACGGGACGGTGCTGGTGCGGTTCGTCGGAGAACCGAACGCCTGACGGCGGGCGCGTCACATACCTATACGGTGGAGCCCTTTGCGGCCACGCTCGGGCGTTTCCTCACTCTCCAGGTAAAGATCGACGTGGCCGCATAGTTCCAAACGGCGCCGAGGAGGATGCCGGCCAAGCCTGCCGACCACCATCTGTAATGACTGTTGGCGAACAGATAGTTTGCAATGCCTACATTGGCGAAAGCACCCACGGAGCATACAAGCATGAAAGTGAACAGGCCAAAGATCACCTCCTTGGCACCCCGGAGACGTCTATCGCGATAGGTCAGTGTGTTGTTCACAAAGAAATTGAACACCATCGCGGTGACTGTCGCGAGGCCTTGAGCGGCTATAAAATCCGCAAGACCCGTGGCGAGAAGTGCCGACAAGACCACCATGTGAACGAACACGCCAAGGCCGCCTATCAGGGAGAAGGATATGAAGCGCGCCGGAACGACGTGACCGACCAACTTGTCGGCCAGCAGCATCAGATATTCCCATGTAACCAAGGCATCCAGCTTGCTCTCGCCGGCCTGCCTCGTGCGAAACTGGTAAGCGACCTCCTGGATCCTCAACGGAGATTTCGAGGAAGCGCAGATATCTAGCAGGATCTTGTAGCCTTGACCTGACAAATCCCTGACCGAGTTATCGAAAGCTGATCTCGTAATAGCGAAGAACCCGCTCATCGGGTCCGTGAGATCGCTCTTCGTTACCATCTTGGCCAGCCGCGTTGCAAAAGCGCTAATTTGTGCCCGGCGTTTGTCCCAGGAGCCCAACCCACCCCCTTCGATGTACCTGGAGCCAACCACAAGATCAGCGGTGTTGGCTTCGAGGAAGGAAAGCATTTTCGGTATGATGGCCTCGTCATGCTGAAGATCGGCATCCATCACGACCATGAACGGCGTGGTCGTGCTGAGCATTCCTTCGGTGACGGCAGTGGACAGCCCGCGCCGGCCGATCCGATGGATGAGCCGAACTCCGGGGAGAACGGCAGCCAATTTTGCGACTTCAGCTCTGGTTCCGTCAGAGGAGTCGTCGTCAACAAAAACGATCTCATGTTCCTTGCCCTCGAGCGCATTCCCGATGGCCGCGGCGACCTTGGACACATTCGCAAATTCATTGAATGTCGGAATGATCACTGAAACCAATGGGGCAAAATGCGACGTCGCATTTTGACTGTCTTTGACATCGATGTTCAAAATCATCCTTGGGTTATCTGAGCTTGGCACAGTAGCAATCCTGTGGAACAAAAACTTACCAATGCAGAAGGGGATCCGCTTCCACGACAGTCAACTTTCCGGCAGCGACGAGTTTGTCGATGGCATCGGGAGGAAGGAGTCCGGCGAGAACCTGCTGGTGGACGTAGAAGGGATCAACAATGAACGTTTTTCCTGAACGGTAGCTGGCGAGCGTACAGAAACAGGTCGCATCTCCAGGGACGCTTTTTAAGCGCGCGGCCGTCGTGGACATAGCCGCTTCGCGCGCGGCTATTTCCTCATGAAAACTCGGATCGATCAACAATCTCACCGGTTCAATGCGTGACGATGCCACCAGGCGAAGACAAATGGCGAGCAAAAGGACGAACCGCAGCGCCTCCGGCGACCAGCGCCGAGCGAGCGGCAAAAGCGGCGCATGCGCGAAAGCGAGGCCGGTGGCAATCGACACCCCGAAGACCAGTTCGAATTGCGCGTTGTAGGCCACGCCATCGCCGGTTTTCTGGACAAAGAACATCACGAGGCCAAGGATGTTTAGGAGATTGCACAAGCGGATATTGGGATCGGTCCTGCGCGTAATGCCGACGTAAACCCAGGCGGCCAGTCCAACGGCAATCCATTGCAGATGGCCGATGGCGCCGAAGGCGTGTTTCAGCGAATAGGCGCGCGGCGACCTCAGATTGCTGAAAAAATCGGGGCCGAAGGCGACGTAACAGAGGGCAAAACCCAGAACGATGGCGAAAGCCGCCAGGATCGCGGATTTCACCATTTGCCGCGGCTTGTTGATGCCCACCCATATCATTGCTGTCAGAGGCATCACTACGATGTTGTGTTTGATGAACCCGGCGGCCACCATCAGAAGAATGGGCAGGGCGTAGCCGCGATCCTGCGCCCGGGCCTTGAGGAAGGCGACAAAGCCAATCGTCATGGCTGCCTGGGCCAGCAAATGGGGGTCATCCATCCCGACATAGCCGGTAAAAAAGCGGCACATGGTGGCGCCGAAAAATAGCGCGCCGATCACCGCGGAGGTCGCATCCCCACCCAGCAGGCGGATGGCGCGGAAAACACCCCAGGCGATCACCAGAATTGCTGCGAGCGACAGCAACCGTCCGGCCAGCACGACATCACCGATCAACCGCCCCAGACCCCCGACAATGTAAAAGGAAAGTGGCGGATAATTGTTGGCAATCAGCTGATGGGCAGCGGGATAGAGCGGCATCCGCCCCATCGCCGCATCGGCATAGTAGGCATTCCATCCCTCATTGGTATCAATCTCGATATCGAGGAACGCCCGATAAATCGGCCACAATGCCGCCAAGACGGTCAACACGACGAGGCAGCCGATCATGATGTACACGCGGCGGGTCAAGAAATTCTCGCCGGCCAGGTTTGTGGTTGAATTCATATGGCGCCAGATCCGGATCTGATTATGCGAATGGGGCAAGTCGGCGAGCAAATCTGCCTGTCTCAAAACGCGAAGCGGCAGAAAGAATCACCCCTACATTCATTTTTTGACCTAAAAAAGCCTTCCCTAATAGCGCAATTACAGAGTGATATTTATTTCTTTCCGGACGTGAAATGCCGGGCGCTCAACTACAGTGTTTCCGACAAAAATGGCCGGGACGAACCCGGCCATTTGTTCAAGTTCCCTGACCGCCGAAGCGGCGGAGCGATTACTGCGCGATCGGCGCGTATTTGCCGTCATGCCACTGGTTGATGTCGTAGCTGGCGTTCTTGAGGTCGCCCTTCTCGTCGAAGGTGACATCGCCGACAACGGTGCTGATCGGCGTGCCGTTCTTCAGCGCCTCGGCAACCTTGGCCGGATCGTCGCTGCCGGCGCGCTTGATGCCTTCGGCGAAAGCCTGGACCACGGCGTAGGAGAACAGCGTGAAGCCTTCCGGCACGAAGCCGCCGGCCTTGATCTTCTCGACCGCCGCCTTGGCTTCCGGCTTTGCCTGGGGATCCGACGGGAACACGAACATGGTGCCCTCGCCGGCCGGGCCGGCAACCTGCCAGAATTCCGGCGAGGCGATGGAGTCCGGCATGATCAGCTGGAACTTCAGGTTCTGTTCGGCCGACTGACGCAGGATCAGGCCAGCCTCAGGATGGTAGCCGCCGAAATAGACCACATCGGCCTTGAGATCCTTAAGCTTGGTGACAAGCGCCGAATAGTCCTTCTCGCCCGGATTGATGGCGTCATAATAGACTTCCTTGAGGCCACCGGCATTCATGGTTGACCTGACGGCATCGGCCACGCCCTGACCGTAGGCGCTCTTGTCGTGCAGGACGACGACGTTCTTGCCGGCATATTTCTTGGCGATCCACGGGCCGATGAAGGCGCCCTGTGCGTCGTCACGCGTATAGAGACGCATGATCGTCGGCCAGCCGGCCTTGGCCGCGGCGTCGGTCAGCACCGGGTTCGACGAAGCCGGGCTCATCATCAACGCACCGGCCTCCGCATAGACGGCCGAGGCCGGAATGCTCGAACCCGAGCAGGCATGGCCGTCGATGAACTTGACGCCGTTGGCGACGATGCGATTGGCGACCGACACGGCCTGCTTGGGATCGCACTGGTCGTCCTCGATGTCGAGCTTGATCTGCGAACCATTGACACCGCCAGCGGCGTTGATGGCGTCGGCGGCGGCCTGTGCGCCCTGCTTGAACTGGTCGCCGATGGTGGCGAGCTGTCCGGTCATCGGGCCGACCACCGAAATGGTGATGTCGTCGGCGAACGCGACCGGCGCGCTCATCATCAGGCCGAAAATGGCCGCGCTCAAAATACTCATTTTTTTCATGACAATAGAACTCCTCCACTCACGCGCGGCCGCCCCGGCCACGCTTCTTCCAGAGAGGCGGGACAATTTCATCCTTCATTGCGCCTGTCTAGGCGCATTGGCGCCGCTCGATTGGGCCTGAGATGTCCCACTCTCGCAAAAAAGCCACGCCAGCCTTGTTCCGGCTGGTCGTGGTTTTTTTGCCTGTCAGGCTGTTCCCCAGCGCCCCCGCGCCGCGAATCCAACTTGGTCTTCCCTGTCTTCCTGCTGACCATCATTCGCGCGGCTTGAACCTGTCGGCCTGCCGCATTCTGGCATTGTTGGCCTGTAGCCTGGCTGTCTGCGCAGCCTTGTCCCTGTTTTAGCCCGACCGTCTTTAGCGGTCTTGGCCGAAGCGTCCCCTTCTGGCGAAATTCAGTGCATGGTCATCCATTCGCGGGCTTCGCGCAGCGCCTTGGCGATCTCGATCTTCGACATCGCGGCTGAGAGTTCCGAGCGCAGTTCGGCGGCGCGGGCCGATCCCTTGATGGCGGCGATGTTGAACCATTTGTGGGCGGCAACGACGTCGGTCTCGCAATCGCGGCCGGTCGCATACATCATGCCCAGTTCGAAAAGAATGTCGGCCTGGGCAGTTGCCCCCATGGCGCCGAAACCTGCTTCAAGCATTTCAAAACGTGCCATTTTAGTCCCCTGTCTGGCTCCCGAGAGCTGCCTCCGTTTGTCTTGTCCGGGCCGCTCTTTCGATGCTTTCGAGAATGCCGCGCAGGCTTGAATCCGTCGTTAAATGGCGTGCTTAATTTGAGGAAAACAAAGCTAAAACAAGAGGTAAACACGGAAATTCGTTAAGGATACGAAGCCAGCAATTCAGCCGATTTTCGTCAAATTTGACGAAAATCTTGCAGGCCTCGATCAACACTCCGCTAACCCTAGGAGACAAACAGGAGACGGCGATCGTTTTCATTTCCTCGCCGACAGCGCGAATTCAGGCGGCTTCAAAATGCCAAAGTCTTCCGTAGCGGCACCGCTTTTGTTTTGCTGGAAGCTGGATTAGCTTACGTTTGCGTAAGCGGCAGACCGGCGAGGCGGAGCATCCGGCCGGCCATCCAAAGGGAGGAAGACATGTTTGGAAAAGTGAGCCTGGCCTTGGCGGCCACTTTGATGCTGAGCGGCGCGGCGTTTGCCGATCCGATCGAGGGCAACTGGAAGACGCAAGCCGGTGACACTGCTGCCATCGGTGGCTCCGGCTCGTTTTCCATTACGCTGAAGTCCGGCAAATATGCCGGCAAGACCATCGGCTCGCTCAAGGCGGCCGGCGACAACAAATATACCGGCAACATCACCGATCCGGCAAACGACAAGACCTATTCAGGCAAGGCGACATTGTCGGGCACCTCGCTCAAGATGAGCGGTTGCGTGCTCGGCGGCCTGATCTGCAAGAGCCAGACCTGGCATAGACTTTAATTCTGCATAGTGGTATCGGGCGGCCTCCAGACACGAACGGAGACCGTCCAGCCATGCTACAGCCCCGAGACCTCAAGGGCCGCAATGCGATTTCTTATGCTCGCTGGAGTTCCGGCAAGCAGGCGCAGGGCGATAGCTCTGCCAGGCAGACGAAGAACGCCGAGGCATTCTGTGCCTCCTATGGTCTGATCCTCGACAGTCAACTGGTAGACGATGGTGTGAGCGCATTCAAAGGCGCGAACCTTGAAGCCGAACTGGGCCAGTTTGTCGGGGACGTCCGTTCTGGCAAGATACCAAGCGATGTGGTCCTGATCGTTGAGAACATTGACCGTATCACTCGCGTGAAGCCCACGCGGGCCATCCGCTATTTCCTCGACCTCTTGGATACCGGACTAACCCTTGTGACCTTGACGGACCAACGGGTCCACACAAGCGAGGGTTACGACGATAATTTCTCAAATCTAATGATGTCCCTCATGGCCATGCAGGCGGCCCACGAGTACAGCTCCAAGCTCTCCCATCGGGTGGGCGAGGCCTGGAAGCGCAAGGCTGAGAAAGCACGCGCAGCGGTCGCAAGCGGAGGCGGAAGGGTCAAGGTCGCCAAGATCCCCTTCTGGATTGACCGGGAGACCAATGGTCTGAATGAGCGAGCGGACGAAGCGCGGCTGATCTTCCAGCTTGCCGAAGAGGGCCACGGACAGCAGACCATCACACAGATACTGAACACGCGCGGCATCCCGTCTCCCGCAGGAAACTCTTGGGCTCAAGCTGTCGTCGGGGATGTCCTTCGGTCCCCAGCCGCCTACGGATGCCTTGTCCTCAAGGGCGAGGAGGTTCCCGGCTACTTCCCGGCGCTGATCACCGAGACCGAATGGCTGGCCTCCCGCCAGCGCACCAAGGCCCGACAGCACAGCCGACAGGTGGGGCGCACATCAAACCTGTTTTCTCGCATGGTCCGCTGCGGACACTGCGGCTCCCCGATGGTGCTCACGTCCTCCAAGAAGGGCGGTGCGGTGTGGGGCTATTTCACCTGCACAGGGAAGACGTTCAAGCGCACTGGATGCACCGCCCCCAACTGGCGATATGACCAGTTCGAGCGAGAGTTGATTGACCGCATTGGTTTCTTGGCTGTTCCTGTACCGCATGACCAGACGGCCCCCGATCTCACAGCCAAACTTGAGGAGACCATAGGTGCCCTTGAGGCTAAGCAATCCAACATCCTCGCCGGTATCGCGGAGGCTGAAACTTCCGATGTTCGCAAGGTCCTGTTGGGGAAGGCCGATGAGTTGGCCCGCCAAATAGAGGCGAAGCGGAGGGACATGGTGGCCATCCGAGAGAATGACGCACGTTACCGGGAGAGTGCGGCGGCTGTCATCGACTTCGAGATGGATCAGGAAGAGATTAGGCGGCTGGCCAAGGAAGACCGGAAGGGAGCTCAAGGGCTCATCTCCAATCTCGTGCAGCGCATCGACCTTGAGTGCGACAGCAAGACCCTCAGGCGGGCGGTCGTCACCATGCGGAGCGGCTACAGCCACGCGCTCATCTTCGACAGCACCGGGGAGCCGGGCTGATTAAGTCGTCATATAGCACATAGAGCCGCCGTCGCTTAAAGGCGTGATGAGAAAATTGTTCCTCAAAAACTCCCAAAAAGGAGGGGCGATTAGAACAAAATAATTACCCCCTCATATGGGACATAGAACGGGAAAATTTTCTTTTCTTCTTTCCCGCAATACCCTTCCATATTGCACATAGAAGCTGCTCATTAGTGCGAGCTAATTAGGGGCCCATACTGGACATAGAGGCCGTTCATTAGGTTGCCATATGGAGGGATAGAACGCCCTCCTGCAGCGATTATCTGCCCATCATGATTTACGGGCAAAGCTCTCCGCCGCGCGTCCGCTCCTTCTTGCCTCCCCTTCCTTCCAGGCTTCATCTCGGTGGTCCCTTGTGATCACCGGGGAACCCTCCGCATCTTGAGCAGCAGTGCAGCTTGTCGCCGAGGGCGCCCGACGTTCCAGAAACACCCAAACCCTAATGCCTGACTGGTTCACACACCGCTATTCGGTCGATGAACTAAGGGCCCTTCGGGACGGCATCGCCGCCCGACCCCAGAGCGCGGCCTGAGAAGCGTCAAGCCCTCGCCAGCTTCCTATACTGCCAACCTCAGCCAATCGACTCCCAACACGCCGTACGGCTCGAAGAAAGGCATTCCATCGCCATGACCATGCACACTAAGCCCACGCCCGGCCTCAAGGGATGGATCAAACAACTCACGTCAGCAGCCATTGCCCGTGGCGGTCGGTCACTCACCGCCGCAGAGGTGATCGCCGAAAGCGTCCGCTACAAAGCGGAGTTAGGTCGACCCCTCCTTGCTCGCGGAGAAATCTTCAACCCAATCACCGGCGAAATCGTCACCGGCTGCCTGTCACTCTCCAAGGCCTTGGATGTCCTTCGGGCACGCTACGGCATCGATACGACCGTCCGAAAGCTTATCCCCATGCTGGAACGCAAGGGGCTTGCCGAGCGCCGCGTTGCTTGGCGCATGGTGCCCATGGTGACCGACCCGACCGCGAGGAAACCGGAGTATCGCCATGACGCCGTGGCCACGAGAGCAGCGGTGGGCGACGGCCGTCTGATATCCATTCACTACGGACAGAAGGACGAGAACTGGGTCCGAACCTTGGTGACCCCAGATGGACTTGAGTTTCTCGCCCGGTTCCTGAAGGCACCAGCGGGAGCCGTCAAGAAACCCAAGGCTCGGGATACCGTGCGGGCACTACTGGCCGAGGGCAAAACACAGGCCGAGATCGTCCAACTGAGTGGCATGTCCAAGCAGGCGGTTTGGTACCATGCAAGGTCTATTAGCGACCTCTAAGTCAAAGAAACTGCTCGTCGCTATACTATAGACGAGAGGTAACTGGGGGTCCGTCGGCGCTGTCGAGAGATAACTGGCGGCCCCCAGTCGGAACCCATAGGTGAGACGGCTTCGCCGTTCATGGGATAACCGACCGCGATGCCAGCTTCGCTTGGCGGGAGACAAAATTGATATTATCAATGATAATCACTGCTTTGTCTCACCAAGCCATGGCTTCAGGACCGTCAGGCTCCTCTATCGGTTCGGGCGAAGCCGTCTCTCCGATCAACTACCTGACGATAACCTGAAGTTGGCTCCGTGGGGCTCGCTTTACGTTCGACGTCTTTGCCCCCACCTTTTTTGTCGCTGGAGGGGCACTGCCACGATGGCGACGACCGACGCACTCAGGTCAACCCTTTGGTCAGCCCAGCCCGCTTCCTGAGAATGTGAAAGGCTCTCAGGATTATCAGGTCATTCTCCCTCTCAGACTCCTCCAGCTTTTCCTCGTACGAAGCTTCCTCGGCGTGAAAGTCCTCCGCTTTTGCGGGCAGGTTCTTCCAACCCCAAACACATGCATCCCAGTGGCTTTCGCAGGGGATGGTGCGCTCTGCGACAACCCGGCCTCTGCTCCCGAAAAACACGATCTTGAAGTGCGTCATCCCGTCGGCTCCAATCATTTGGCATTATTGCCGACAGTCGATGTTTCACACATTTGCACGGGAAAAAAGAGCGACTACCAGAGCCTCTTCGTTAGTGTAGAGAACGCCCCGGTGCTTGGAAGCGGCCTCATAGCCGTTGCCATTTACTGGTCTGTCAGCTTTAGTCTCCCAAAACTGATTTGGGGGGCACCACAGTTGAACCAGCAGGCACTTTCGGCATTCATCTGGTCCGTCGCGGACCTGCTGCGGGGCGACTACAAGCAGGCTGACTACGGTAAGGTCATCCTGCCGTTCACCGTCCTGCGGCGTCTGGACTGTGTGCTGGAGCCGACCAAGGAAGCCGTGCTGGCCGAACATGCGGCGAAGACCGCGCAAGGCATGAGCCCGGAGCCCTTCCTGCTGCGCAAGGCCGGGCAGACCTTCTACAACACCTCCAAGCTCGACATGCGCAAGCTGATGGGCGATCAGGACAACATCGGCCAGAACCTGTTCGCCTACGTTCAGGCCTTTTCGCCGGACGTTCGCGACATCTTCGAGCGCTTCGAGTTCGCCACCCAGGTCGACCGGCTGGCCAAAGCCGGGCTGCTCTATCAGGTCACCGAGAAATTCGCTCGCATCGATCTGCATCCGAGCAAAGTCGACAACCACCAGATGGGGCTCGTCTTTGAGGAACTGATCCGCAAATTCTCCGAACTCTCCAACGAAACCGCCGGTGAGCATTTCACGCCCCGCGAAGTCATCCGGCTCATGGTGAACCTGCTGTTCGTCGAGGATGATGACATCCTGTCGAAGCCCGGTGTGGTCCGCACGATCTATGACCCGACCGCAGGCACCGGCGGGATGCTGTCGGTGGCCGGTGAGCATCTGGTCGAACACAACGACAAGGCCTCGCTGGTCATGTACGGGCAGGAGTTGAATCCCGAGTCCTACGCCATCTGCAAGGCCGACATGCTGATCAAGGGGCAGGATGTCGCCAACATCGTCTTCGGCAACACCCTTTCCGACGATGGCCAACCGCACGAGAAATTCGACTACATGCTGTCCAACCCGCCCTTCGGCGTCGAGTGGAAAAAGGTCGAGAAGGAGGTCCGCCGCGAGGCCGAGCAGCAAGGCTTCAATGGCCGTTTCGGTCCCGGTCTCCCAAGGGTCTCCGACGGCTCCCTGCTATTTCTCATGCACCTTCTCTCGAAGATGCGGCCAGCGGTCGACGGCGGCAGCCGCTTCGGCATCGTCCTGAACGGCTCGCCCCTATTCACCGGCGGGGCTGGCAGCGGCGAGAGCGAAATACGCCGCTACGTGCTAGAAAACGATCTGGTCGAGGCCATCGTCGCCCTGCCCACCGACATGTTCTACAACACTGGCATTTCCACCTATGTCTGGATGCTGTCGAACCGCAAGCCAGCCCACCGCAAGGGTAAGGTGCAGCTTATCGACGCGTCGAGCTTCTGGCGCAAGATGCGCAAGAGCCTTGGCTCCAAGCGCAAGGAGATGGGCGACGACGACATCGCCACAGTCACCAAGTTGTTCGGCGGATTCCATGAGGCCCGTCTTGCAACCGTGCTGGACAACAGTGGCAAGGAAGTGGCCCGGCAGGTCGTGCTGGAGGGCGAGTTGCCCCCGGCGGCTCCCGAGGGCGGCAAGGTGAAGTTCGCGCCGTTGTCGCTGATCTTCCCGAACGAGGCATTTGGTTACCGTGCGATAACCGTCGAGCGCCCCTTGCGTGACCAGCAGGGACGCCTCGTCCTTGGCGAGCGCGGCAAGAACAAGGGCAAGCCTCAGGCCGACAGTGCCCTCAGGGACACTGAGAACGTGCCGCTGCCAGAGGACGTCGAGGCCTATTTCCGGCGCGAGATCCTGCCTCATGCCGGGGATGCCTGGATCGACCACGAAAAGACGAAGGTCGGCTATGAGATCCCCTTCAACCGCCACTTCTACGTCTTCGAGCCGCCGCGTCCTTTGGCCGAGATTGACGCGGACCTGAAGCAGGTCACGGGCCGCATCGTGACGATGATCGGGGGACTGTCGGCATGACCCTGGCCTATCCAAGTTATCGGCCAAGCAAAGTAGAGTGGTTGGGGTCGTTGCCGGAACATTGGGGTGTGAAGCGGATAAAGGAGACCAGCTATCTGAAAGCTCGGGTCGGCTGGAAGGGGTTGACTTCCGACGAGTTTATGTACAGTGGCTTCGCTTACCTTGTTACTGGAACCGATTTTCGTGCTAAATTTATTGATTGGTCTGACTGCTATTGTGTCGACCGTGACCGGTACGACGATGACCCGTTTATCCAGCTTGAGAGCGGAGACCTTTTAATCACAAAGGACGGGACCATTGGCAAGCTTGCGATTGTAACCGACCTTGAAAAGCCTGCGTGCTTGAATAGCGGTATTTTTGTTGTCAGACCTATCAAGGCATACACTACGTCCTATTTGTATTGGGTGCTTAGTTCCCCTAATTTCACCCACTTTTGCGATTTGGGTAGTTTTGGATCAACAATCCAACATCTATATCAGAACGTATTCGAGAATTTCTCCTTTCCTATCCCGCCCATTAACGAACAAACCGCCATTGCCACTTTTCTCGACCGCGAGACGGGCAAGATCGATGCGCTGATAGCGGAGCAGAAGCCGCTGATCGAACTGTTGAAAGAGAAGCGCCAAGCCGTCATTTCCCGCGCGGTTACGAAAGGGCTAAAACCCGATGCCCCCATGAAGGCCTCAGGCGTTGAGTGGCTGGGCGACGTGCCAGAGCATTGGGAGATAGTACCGCTTCGATGGTTTGCTACATGCAGCAGCGGAGCTGCAATTGGGACAGACCAAGTCCATCCCGCGCAAGACAGTGACGCACCCGTGCCCGTGATAGGAGGGAACGGCGTCATGGGTTTCTCTTCCGACGCGAATGTCGATCATGAGGTACTGGCAATCGGCCGAGTTGGGGCATTGTGCGGAAATGTCCATCAGATCCTTCCACCCGCCTGGATTACGGACAACGCTTTGGTCTTGGAAGCGAATACACGATCATTTGACCTGGCATTCTTGGCGCAACTTCTCAGAGCGCGAAACCTCAACCAGCTTGCCGCTCGGACGGCCCAGCCGCTTATCACTGGAACCCAAGTGCGCGACCAGCGCTTGCCCAAGCCGCCACTGGCCGAACAAGCCGCAATTGCAGGTGAGATCGTTACGCAAGTGGATAAGTTTGAGGCCCTACAGCGAGAGGCTGAAAATGCTATCGCACTACTAACCGAGCGCCGGGCCGCGCTGATCTCCGCCGCCGTCACCGGCAAAATCGATGTGCGAACATTTGAAGGTCGCCGCGAGGCCGCCGCCTCTCCCGCCAAGCCAGATCGAATGGTGTTTGCGTGAACGTTTCGAAACTCATCGCGTCCATCCGGTCCAAGAGCCAAAAAGAACGTGGCACGATGCGCGCCCGTGCAAGCGAGGCATTGGCGAAAGGGTCGGCGGAAGCGGGGCAGCTCCTCGACGCTCTGGACCGGTACGAAGCTGAGGAACGGCAGCAGCGGATCGACCACGCAAGCAGTCTTCCAAGGGCACAACTTGTCGTTGAGGCCTTCAGGGATAACCCGATGACCGAGAATGAGCGCAACGTCGTGCAGGCCTTGCTCGACAATCCAGGCCTCACATCCCACGGCCTGAGCGAGAAGCTGGGTTGGGGCGGGCAAATCTGGCACAAGAATTTTGGCACCATGTGCAAGAGCCGTATCGGATCACTGTGGCCAGCGCCGTACGCCGAAGAACGTGATGCCGATTTCTATTGTGGCGTCCTCGCCGACCTCTCCGCCGACCATCGCTGGACTATCAAACCGGAGGTGGCTGAAGGGTTCGCCGCGCTCGGCCTGCGCCCTGCGAAGACCACATGACACTCCACAAGGAAATCAGTTTCGAGACCGAGGTCTGCGAGTATCTCGCTGCGAATGGCTGGCTCTATGCCGAGCGCGATGCCGTCGCCTATGATCGAGCAAGAGCGCTCTTTCCCGCCGATGTCATGGCGTGGGTTCAGGCGAGCCAGCCGACCGCATGGGCTGCGCTAACGAAAACCCATGGCGCTGCGGCGGAGACAACGCTGCTCGACCGTATCCGCAGGCAACTCGATGAACGCGGGACGCTCGACGTGATCCGGCATGGCGTCGAGATGATCGGCCTCAAGGCGCCCTTGGCGCTCGCCCAGTTCAAACCAGCGCTGGCGATGAATACCGACATCCTTGCCCGCTATCAGGCCAACCGGCTGCGCGTGGTGCGGCAGGTGCGCTACTCGCTTGGCAACGAGAACGCCATCGATCTGGTGCTGTTCCTCAACGGGCTGCCTGTCGCCACTGTCGAATTGAAGACTGACTTCACCCAGTCCGTCACTGACGCGGTCGACCAGTACAAGTTAGACCGCCTGCCGAACCTCAAGGGCCAGGCACCCGAGCCGCTCCTGAGTTTTCCCAGCGGCGCTCTGGTTCACTTTGCGGTCAGCAACGCCGAAGTAATGATGACGACGAGGCTCGAAGGCCCGCAGACGCGCTTCCTGCCCTTCAACAAGGGCAACGACGGCGGAAAGGGTAACCCGCCGAACGCTGCCGGACATCCGACCGCCTATCTCTGGCAGGACATCTGGCAGCGGGGCTCGTGGCTGGAAATCCTCGGGCGCTACATCGTGGCCGAGCGCGATGCCAAGAAGAAGATCAAGGGTCTCATCTTCCCGCGCTTCCACCAGCTCGACGCCACCCGCCAACTCAGGGCCGCCGTTCTCGCCGAGGGCGCTGGTGGCAAATACCTGATCCAGCACTCGGCAGGTTCCGGCAAGACCAACTCGATTGCCTGGTCCGCGCACTTCCTTGCGGACCTGCACGACAATCAGCACCGCAAGGTGTTCGACACCGTGCTTGTGGTCTCCGACCGCAACGTCATCGACACCCAGTTGCAGGAAGCGATCTTCAACTTCGAGCGCACGACTGGCGTCGTCGCCACCATCAAGAGCGAGAGCGGTGCCAAGAGCGGTCAACTTGCAGAGGCCCTCGCGGGTGGCAAGAAGATCGTCGTCTGCACCATCCAGACCTTTCCGTTCGCCCTTCAGACCGTACGGGACCTTGCGGCATCGCACGGCAAACAGTTCGCCGTCATTGCCGACGAGGCGCATTCGAGCCAGACCGGCGAAGCAGCAGCCAAGCTGAAGGCCGTGCTTTCCCCCGAGGAGCTTGCTGATCTGGGTGATGGCGGGGAGGTCAGCTCGGAAGACATTCTGGCCGCGCAGATGGCATCGCGGGCGAGCGACAAGGGGATCACCTACGTCGCCTTCACCGCGACACCGAAGGGCAAGACGCTGGAGCT
This sequence comes from Mesorhizobium sp. BH1-1-4, assembly GCF_020165665.1. Classification (NCBI taxonomy): domain Bacteria; kingdom Pseudomonadati; phylum Pseudomonadota; class Alphaproteobacteria; order Hyphomicrobiales; family Phyllobacteriaceae; genus Mesorhizobium; species Mesorhizobium sp. BH1-1-4. The sequence continues at coordinate 80,428 of NZ_JAIUIN010000011.1, forward strand.
GTTCGGTCGCCGCCCCTTCCCCGATCAGCCAGCCAGCGAGACCAACCTGCCCGCCGCCTTCCACGTCTATTCTATGCGGCAGGCCATCGAGGAGGGTTTCATCCTCGACGTGCTTCAGAACTACACGCCCTACAGCCTCGCCTTCAAGCTCGCCCATGAGGGCAAGGAGATGGACGACACCGAGGTCGAACGCAGCGCAGCGGTCAAGTCCCTGATGCGCTGGGTGCGGCTGCACGACTACAACATCAGCCAGAAGGTGCAGATCGTCGTCGAGCATTACCGCTCGCTGGTGCAGCCACTGCTGGACGGCAAGGCCAAGGCGATGGTGGTGGTGGGCAGCCGTGTGGAAGCCGTGCGCTGGCAACTCGCGATCAACAGGTACATCGGAGAAAAGGGCTATAAGCTCGGGACGCTGGTGGCGTTCTCGGGCGAGGTCAACGACCAGACGAGCGGACCCGACCCTTTCACCGAAACCAGCAAGGATCTGAACCCTGGCCTGAACGGGCGCGACATCCGCGAGGCCTTCAAGCTGCCCGAGTACCACATCCTTCTGGTGGCCAACAAATTCCAGACTGGCTTCGACCAGCCGCTGCTTTGCGGCATGTATGTCGACCGGCGGCTGGCGGGCATTCAGGCGGTGCAGACGCTCTCGCGGCTCAACCGCGCCCATCCCGGCAAGGACACGACCTACGTCCTCGACTTCGTCAACTCCGGCGACGACATCCTCAAGGCATTCCAGACCTACTACCAGACCGCCTCGCTGGAGAACGTCACAGACCCGAACCTCGTCTTTGATCTGCGGGCCAAGCTGGACGCCCTCGGGCACTACGACGACTTCGAGGTCGAGCGCGTGGTGAAGGTCGAACTGGACCCGGCGTCGAAGCAGGGCGACCTGATCGCCACCATCACCCCCGTCGCCGACCGCCTCCTGCGGACCTACCGGGACGCACAGGAGCGCTTGCGCGTGGCTCGCTCGAAGGATGATGCCAAGGCAGCCAAGGACGCTCAGGACACCATGGACGCCCTTGTGCTGTTCCGTGCCGACATGGGTGCCTTCGTTCGCCTCTACGCCTTCCTGTCGCAGATATTCGACTACGGCAACACGGCCATCGAAGGCCGCCACATCTTCTACCGTCGCCTGATCCCGCTGCTGGAGTTCGGGCGGGAGCGGCAGGAGATCGACGTGTCAGGGCTGGTCCTCACACACCACAAGCTGGCCGACAAGGGCAAGCGTACCCTGGCGCTGGGGGGCTTCGGAGAGCCGTTGCAGCCGATCTACGACGCAGGCTCCGGGCAGGTGCAGGAGAAACAGAAAGCCCTCTTGGCCGAGATCGTCGCCAAGCTGAACGACCTCTTTCAGGGCGTCGATGATGGAGACAGCGTTCGCTATGTCATGGGCAACCTCAAGGGCCAGATGCTGAAGTCGGATACGCTGGTCGAACAGGCTGCTAACAACACCAAGGAGCAATTCTCCAACTCACCCGACATCCTTAAATCAATCGTGAACGCGATCATGGATGCCGATGAGACCCATTCAAGTCTGAGCAAGCAGGCGCTGGGCTCGGCGAAGATACGAGAGGGCCTCAAGGACCTGCTTCTGGGGCCGGGTCAGTTGTGGGAGACCCTCAGGGCAATCCGCGAGCGCGATGGGGTCACCGATGTTCAGTGATAGATGGTCTCCTACGCTCGCACTGATCGCCTTGATATTCGCCGTCGTTCAGTGGATCATCTCGCAGCGGGCAGCTAAGCGAAAGCGGGACAGCGAACTTACTGGGTGGGGCGGTGAGGTTATCCGTCTCATGGCTGAACTTGAGACGCTCTACCATCCTATCGTGACGGACAGCCACCTCGACCGGATTGCGGTGGAGCGCCTTAGCTACCACGCGAGTGCGTTAGTGGATAAGGGCCGTCTCTTCTTTCCAAACGTAAAGAAAGGATGGCGCACTCGCGGCGATGGTACCAGGACAAAAATCCTCGATGAGGTCCTGCGAGCCTGCTACGCGGCGCGTCACTTGGCAGAGCGTGGAAGAGGCCCGAACGACAGATTGCATCGCGAACAAGTCTGGGCAATGCGCAAAAGGTTCGTCGAGCTGCTCCAGAAAAAAGTGGGACCCACCCTTCTGAAAGTGGGGAAAGATGATGTTGGTCAGCATGTCGAGATGGATCCAGCGTTGTGGATCGATCATCGAAGAAAACTCGTATTGCCCGGTGATGCAGACGGCACGAAACCGATCGATCCGGCCATTTGAGGGATAGCGGTGTCAATGGGAAAAGGTGGGTATCTCGGCGGTAGTACTGTAGTAGGCGGGTTTGGTTGGTCCTCCTTTGACCCTGCAAGTGGAAGGATGGCAAAAGGCAACGCCAAAAAGCAGTCGTCTCAGAAGGCGAAGGCTAAGTCTACGAGGAAAAAAGCGTCGGTTGAGCCGCCAAAGAAGACGGCTCAGAAGGAAAAACGGCATCCTAATTTTGACCTGTTTCGGCTGATATATCTTGAGGCCATCATCGACGCAGCGCTTCGAGCAATGGCCGCGCCTCTGCCCCCAAAGCGCGCTCGTGAACAACTGAGCGCGGCAACCCTATCCGCTGGTGGTCCTATCCGATGGGCAAAGGCCCAGCCCGAGTATAAGGTCACGTTAGAGCGGAAACAGCAGAGACTTGCCAGCAAGGCCCAAGCTCCTCGGGAGCAAGAGGGCAAGGCCTCCGTGGTGAAGAAACGCATCTGGACGCTGGACGGCCCTTCCAAGGGATCGCGGCAACGACCGATAGTTGAGGTCAACCGAGCCTCCGTCCAGTCTCTGTGTGAGGAACGGGCGCGACTTAGCACCGCTCTTGCTGCTGCCGAGGCCGACATCCGCAGGCACAAAGACGCTATCGCCGAAATTGACCGGCGACTTGCGACGGCAAGCTCAAGCCGAAGGTAGAACTGGGGTACCGAGGAGGTCCTGGGCTGCAACCTTGTCGTTCCTGAACTTGTACCGACGACCGGCCTCGCTACTGACGGGAACTGCGGGTGAGAACCCGGTGTGGTTCAGTCCTCCTTTAGCACGGAAAAGGGGCACCCCGTTTCCAGGGCACCCCTCCGTCATCAGAACAGCCGTCCGAGAAAAGCCATCCACGAAGCCAAGGTGCATTTGCACCCGAAGGCCAAGCGATAGGTCGTCCCATTCGACTGGCTGGCTTCGATAGTGAGGAACACCGTCATCCGGGTTCTCCTCTACCTTGCGCGTGTCTCTTGATGAGCCGAACATCACGCATAAGACCAGCAAGCGGGGTTTTTGGGTTTTTAAACAGCCACCCGGTGGTCCCCACACGCCTCGGCTGTTCGCCGTTGGAGGTAACGTGGGTAGTCTGTGGGCTCGCGTCAACCCCGGCTCTCCATACCCCTGCCCTTACTTGAGTTCCTCGGGGTCATGCCACCGACCGTTGTCGTTGATCTGCTCCGAGGGCACTTCAAGTTCAGTCCCGTCAGGTTCCCCCCGCGCAGCCTTCAGTCATTCGATGGTCCCCAGGTGGGCACATGCTCTCCCCGCTGCTGGCCCCAGTGCTTGCCTCGGTAAACCTTGATCGTCACGGCGCTCTCCTTAAGGGTCCCTCGGGGTTGCGGACCTTTCTGAGAAAAATTCGTGTGACTGTACGTATATCTGGGGACGGCTCAATCCCCCCGGTGGGGGGCGCCTACCAATGCATTTGCAAATTTTGAGGGACGCGCACATCGCCGCCCATGTAGATTATTCGCCGCTGTTAGGGATGGCTGCATGGCCCTCCGGTGCATCACAAATCCCATGTTCGGAGCTATGCGCTCAACACATTCCGTAAAATAAAAGCTAAATCTGGCATAAGCTCTGATCGTCCATTTCCTAGTCATTTCAAAACGGGGCCCTGCGGGTCCCGTTTTCGTTTCATCGACACGTTAGCAGTCGCGCTCGATGCGCCATTCGGGTCTCCGGCAACTCGGCCAATGTCCCGTCAATCAATTTGAACCGCAGATGAACACCGGCATCAGAGCCGGTTCAGAGGCATCAGGGCATTCTCCTGCGTGTTGAAGGAGACACGGACCCAATGCTTGCTCGCCGCTTCACCATCGTCTGCCTGCTGATGAGCCTGTTTGGAATGTTCTTCGCCATCCTCGTCGCCGAAGCGGGCCGTTCGCCCCGCTCCTGGGACGAAGCCACCAGAATGTGCCACCTCGGCTGCCCGACCACGCTTCGCCACTGAAACAGAGAACCCGGACCTCGAAAAGAAAAGCTCAAGACATCATGAACCGCATCGCCGCCAACCTCACCAAGACCCTCCGGCTCCTGCCGCGGGCGGCGCTTATCCTGGTGCTTCTGGCCGCTCCGGTTCTGGCGGTGCCGATGATGCGCGCCGATGCCGGCTCGACGATCGAGGCGCCGGCACTCAGAAAGTCCGGCGTCGGCTTCGTGCTGCTGGTCAGCCTGCAGAGGGGTTGAAGAAAAATGGCGCTTTGAGCGCCTTCGGCGGCGACACCCCTCCCAACCGCCCGTCCAAGTCTCTATATTGAGCCATGGAAAAGCGAATCTATCCCCAAGCCATCGAATCTGTCGTCATGCCCGAGCCTTTTGGCCGGCAAAGCTTCGACAACGCCGAAAAGGCTGTTGCCGCACTGCAGGTGCTTTACAACAGAAACACCAAGTTCCTGCGCGACTCCTTCGCGGCCCTTGCCGCCGGCGGCGACAGCAGCAAGCGCTACCGAGCCTTCTACCCCGAGATCGGCGTCACCACGAGTTCGTTCACCCAGGTCGACTCGCGCCAGGCCTATGGCCACATGCCGACGCCGGGACATTTCTCGACCACGATCACACAGCCGCAGCTGTTCGAGACCTACCTCATCGAGCAACTTCGTCTGATCATGCGCAACCACGGCGTCGCGGTCGCGGTTTCGGAGTCGACCACACCCATTCCGCTGCATTTCGCTTTCCTGGAGGGAACTTACGTCGACGGCGCCGCCGCCGAGCGCATCAAGCGGCCGATCCGCGACCTGTTCGACGTGCCGGATCTGGACGGCACCGACGACCAGATCGCCAACGGTACTTTCGAGGTCGCCTTTGGCGAGCCCCGGCCGCTGGCGCCGTTCACGGCGCAGCGCATCGACTATTCGCTGCACCGCATGACGCACTACACCGCGACCAGTCCGCAGCATTTCCAGAATTTCGTCCTGTTCACCAACTATCAGTTCTATATCGACGAGTTCGTCGCCCGCGCCCGCGACCTGATGGAAAAGGGCGGTGACGGCTACACGGAATTCGTCGAACCTGGCAACGTCATCACCCGGGCCGGGCAGAGTGCGCCCAGCGAAGGCGTGGCGCCACAGCGCCTGCCGCAGATGCCGGCCTATCATCTGAAGAAGCCGAACCATGGCGGCATCACCATGGTCAATATCGGCGTGGGGCCTTCCAACGCCAAGACCATCACCGACCATATCGCCGTGCTTCGGCCGCATGCCTGGGTGATGCTCGGCCACTGCGCCGGGCTACGCAACACCCAGGCGCTTGGCGACTATGTGCTGGCGCATGCCTATGTGCGCGATGACCATGTGCTGGACGACGATCTGCCGGTCTGGGTACCGATCCCGCCGCTGGCCGAGATCCAGGTCGCGCTGCAGGAAGCGGTCGCCGAAGTTACTGGCCTGTCGGGCTATGATCTGAAGCGCATCATGCGCACCGGCACCGTCGCCACCATCGACAACCGCAACTGGGAACTGCGTGACCAGCGCGGGCCGGTGCAGCGCCTGTCGCAGTCGCGCGCGATTGCACTCGACATGGAATCGGCGACGATCGCGGCCAATGGCTTCCGCTTCCGCGTCCCCTACGGCACGCTGCTGTGCGTTTCCGACAAGCCGCTGCACGGCGAACTGAAATTGCCGGGGATGGCGACCGAGTTCTACAAACGCCAGGTGGCGCAGCACCTGACCATCGGCATCAGGGCGATGGAAAAGCTGGCCGAGATGCCGATGGAGCGGCTGCATTCGCGCAAGCTCCGGAGCTTTTCGGAGACAGCGTTCCAATAGACGGCCGCGCGAAGCCTCGGCGAGGCAATTCGTCATCTTGCTCGGGCCGCATTTTGGCCGATAGCAAATCGACGGATCGTCAGGCGGCATTCGGCGGACACGACCTCGATGACAACAGGCGCGCGCTTGAACATGACGGCTGGGCTGGCATTCCTGGCGATGACGGCATTATCGGCCGCTTTGTTGGCCGGGTTCTTCGGCGCGCTGCACCCGGCTTTCGATTCCTTCGCGCATTTTCGCATTCACTTCAGTGTGCTGATGGCGCTTCTGGCGTTGCCGCTGCTTGCGAGTTCCTACCGGCTGCAGGCGGCCGCGGCGCTACTCTTCGCCATCGCCTGCCTGGCCACGACGGCTAGCGCGTTGCCAAGGCTGTGGCCGCGGCCCGCTGTTGCCAAGCCCGCCGACCAGATCGTCTACAGCCTGCTGCAGATGAATCTGCGCTTCAACAACCCGACACCGAAGAAGGTGCTCTCGCTGATCGGCCGCACCAATCCGGACGTGATCACGCTCGATGAGGTGTCGCAGATGTGGACGACCGAGCTTGGCTATATCGCCAGCGCCTACCCCTACCGGATCCTCTGTCCCTACCCGAACGGCACGTTCGGCGTGGCGCTGCTGTCGCGCCGGCCATTTGCCGCCGGCACCGCGCCGCGTTGCGAGCCGCGCGGCGCCATGGCGACCGCCACCATCGACTTCAGCGGGAGCGATGTCGATGTCGCCGCGATCCATTTGAGCTGGCCCTGGCCGAAGGAGCAATATTGGCAGATCGGCGAACTGGCGGGGCCGCTGGCCGCGCTCGGGCCGACCGCGATCGTGGCCGGCGATTGCAACGCCGTGCCGTGGAGCGCCGCGGTGCGGCGGGTCGCGGCTCTCGGCGGGCTGACACTCATGCCTTCCGCCGGCTCGACCTGGATCCATCGGACACTGCCCGACTTCCTGCGCCGCTATGCGGGCTTGCCGATCGACCAGGTGTTCAGCAAGGGCGGCGTGACGATCCTGTCGTCAAAGCGGCTGGAAGATACCGGCTCGGACCATCTGCCGGTGCTGGTCGAATTCTTGGTTCGATCGGATCAGAAACCACCCGAGGACGGGCGCGCCAGCGCACTCGCGGCGAGCGACTTGTCAGCCAGGCCTCGGGGCTGACTTACAAGCGCCGAGACGCCGCGACGCGTCGAGATGGCGAACGGATCGCTCGTTCATGGTTTTCCGATCAAGGCAGCGATCAGATGTTCGACATGGCCGCCATTGGCATGCTCGCGCCGGTCGAAGGCGATTTGTTTGGCCTCATATTCGGCATAGACGGCCTTGATGCGAAGCCGGGCCTCGCTCCGCGTCTTGTAGCAGGACGGGTCGTTGGCGACCCGCAGACCGGTTATCGACCTCTCCGTGGCGCGCATCATCTCCCTGGCGATACGCCCATGTGTTTCCTCATGACTGCGAACACCGGCGAAAAACCTGTTCCAGCGCCTTTTCAGCGCCGGCGTCATCGGCGAGGCAACGCGAGGGAAGGTGTAGAACAGATTGAGCGTGCCGTTGACCCGCCCCAGCCGGCAGAAGCCCTTATCCTGACCTCCGCCGAGATCCCAGTCGACGGTATAGGCCGTGGTGGCGATGGCATGCGTCATGAAGCCGTGCTTGGGACCTTTGCTGTCCATCGCGTCGATGAGGGTCGTACCCGAACTTCCGTTGATGTCGTAGGTCCGCGTCTGGACCACCGCCCTGGTGCCGGCCAGCGCTTCCGTCGCACACAGCGCCCCGATGACGGCGAGGCATGTCAGAACGATCCGGCGCATCTGCCTTTCTCCTTATCCCTGGAGAAGGGAACCATAAGCTGGCGGTGGTTTCAACGATTCTAATGTACGGCATGCCGTCGCGGCATTTGCCGCTGTGCCCGCCCCCAGGCCATCGCTCACATATTCTGGTACACCGGGCCCTCGCCGCCCTGCGGCGGCACCCAGTTGATGTTCTGGTTCGGATCCTTGATATCGCAGGTCTTGCAGTGCACGCAGTTCTGCGCGTTGATGACGAAGCGCACGTCCTTGGCCTGGGGATCGGCGGCGGCGTTGCCATCCTTGTCCACCCACTCATAGACACCCGCCGGGCAATAGCGCGTGGACGGTCCGGCGAAGACGTCGTGCTCGGAGCGTTGCTGCAGCGCCATGTCGCCGACGATGAGGTGCACCGGCTCGTTTTCCTCGTGATTGGTGTTGGACAGGAACACCGAGGACAAACGGTCGAACGTCAGCACGCCATCCGGCTTCGGATAGGTGATCTTCTTGTGCCGGGCTGCCGGCTCGAGCGTGGCATAGTCGGCCTTGCCGTGCTTCAGCGTGCCGAAGGGCGAGACGCCGAACAGCGTGTTCAGCCACATGTCGAGGCCGCCGAGGCCGACGCCGATGATGGTGCCGAAACGCGACCATAGCGGCTTGACGTTGCGCACCTTCTTCAGATCCTTGCCGATGTCGGTCGCGCGCCAGGCGTCCTCGTAGGCGGAAAGCTCGTCATTGGCGCGGCCGGCGCCGATCGCTTCGGCGACATGCTCGGCCGCCAGCATCCCCGACAGCACCGCATTATGGGAGCCCTTGATGCGCGGCACGTTGACGAAGCCCGCCGCGCATCCCATCAGCGCGCCGCCCGGGAACGACAATTTCGGCACCGACTGCCAGCCACCCTCGGTGATCGCACGCGCGCCATAGCCGAGCCGCTTGGCGCCTTCGAACGTACCTGCGATCGCCGGATGGGTCTTGAAGCGCTGGAATTCCTCGAAGGGCGACAGATAGGGGTTCTTGTAGTTGAGGTGGAGGACGAAGCCGACCGCCACCTGGTTGTCTTCCAGATGATAGAGGAAGGAGCCGCCGCCGGTCTTGAGGTCGAGCGGCCAGCCGAAGGAGTGCTGGACAAGGCCCGGCCGATGGTTCTCCGGCTTGACCTGCCAGAGCTCCTTCAGGCCGATGCCGTATTTCCCGGGCTCGCGCCCGTCGGAAAGCTTGTATTTGGCGATCAACTGCTTGGCGAGCGAACCGCGGGCGCCCTCACCGATCAGCACATATTTGCCCATCAGCGCCATGCCCGGCGCGAAGCCCGGACCATGCGTGCCGTCCTTCTCGACGCCCATGTCGCCGGTGACGACGCCGGTGACGGCACGTTCTTCGTTGTAGAGCAGGCCGGCCGCGGCAAAGCCTGGATAGATCTCGACGCCAAGCGCCTCCGCCTTGCCAGCCAGCCAGCGGCAGACATTGCCGAGCGAGACGATGTAGTTGCCGTGGTTGTTCATCAGCGGCGGCATCAGGATGTTGGGCAGACGGAACGAGCCGGCCGGGCCGAGCACCAGGAAATGGTCCGCCGTGACGGGTGTCTTGAAAGGATGACCGTCCTCTTCGCGCCAACCGGGAAGCAGCCTGTCGATGCCGATCGGGTCGACGACGGCACCCGATAGGATATGGGCGCCGACCTCGCCGCCCTTTTCCAGCACGACGACGGAAAGCTCGGGATTGACCTGTTTGAGGCGGATGGCCGCGGCAAGGCCGGCCGGTCCGGCACCGACGATGACCACGTCGAATTCCATGCTCTCGCGTTCGATATCGCTCATCAACCCCTCCGCACTGGCTTGCCGCTGTTGGCGTATCTTGCTGGCTCCTGCGCTGCATAGCGCATCAATTGGCGACAGGAAACCGGCGCATACGTGACAATGCGGATTCGGCCAAAAAGTCGCGCACCATGCACCAGGGCAGCCGTTTGCGCCGGGAAATAGGCCGCACTCGCGTTTTTGATTGTTTGACGACTTGCTTATCGGCCATACTTCCCGCCATGCGCATTCCCGGGCCAGGCGGCTTTTCTTCGACGCGCTTTCCATCAACGCCCGGCCGGGCCTGCCGGGCGGTCATTTTTGCCCTTCTGGCGTTGGCGCCGGATCATGCCGTCGCGGATGAGGCAAAGGTCTGGGCGACAGGCGCGTATTCGTTCTCCGACGAGCTTGGCGGCTTCCGCATCACAGGGGCCTCCGGCATCGGGACCAAGGATGATCCGCTCGTCATCACCGAAGAGCTGAATTCGGCCACACCCGTGACGCTGACCATCCGCACGACGAAGCCGATCCAGACATTCGGCAAGGCCGGTGAGTTCGCCAATGGCATCATGTATATGCGCTTAAACGTGCTCAACAACAGCGGCCAGGCCTGGATCGAGTTCCAGTTCGAGCTGCAGGAAATACTGGACCAGCCGAGCGTGTTCGGAGACGGACTTTCGTTCGACCAACGCAACAAGACGCCCGACAATATCTGGTCGAGCAATTTCGCCGATTTCGACCGCGACTTCGAACCCTATGACAGGCTGCTGTTCAAGAACGGCAAGGTCGACCCGCTGAGGACCGCCAGTTTCGAGTTCCTGATGACCGACTACACACCGCGCTGGACCTTCTATCTCGTGCAGGACCCACGCATACCCACCGGCTAGACCGCGACCTCGCCCCAGGCGAGGGAGATCGGCTGTCGCCGCCGCCTTCGCCGAGGTTGCAAATTGGCGCCGCCCGGACGATGGTGCGGCCATGACTGCCGCCTCTCCCAACAATCCGGTCGATTTCGCCGATCTGCTCGCCTTCTATGCCAGCGCGGGTGTGGACGAGGCTTTGGAGGATGCGCCGGTAAACCGGTTCGCGGAGGCCGCGCCGAAGCCGGCGGAACGCATGCCGGCGACGCCACGTGAAAGCAGGGCAGCGGAACCGCCCACGGCTCCGCCGCGCCTCGATGCGCGCGCCCTGCCGGATGCTCCGGCCGCGCGCCCGCCAACCTCGGCCGTGCCCGACGAGGCGCAGGCGGCGCTGGCGCGCCAATTGGCGACCGCGTCGGTGACCCTGGAAGAGCTACGCCAGCACATGGCCGCTTTCGAGGGCTGCAATCTCAAGGCGACCGCCAAGAACCTGGTGTTCGCCGACGGCAACCCGCAAGCCGCCGTCATGCTGGTCGGCGAAGCCCCCGGCCGTGACGAGGACATTGAGGGGCTGCCCTTTGTCGGTCGCTCCGGCCGCCTGCTCGACCGCATGCTGGCTGCGATCGGCCTCGACCGCAACTCGGTCTACATCGCCAATGTCATCCCCTGGCGGCCGCCCGGCAACCGCACGCCGACGCCGCACGAGACCGAGATCTGCCGGCCGTTCATCGAGCGTCAGATCGAACTGGTCAATCCCAAGGTCCTGATCAATCTCGGCGGTCCGTCGGCCAAGACCTTGCTCAACACCAACGAGGGTATTTTGCGCCTGCGCGGCAATTGGCGGGTCCACACCACGGCCGCCGGCATTGCCATTCCAGCCATGCCGACATTGCATCCGGCCTATCTGCTGCGCACGCCCGCGCACAAGAAGCTGGCATGGCGGGATTTTCTCGAAGTGAAGGCCAGGTTGCGGACACTCAGCTAGCGATAACCTCCCAGGTAATTGAAATGCCTTCAGTGTCAGCCTAGTCATCCTCGCATGACATCAGCCCAAACCTCCGCAGGCAGTCTCATCCGCGAATGGCGCACGCGCCGCCGCATGAGCCAGCTCGACCTCGCCATGGAAGCCGAGATCTCGCAGCGGCATCTCTCCTTCGTCGAAAGCGGTCGCGCAGCACCCTCGCGCGACATGGTGCTGCATCTGGCCGAACAGCTTGCGATCCCGCTCAGGCAGCGCAACCAGTTGCTGCTGGCCGCCGGATTCGCGCCGAGCTTCAGCGAGCGGCCGCTCACCGATACGACGCTGGCGCCGGCAATGGCGGCGGTCGAGATCGTGCTCAAGGGGCACGAGCCGTTTCCGGCGCTCGCGGTGGACCGGCACTGGAACCTGGTCGCGGCGAACGCCGCGATCGGGCCATTCCTGGCCGATGTTTCCGAGCCCTCGCTGCTCCAGCCACCCGTCAACGTGCTGCGGCTCAGCCTGCACCCAGGTGGCGTTGCGCCGCGCATCGTGAACCTGCAGGAATGGCGCACCCACCTGCTCGAACGGCTGAAGCATCAGAACGATGCCGCCGGCGACCCGGTGCTGGTCGAGCTGGAGCGCGAATTGCGCGGCTATCCTTCAGGCCTCAAGGGCAGCCGGCCGGCGCCGGTGGAGCCGAATGCGATCGTCCATCCGCTGAGGCTTGCCCATGGCGATCAGGTGCTGTCGTTCATCAGCACCATCACGGTCTTCGGCACACCGCTGGATGTCACGCTGTCGGAGCTGGCCATTGAGTCTTTCTTCCCGGCGGACGAGCAGACGCGAGCGGTGTTGACGAGACTGGCGAAGGAACGAGCCGAGCGATCCTGATCAGCCCTGCGGCAAGGCCGCTTTGCGGGTGCGGGTCCGTTCCAGACCCAGTTGCCGTTCGCGCCAGATGATGAAGATGCCGGCGGCCACCACGATCACACCGCCGACCAGCGTACTGGCTGAGGTCACGTCGCCGAAAACGAGATAGCCGACGACGACACCGAGGATCATCGAGGTGTATTCGAACGGCGCCACCACCGAGGCCTCGGCATGGCGATAGGCCGCGGTCATCAGGATCTGGCCGAGGCCGCCGCAGAAGCCGGCCAGGATAAGAAGCGCGGCTTGCGCTGGCGTCAGCGCTTGCCAGCCGAAAGGCAGCGTCAGCAGCGAAAGCACGCTCGCCGTAGACGAGAACCACAACACGATGGTCGCCGTCTTCTCCGTCTGCACGAGATTGCGCACGAGCAGCATGGCGACAGCCGAGATTGCCGCGGCAATCAGCGCCGCCATGACGCCCAGGACCTCCTGGTCGTCGAGCCCCTCGTCCGAATTGAGCAGGGTCAGCTCCGGCCAGGAAATGATGAGCACGCCAACGAGGCCGATCGCGACAGCGCTCCAGCGATAGACGCGGATCGTCTCGCCAAGGAAGACCGAGGAGAACACCACGACCAGCAGCGGCTGTGCATAGTTGAGGGTGATCGCCTCCGGCAGCGGCAGCCTGGTCAGCGCGAAGAAGCCGAGCCCCATGGCAGCGACGCCGACTATGCCACGCGCGATGTGGTTGAAGGGGCGTTTCGTGGCGAACGCGGTGGCCAGATGTCCCTTCAACGCCAGGAAGGCAATGATCGGGAAGATGGCGAAAAAGGAACGGAAGAACACGATCTGGCCGGCGGGCACGTCGCCTGCCGCCTTGATACAGGTCTGCATGCCGACAAAAACCGCCACGGAGACGATCTTCAGCGCGATGCCTCTCAGCGTGCCGTGACCGCCCGTCGTCTCTGGTTGCGCGCCCAACCCTGATGTCACTTTGGCGATGCGTCTCTGTCCGCGATCGAAAGCACGTTGCGGGTCTCGAAATGGCAGAACGGGAAATCGTCGGCACGAACGAAAGCGCCCATCCCGAATTTCGGTGTGACGGCGGTCATGACGGCCTCGCGACGATGAAAGGATAGCCTGAATTAGGCTCTGCCGCAGTTTTGTCGAGGGAGTGTTTCGTGTAAAGAGCGCGGACTTTGAATTTTTTGGACCAGTCAGATCATGTCCGGTCCCCGGAAAAGACAGGAAAAGCCAGGGAATGCGCACTGACACAGGCCAGGTCTTCAAGCTCGAGGACTATCGCCCCAGCGACTACCACATTCCGGAAACCAACCTTGACTTCCGTCTTTCGCCGAAGGCTACGATCGTCACCGCGATACTGACCGTCGAGCGCCGCGAGGGCGTATCGAAATCGGCTCCGCTGGTGCTCGACGGCGATGGGCTGACGCTCAAGCGCGTCGAGATCGACGGCAAGACGGTGAAACCGGCGGATCTGCTGGCGAGCCCCGACCAATTGACGCTGCTCAAGCCGCCGGCCGCACGCCGTTTCCAACTGCTGATCGAGACAGAACTGGCGCCGGCCGGCAATGAGGCTCTCATGGGCCTCTACCGCTCGAACAACGTCTATTGCACGCAGTGCGAGGCCGAGGGCTTTCGCCGCATCACCTACTTCCTCGACCGCCCCGACATCCTGTCCGTCTACACGGTGCGGATCGAGGCGCGGCGCGACGAGGCGCCGCTGCTGCTGTCCAACGGCAATCCGGTCGAGGCCGGCGATCTCGCCGATGGCTGGCACTATGCCAGCTGGCACGACCCCTTCCCCAAGCCGTCCTATCTGTTTGCGCTGGTGGCCGGCAATCTCGGCCAGGTCGCCGACAGTTTCGTCACCCTATCCGGCCGCAAGGTCGAACTCGGCATCTATGTCGAGCCCGGCAAGGAGGCGCTCGCCGGCTACGCGATGGACGCTCTGAAGCGGTCGATGCAATGGGACGAGGAAGCATTCGGACGCGAGTACGACCTCGACGTCTTCAACATCGTCGCCGTGTCGGACTTCAACATGGGCGCTATGGAGAACAAGGGCCTCAACATCTTCAACGACAAATACGTCCTGGCCGACCAGGAGACGGCGACGGATGCCGATTTCGCCAATATCGAGGCGATCATCGCGCATGAATATTTCCACAATTGGACAGGCAACAGAATCACTTGCCGCGACTGGTTCCAGCTTTGCCTGAAGGAAGGACTGACGGTCTTCCGCGACCATGAATTCTCCGCCGACCAACGCTCGCGCGCAGTCAAGCGCATTGCCGAAGTGCGCACGCTGCGCGCGCACCAGTTTCCCGAGGACCAGGGTCCGCTGGCGCATCCGGTACGGCCGCGCCGCTACCGCGAGATCAACAATTTCTATACGGCGACGGTCTACGAAAAGGGCTCCGAAGTGGTGCGCATGATCCGCACCATTCTCGGGGCCGAGGCCTTTCGCGCCGGCATGGACCTCTATTTCGAACGCCATGACGGCGAAGCCGCGACCATCGAGGACTTCATCAAGGTGTTCGAGGACGCATCCGGCCGCGATCTTTCACAATTCGCGCTCTGGTATCACCAGGCGGGCACGCCCAACCTGACCGTGAGTTCGACGCACAATCCTGCCGCGCGGGAATTCACGCTGGAGATCGAGCAGTCGGTGCCGCCGACACCGTCGGAAAGCCGCAAGCGGCTGATGCATATACCCCTCGCCTTCGGCCTGATCGGCGCCGGCGGCAAACCTGTCCGCTTTAGCGGCGTCGAGGGCGCCAGCGTCGAGGACGGTGTCATCCATATCCGCAAGCGCCGTCACATCGTGCGCTTTTCCGGCGTTGACGAACGACCGGCGGTGTCGCTCAACCGCGGCTTTTCGGCGCCGGTGACGCTGTCGGTCGAGCAGAAGGCGGCCGACCAGTTCTTCCTCGCCCGCCATGACAGCGACGCCTTCTCGCGCTGGCAGGCCTTCAACACGCTGCTCACCGATGCGCTGATCGCTGCCTTCCGCCAGATCCTTGGCGGCAAACAGCCGGACTTCGCCTCACAGCTGACGGAACTAGCCGGCAACATCGCCAGCAACGAGACGCTCGAGCCAGCCTATCGGGCGCTGGCGCTGTCGCTGCCTGGCGACGCCGACATCGCGCGTGACATAGGCAAGAACATCGATCCGGACGCCATCCACGCAGCGCGCCAGGCGCTTGCGCTGGCGATCGGCACGGCCAATGGCGAGGTATTTTCCGGCCTCTACGACGATCTTGCCGACAAGACCGCCTTCAGCCCCGACGCGGCGAGCGCGGGACGACGCGCCCTGCGCAACATTCTCATGGATTATCTCTCGCTGCTGCCGGGTGGAGCAACGTTGGCCGCCAGGCATTTCCAGTCCGCGACCAACATGACCGACCGCGCGGCCGCGTTGGGCGTTCTGGCGCATCGTCACCATGGATCGCCGGAGGCGAAAAAGGCGCTGGCGGCTTTCGAGAAGACCTATGCATCCGATCCGCTGGTCATGGACAAATGGTTCCAGATCCAGGCCAGCGTGCCGGGGCCGCAGGCTGTCGATACGGTTCGCTCCCTGACCGCTCATCCGGGCTTCTCGATGGGCAATCCGAACCGGGTGCGCTCGCTGATCGGCACGTTCTCCAGCGCCAACCAGACCGGCTTTCACCGCGCTGACGGCGAAGGCTACCGTTTCTTCGCGCAGACCGTGCTCGAAGTCGAAAAGCGCAACCCGCAAGTGGCGGCAAGGCTGGCGACGGCGCTGAGGTCATGGCGCTCGCTGGAGCCTGGAAGGCAGGCCAAGGCCAGGGAAGCGCTGCTGGCGATCGCCAATGGCCAGAACCTGTCGGCGGATTTGCGCGATATCGTCGAGCGTACGCTGGCTTAGTCGTCCCTCCCCGTCTCCCATCGGCTAGAAAGCAAAGCGGCGCCGAGTGACACCGGCGGCGCCGGAAAGCGCATTATTTTATTCGATTTTTAATCTTTTTTCGCCCGACCACTGGACAAGGCGAATCACCTTTGATTCTTTAATGGCGATTCGGAAGTGCGGTGTTGCCGGATCACCAGCACATAGAAATGCGGCATACTGAAATCGGGGAGTGCCATTTATGGCGAAGGCGGACGCGTGGGGCGCGCCCGGTGGGATGGCTTTTGCGCGTCGCGAGACGCGCAGCGACGGCCTTGCCGGGAACACGCGGCTCATCGCCGAACCGGCCTACAAGCGGCTTCTGGCCGCCGAACCGTTGCTGCGCCGGTCGATACCGGCCCTCATCGTCATCTTCCTGATCGTCATCGCGGGGCTGCGTGTGCTCTCGCTGATGAACGAACGCGACGATGTCGAGCGCGACGCCAAGGCAATCCTGACATTGGCCGCCGCGCAGCTCGCCAGTTCGCTCGCCACCACATCGGACACGCTGCCGGGCGCCACCCAGGACCTGCTGGAGACCACCAGCCGCCAGGGCGCGATGGGCCGCAGCCATGTGCTGGTCATCACCGACAGCGCCTTCAAGATCACCGCCGTGACGCCGCGTTCGGTGCCCTGGCAAGGCCATTCGCTCGACGGCCTGGTCCAGGGCGGCCAGCCTCTGTTCATGTTCGGCGACCGCGCCGGTGTCATGGAGGTCAACATCGGCGGGCAGGACTGGTACGCGGCGGTCAGCCTCTCCAAGGACAGGAAGGGAGCCGCCGCGGCGCTTGTGCCGCAAGAGGCGGTCTTCGACACCTGGCGCAAGACAGTCTCGCTCAACGTCACCCTGTTCGTGCTGACGGCGGGCGTCCTGATCATCATCCTCTATGCCTATTTCGGGCAGGCGGCGCGCGCGCAGGCAGCCGACCGCATCTATCTCGAGGCGCATCAGCGTATCGACATGGCGCTGGTGCGTGGCCGCTGCGGCCTGTGGGATTGGGACATGGTGCGCGGCAAGATGTACTGGTCGCGCTCGATGTACGACATGCTCGGCTACGAGCCGTGCGAGACGATGCTGTCCTTCGGCGAGGTCGACGAGATCATCCATCCCGAGGATGGCGACCTGTTCGAACTCGCCAACAGGATCGTCGCGCGAGAAATCGACCACATCGACCAGGTGTTCCGGATGCGGCATGCCGATGGCCAATGGGTCTGGATGCGCGCCCGGGCGCAGGTCATGGACCCGGAAGCCCCCGAGATCCAGCTGATCGGCATCGCCGTCGACGTCACCGAGCAGCGCCATCTGGCGCTGCGTTCGGAAGCCGCCGATCTTCGCCTCAGAACCGCGATCGAGAACATCAATGAATCCTTCGTGCTATGGGATTCGGCTCAGCGCCTGATCATGTGCAATTCCAAATACCAGCACGACAACGGGCTGTCGGATCGCGATGTGATGCCAGGGGTGACGCGCGCTTCCCTGGAAGAGCGGATGCTGGCCTTTGCCTCGGAGCGGCGGCTTGCCAACACCAATGGTCCGCAGGGCGGCGCCACGTTCGAGCGGCAGCTCGCCGATGGTCGCTGGCTGCAGGTCAACGAACTCCGGACCAGGGATGGCGGCATCGTCTCGGTTGGCTCCGACATCACCCAGATCAAGCTGCACCAGGAGAAGCTGGTCGACAGCGAGCGCCGGCTGATGGCGACGATCCACGATCTCAGCCTCGCCAGGCGCTCCGAAGAGGAGCGCTCCAGTGAACTGGTCGACCTCAACCGCAAATACATGAAGGAAACCGAACGCGCCGAAGCGGCCAACCGGGCCAAATCCGAATTCCTGGCCAACATGTCGCATGAATTGCGCACACCGCTGAATGCCATCATCGGTTTCTCGGAACTGATGGAGCAAGGGCTGTTCGGCCCGCTGGGCTCGGAGCGCTACGAGGAGTACGCCACCGACATCAACAGCAGCGGCAAATATCTCCTCGGCGTCATCAACGACATCCTCGACATGTCGAAGATCGAGGCCGGCCAGTTTTCGCTCGACCAGGAACAGATCGACCTCGGTCCGCTGATCAGCGAGACGGTGCGGGTCGTCTCGCTGCAGGCGGCACAGAAGGCGATCACCGTGGAAACGCGCATCGCCGATGCGCTGACCTTGTTCGCCGATCGCCGCGCGATCAAGCAGATCGTCATCAACCTCCTGTCCAACGCGGTGAAGTTCACCGGCCAAGGGGGGCATATATCGGTCAGGGCCCGCAACACGTCGGGCGCGCTGGTGCTGACGATCGAGGACAATGGCTGCGGCATCCCGAAGGAAGCGCTCGGCAAGCTCGGACGGCCGTTCGAACAGGTACAGAACCAGTTCTCCAAGAACCATGCCGGCTCCGGTCTTGGCCTTGCCATTTCGCGCTCGCTGGCCGAGTTGCAGGGCGGCGCGCTGAAGATCCGTTCGACCGAAGGTGTCGGCACGATCGTGTCGGTGCGCATTCCGGTGAGGAAAGCGCCGGCGTCGGTGAAGGCCGCGGCTTAGCTCTAGTCGGACCGACCGCCGATCACGATCCTCCGGCACGCAGCAAAAGATCGAAATCCTTCCTGACCTTCCGCGACGTCTCCTTGAGGTGTGCTTCCAGCACCCCGAAATCCGGCAGGTCGGTGACCGCCAGAAGCAGATCCGAAAGCCCGGGGGGGACGTCGTCGCGTTCGAAAGGTCCGGTGAGGCAAAGCCGCGTCATCTGGGTCAGCGCCAGATAGAGGGCGAAAGCATCGCCCAGGTTCTGCCTGATCGCGACATTGGCGAAACGTGGCGTCAGGCGAGACAGGATTTCGGCCGTACCGGTGGCGCGCGGTCCGGCTTCGACCTGCCCGGTAATGACAGCCACCTGGGCGATGAATTCGAGATCGATCAGACCGCCCGGGATCAGCTTTATGTCCCACAGATCGCGGGGCGGCTTTTCCTGCTCGATCATGGCCCGCATTTCCGAGGCCTCGGCCCTTACCTTCGCCGCATCGCGCGGCTGGCCGAGCACCGCGGCAACTTCCGCCTCGACCTCGCCGCACAGGCCGGCGTCACCGGCAATCGGCCGCGCCCGCGACAGGGCCATGTGTTCCCACGTCCATGCCTCCTGGCGCTGGTATTTCTTGAAGGCATCGATATGGGTGGCGACCGGTCCCTTGTTGCCGGACGGCCGCAAACGCAGGTCGAGTTCGTAAAGCACCCCTTCCGCCGTCGGCGCCGATACCGCCGATATCAGCCGCTGCGTCATGCGGGTGTAGTAGTGCGACGGCGCCAGCGGTTTGTCGCCATCGGAATCCTCGGCGTCCGAATCGTGGTCGTAGAGCAGGATGAGATCGACATCCGACCCGGCGGTCAATTCGCGGCTGCCGAGCTTGCCCATGCCGAGCAGCGAAACCACCCCCCCGGCGATCGTGCCGTGGCGCACGGCGAATTCGGCGGTCACCGCTTGCAGCGCCGCCGCGATGGTCAGGTCCGCCAGATCGGA
Source organism: Mesorhizobium sp. BH1-1-4 (assembly GCF_020165665.1). Lineage (NCBI taxonomy): Bacteria > Pseudomonadati > Pseudomonadota > Alphaproteobacteria > Hyphomicrobiales > Phyllobacteriaceae > Mesorhizobium > Mesorhizobium sp. BH1-1-4. The sequence continues at coordinate 100,125 of NZ_JAIUIN010000011.1, forward strand.
GAAAGCGCGGCCGGCGCGAGCCGGATCGATCGAGCCCGCGAGAAGGCGCACACCGATCAGGAATTTCTGCTCGGATGCAAATATGCGCAGCCGGTCGAGCACGTCCTCATAAGCCCTGTCGCCTTCGAGGAAGGCGGAAAGCCGCGCCGCGAGATAGGCGCGATCGGGGAGCTCGGTCAGCAATGCCGGGTCGAGCAAGCCATCGAAGACATGCGGGCGACGGGTGATGATCGCCGCCAGCCGGGGCGCCGCACCCATGATCGTCGCCAAAAGCTTAAGCAGTGCGGGGTTCGACTGCAGCAGCGAAAACAGCTGGATGCCGGCCGGCAAGCCGGCGAGGAACTCGTCGAAACGGACCAGCGCCTCGTCGGCGCGACGCGTCTGGCCAAAGGCCTTGAGCAGAGCGGGCGTCAGTTCCGTCAAACGCTCGCGCGCCTCGGCAGACTGGGTGACGCGATAGCGGCCGAAATGCCAGCCGCGGATGACACGGCAGATATCGCTTGGCCGCTGAAAGCCGAGACCGTGCAGGGTCTGCAGCGTGTCCGGGTCGTCAACGTCGCCGGTGAAGACCAGATTGCCGATCCCGGCCGAAAGCTCCGGCGCGGTTTCAAACAGCGCGGCATAGTGGCGCTCGACCTGCTGCAGCGAAGCACGGAACGCGCTGGCAAAAGCGGGCGCGTCGGCAAAGCCCAGCATGCGGGCGATGCGCTCCAGCCCTTCATCGTCTTCCGGCAGCGTGTGCATCTGCTCGTCGGCCACCATCTGGACGGCGTGCTCGACCCGGCGCAGGAACCAATACTGGTCGGCGAGCGCGTCACGCGCGTCCGATGTGATCCAGCCTCGGGCCGCGAGTTGACCGAGCATCGGCACGGTCTCGCGGCCGCGCAGCTCCGGGAAGCGGCCGCCGGCGATCAGTTGCTGGGTCTGGACGAAGAACTCGATCTCGCGGATGCCGCCGCGCCCAAGCTTAACGTTGTGACCCTTCACCGCGATCTCGCCATGGCCCTTATGGGCGTGGATCTGGCGCTTGATCGAATGGACGTCGGCAATCGCGGCGTAGTCCATGTATTTGCGCCAGATATAGGGCTGGAGCTCCCTGAGAAAGGCGTCGCCAGCGGCGAGATCGCCCGCCACAGGGCGCGCCTTGATCATCGCGGCGCGTTCCCAGTTCTGGCCGCGCGCCTCGTAGTAGCGCAGCGCGGCTTCAACCGGAATCGCCAGCGGCGTCGAGCCGGGATCGGGACGCAACCTCAGATCGGTGCGGAAGACATAGCCGTGCTCGGTGCGATCCTGCAGGATGCGAACCAGCCGGCGCGTCAGGCGTGAGAACAGGTCGGTGGCGTCGAGAGGATCGACCACGGCGGGCGCTTCCGGGTCGAAGAACACGACGAGGTCGATGTCGGAAGAGAAATTCAGCTCATGCGCGCCGAGCTTGCCCATGCCCAGCAGGATCCAGCCCGATCGATGCGACGGGTGGTCGAGGTCGGGCAGTTTGAGCTTGCCCTGGCGGTGCGCGTCACGCAGCAGGAAATCGACGGCCGCGCGGGTGCAGGCGTCGGCGAGGTCGCTCAACCGCCTGACGGTCAGCGAGGTTTCGGCCTCGCCCGAGAGGTCGGCGAGCGCGATCAGGAAATGCGCCTCAGCCTTATGCTTGCGCAGCTCCATCATCAGGCTGGATTCCGAAACCGTTTCCGTCAGCGGCGCCTGGTCGATCGCGGCGGTGATCGCCTCCAGGTGGGCCTCGATCGGCAGGTCGAACAGCCCGTCGAGGAGTTGCGTCCGGCGGCGCGCCGTATCGCGCAGGAACGGCGAAAGGTCGAAGACGGCGGCCAGGAAATCCTGCGCCGCCCCCTTGCCGGCCAAGAATTTGGCCGCCCGCGTCAGCACCTCTTCGCGCGCCACAGCCGCGATTTCGGACAGTTCCTGTCGTGCCCGGGCCTGGTCGAGTGGAGCAAGCTGGGTTTCCACGCTGAGCAACCAGTCCTTCTTGCTTCCCTTGGCAACGGCCGCCATCAGTGGTCCTCCCGCGCGGGGAAACTCATGACCACGGATAGTCCGGGATTGCCGGGCAACAGGTCAAGCCGGCCGTAATGGAATGTCATGACCGCCTTGGCGAGACTGAGGCCAAGGCCGGAACCGGGTTGCGAACGGCTCTTTTCCAGCCGCACGAACCGTTCCGTCGCCCGGGCCCGATCGGCGTCGTCGGGGATGCCCTGGCCATTGTCCATGACGGAAAGCCTGATCTCGCCACGCGTGCGTTCGATCGCCACGCGGACCGCCGGCTTGGACGTGGAATCGGTCGAGTATTTGATCGCATTGTCGACGATGTTGGAGAGCGCCTGGCCGATCAGCTCACGGTTGCCGTTCACGACAAAAGCGCCGTTCACCTCGGCATCCAGCGACACGCCGGCCTCCTCGGCCACCGGCTCGTAGAGTTCGACGACGTCACGCACGGCGGCCGCCAGATCGACGCGATTGGTATGCTCGGAAGAATACCCGGCCTCCAGCCGGGAGATCATCAGGATGGCGTTGAAGGTCTTTATCAGCTGGTCGGACTCCGTGATGGTGCCTTCCAGCGCCTGCCGATAGTCCGATGTCTTCTGCTTGCCGGAAAGGGTCGCCTCGGCCCGGTTGCGCAGCCGGGTCAGCGGCGTCTTCAAATCATGCGCGATATTGTCGGAAACCTGCTTCAGGCCCTCGTTGAGCGTCGCGATCCTGGCCAGCATGGCATTGAGGTTTTCCGAGAGCCGGTCGAACTCGTCGCCGGCGCCGGTCACCGGCAGCCGGCCACTTAGATCGCCGCCCATGATACGGCGGCTCGCCTCCGACACGCTGTCGATACGCTTCAGCGCCGCACGGCCGACAAAGAACCAGATCAGAAGGCCGCCCAGTCCCATCATGCCGAGCGCCAGCATCAGCGAACGGCGGATGACGGCGCGGAACCGCTCCGGTTCGCCGAGATCGCGGCCGACCAGCATGATCATCTGGTTTGGCAGGCGCAGCACGAGGGCAATGGCGTTGTGGCCCTTCTCGCCCTGCGCCTGCGTTTCGCTCTGGTCGGGTTGCGCGGTCCCCTTGTCGGCGGGCAAGTTGCGCAGACGATCGAGTTCCCCCTCGCCAAAGCGCTGGTAGGAAAAAGGGCTGGTGGTCCAGCCTTCGTTGTCGAGAACGCCCGGCTCCAGGCTCTGCACGTTACCGGTCAGAATCTGGCCGTTGGCATCGGCGATCAGATAGAGGTTGGCGCCGGGCTGGCGTGAGCGGGCCTCGACCACGCGGACCAATACCGGCAGGCCACCGCGCTGATAGGCACGGGCAAGACCGAGCACCTCGTCATTGATGGTTTCCTGCGTCTGCCCGGTCAGCATACGCGCCGAGAGCGAGGTCATGTAGAGGACAAGCAGCACCGCGCAAAGCGCGAAGAGCAGGAGATAAAGCGCCGAAAGCCGCGCGGCCGTCGTCCTCATGATGGCGGGCACGGAAAGCGCCATGCTGTCGCCTAGCCGCCCTTCAGCATGTAGCCGGCGCCGCGAATCGTATGCAGGATCGGCTTGTCGAAGCCCTTTTCGATCTTGCCGCGCAGCCGCGAGACGTGGACATCGATGACATTTGTCTGCGGATCGAAATGATAATCCCAGACATTTTCGAGCAGCATGGTGCGCGTCACCACCTGGCCGGCATGGCGCATGAGATATTCGAGCAGGCGGAATTCGCGCGGCTGCAGCGTGATCTCACGCGCCGCACGGCGGACGGAATGCGACAGTCTGTCGAGTTCGAGGTCGCCGACCCGGTAGACGGTTTCTGCCTCCTTGGCACTGGCGCGCCGGTTCAGCACTTCGACGCGAGCCAGGAGCTCGGAAAAAGCATAGGGCTTGGTCAGATAATCGTCGCCGCCGGCGCGCAGACCGGTGACCCTGTCATCGACCTCGCCCAGCGCCGAGAGAATGAGCACCGGCGTCGTGTTGCCCCTGGAGCGCAGGGCGACAATGACCGACAGGCCGTCGCGGCGCGGCATCATCCGGTCGATGACCATCACGTCATAGTCACCCGCGTCGGCAAGCGCGAAGCCGGTCTCGCCATCACCCGCGACATGCGCGGTATGACCGGCTTCGGTGAAGGCTTTCTGCAGATAATCCGCGGCCTCGCGATCGTCTTCCATGACGAGAATCTTCATATGGCCGTTATACGCGATTTCGCTGGAAGGTTGAGTAGCCGGCATCTGCATTTTAGCCTTTGCCAAAGCGCTTCTCGATCAAGATGATCGAGGGCGTGCGTGATAAAATCTTTGTTGCGTGGCGTCGTTACGCCGAAAAGTCCAGGTCACGGTCATCTCGTTACCCGGCAATCGCCGTGCCTACCGGCATTCGGGCCCGAGGGCGTGATGTGGCAGCCATATCCGGTGCGCGGCAGCGGGCGATGGGAAGCCCGCTGCCGCTGAAGAAGTGCGCGATGACTGACTAACGCGCGCTCCTTCTTGCTTTCCCATGCGGCGACTCGGGGGTGTTGAAACCGCCGCATTGGAAAAGTCGTCTCAGCCTTTTGCGACCGGCAGCGCGACGAAACGGTTGTTGTCGTCACGGGTAATCTGCATCAGCACGGCCTTGCGCCCGGATTTGACGGCATCGGCCATGGCCTTGGTGACGTCTTCGGTGCCGTTGACCTCGGCCGAGTTGACCGATGTGATGACATCGCCCGGCTGAATGCCGCGATCGGCGGCGGCGCTGTCGGGGTCGACGTCGGTGACCACCAGTCCCTTGCCGTTTTCGGACTTGGTGACGGTCAGGCCGAGATCGGCCAGCGTGTCCGGCTTTGCCGGAGCGGCGGGTTGCTGCTGCTGGTCGCCCGACGCCTGCTTGTCGCTGGCGGGCAGCTTGCCGAGATCGACCTTGATGGTCTGGCTCTTGCCGTCGCGCCACACGGTGACGTCGACCGACTTGCCCGGCGAATAGGCGCCGATCAGGCGGGCGAGCTCCTTCGGCGAGGCAACGTCCTTGCCGTCGACCTGGGTGATCACGTCGCCGGCTGCTATGCCGGCCTTCTTGCCGGGGCCTTCATCCTGGGCGCTGGACACCAATGCTCCGTTGTTGGACTTCAGACCGAGCGATTCGGCGATGTCCGAGGTGACCGGCTGGATTTCGACACCGAGCCAGCCCCGCTGCACGGCACCGCTCTTCATCAAGTCCCCGACGACCTGCTTGGCCGTGGATGCCGGAATGTCGAAGGCGATGCCGACACTGCCACCGGAAGGCGAGAAGATGGCGGTGTTGATGCCGACCACCTGACCGTTGAGGTTGAAGGTCGGGCCACCCGAATTGCCGCGGTTGACCGAGGCGTCGATCTGCAGGAAATCATCATAGGGGCCGGCGCCGATGTCGCGGCCGCGCGCCGAGACGATGCCGGCGGTGACGGTGCCGCCGAGACCGAACGGATTGCCGACAGCCACGACCCAGTCGCCGACACGAACCTTGGAATCGTCGGCGAAGTCGACATAGGTGAACTTGCCGCCACCGTCGACCTTGAGCACGGCGAGGTCGGTGCGCGGATCGGTGCCGACCAGCTTGGCGTCGAGTTCCTTGCCGTCATTGGTCACCACGGTGAAGGCGGTGCCTTCTTCGACGACGTGGTTGTTGGTAACGAGATAACCGTCCTCGGAAATGAAGAAGCCGGAGCCTTGCGCCACCGGACGCGGCTGGTCGTTGTTGCGGTCGCGGTGACCGAAGCGGCGGTGACCTTCATCATTCTGGCCACCCTGGTCGCCAAAGCCACGGAACTCCTTGAAGAAGCGGCGCAACTGCGGATTGTTGGGAAGATTGTCGAGGCCGTCCTGATCATCGGAGCCGTCATCGGCGGTCGGCTGGATCTTGGCCTTAACCTTGACGCTGACCACGGCGGGCGAAACGCGCTCGACGACATCGGCGAAGCCCGGAACCTGCGGCGCCTCGACGCGTACGGCATCGGCCAGAACGGGGCTGGTTCCGCTGGTCAGCGCGCCAACGCCGATCGCGCCGGCGACGGCGATGGACGCGACGGCAGCCAGAAGACGCTTGCGGGTGCGGGAATATGAATTGGGGGCAATATTCATGGGTTCGTATCCTCTTTCAAAGGGACGCGCCTTGATCGGCATCCTCAGGGAACGAGAATTAGAGCGGCGCACATTACACCGCCATTTCCGGTGCATGAAACTTTGGTAATGTTTGTCGTAGCAGCGAGGTCGCACGAATCCTTGGTCGCAGCCGGCGATTGCATCATGTTGTACACAAATCGGCACAAGGCTTTCATCATGACGGCAAGCACTACGATGACAATTCGCGTTTCGCCCGAAACCAAGGTGAAGCTGGAGCGGATCGCCGCCGACACCCGGCGCAGTAAGGCCTTCCTCGCGGTCGAGGCAGTGTCGGCCTATGTCGATCGCGAGCTTGAGATCATCGAAGGTGTAAAGCGCGGCATGGCTGACGCGGAGGCTGGCCATCTCGTCGCCCATGAAGAAGCCATGGCGGAAATCGACGCCATCATCGACACAGTGGAAGCCAGACGCGCGGGCAGCGCGTGAACGGATCGTCACCTGGTCGCGGGACGCACTCGACGATATCAAACGGCAGGTCGCTTTTATCGCGCAGGACAACCCGGCCGCGGCACGACGCCTGCCGGATCGCATTCGCGCCACGGGTCGGGGTCTTGGTGACATGGCGACTGGCCGTTCCGGCCTGGTAACCGGCACCTATGAAAAGCCGATTAGCCGCCTGCCCTACATCATTGTCTATGAATTGAAGTCGATCTCAGGCCGTGAGAGCGTCGTTGTCGTGCATGTCATTCACACGTCGCGGGACTGGCCACCGGACGAATGGCCGGATTAATCGCCTAGCATCTTGTCCAGAGCGGCCTGCTCTTCGGCCGAAAGCGCTGCCGGTGCCGGAAGCCGGCGCGAACGCGTGCTGAGCACTATGAACACGCCACCGGCCAGAAGCAGGAGAACCGGCGTGCCCCACAGCAAAGCGTTGCGCAGATCGAAACGCGGCTTCAGCAGCACGAATTCGCCGTAGCGGGAGACCACATAGTCCATCACCTGCTTGTCGGTATCGCCGGCAACGAGGCGCTGGCGCACCAGGATGCGCAGGTCGCGGGCGAGGTCGGCGTCGGATTCGTCGATCGACTGGTTCTGGCAGACCATGCAGCGCAAGCCCTCCGACAGCGCCCGCGCCCGCGCCTCCAGCGCCGGATCCGCCAGCATCTCGTCAGGCTTGACGGCCAGCGCCGTGCCGGCCACACCGAGCATCAGCATCAGGGCGAGCAACGAGGCGGACAGCCTTGCCTTCATGGCTGGCTCGCGTCTGCCACGGTCTGCTTGCGGCGGCGCGAAGGTGCACCGACCCGCAGCCGCCGGTCCATCAACGACATGGCCGCGCCCGCCATCATCACCAGACCGCCGCCCCAGATCAGCGTCACCAGCGGCTTCCACCAAAGTCGCACCACCACCGAGCCGTCCTTGCCCTCGTCGCCGAGGGAAATGTAGAGCTGGGAGAGGAAGATGGTCCTGATGCCGGACTCCGTCGTCGTCATCTGCCGCACCGGATAGAAACGTTTGGCCGAACTGATTTCGCCGACAGGGCTGCCGCTGACGCCGATCAGCTCGAAACGGCCGCGATCCTCGCTGTAGTTCGGTCCCTGCGCGGGATAGAGCCCGACGAAACGCACCGTGTGGCCAGAGATTTCGACAGTTTCACCGGCATGCATGGAGAGGATCTTCTCCGTGCCGAAGCAGAGCGTGCCGACAATGCCGAGCACCGTCAGGCCGAGGCCAAGATGGGCGAAGGCGGTCCCGAAGACCGAGCGAGGCAGACCAACCAGGCGCCTGACCATGACCGGCACGGCGACATTGCCTACACCGGCCTTGACGGCGAGGTCGGTCAGCGCGCCAAGGATCAGCCAGACGGCAAGGCCGACGCCAAGCGCGGCAAGCACCGAAGCGCCATCGATGAACAAGGCCGTGACCAGCGTCGCCAGAAGAGCGGCCCCGAACGCCACCATCAGGCGCTGCGCGACGCCAAGGACATCGCCGCGCTTCCAGGCCAGCAGCGGTCCGAAAGGAACCACCACCAGCAGCGGCGCCATCAGCGGGGCGAAGGTGAGGTTGAAGAACGGCGCTCCGACCGAGATCTTGTCGGCCGAAAAAGCCTCGACCGCCAGCGGATAGAGCGTGCCGACCAGCACGGTGGCGGTCGCCGTGGTGAGGAACAGATTGTTGAGGACGAGCGCGCCTTCGCGCGAAACCGGATGGAACAGGCCGCCTGCCGTCAGCCTCGAGGCGCGCAGGGCAAACAATGCCAGCGAGCCGCCGATGAACAGCGTCAGGATGCACAGGATGAAGACGCCGCGCGTCGGATCGGTGGCAAAGGCGTGGACGGATGTCAGCACGCCCGAACGCACCAGGAAGGTACCGAGCAGCGACAACGAGAAGGTTAAAATGGCGAGCAGCAGCGTCCAGATCTTCAAGGCCGAGCGTTTTTCCATGACGATGGCCGAATGCAAAAGCGCGGTGCCCGCCAGCCACGGCATGAAGGACGCGTTTTCAACCGGATCCCAGAACCAGAAACCGCCCCAGCCGAGCTCGTAATAGGCCCAGTACGATCCCATCGCGATGCCGCCGGTCAGGAACATCCAGGCGACCAGCGTCCATGGCCGCACCCAGCGTGCCCAGGAGGCATCGATGCGCCCCTCGATGAGGGCGGCGACCGAGAACGAAAAGCAGATCGAGAAGCCGACATAGCCGAGATAGAGCAGCGGCGGATGAATGGCTAGGCCGAGATCCTGCAGGATCGGGTTGAGATCGCGGCCTTCGATGGGTGCCGGATTGAGCCGGATGAAGGGATTGGACGTCGCCAGGATGAACAGGAAGAAGGCAGCACCGATGGCGCCTTGCACGGCGAGCACGTTGGCGCGCAGCGTCGCCGGCAGGTTGGAGCCGAAAGCGGCGACAAGCGCGCCGAAGAAAGTCAGGATCAGCACCCAGAGCAGCATCGAACCTTCATGGTTGCCCCAGGTTCCGGTGATCTTGTAGATCAGCGGCTGCAGCGAATGCGAGTTCTCCCAGACATTGGCCAGCGAAAAATCGGAGCTCGCATAGGCGCTGGCAAGTGCCGCGAAGGACAGGGCCGTCAAGGCAAAACCGGTCACCGCGACGGGGCCGCCGACCGCCATCAGGCGCTGGTTGCTCAGCCGCGCGCCAAACAGCGGCACGATGGTCTGGACCAGCGAGAGCGCGAACGCCAGGACCAGGGCGAAATGTCCGGTTTCAACCATGGCTATTCACTCTTGCTCTCCTGCCAGACGCCCTTGGCCTTCAGACCGGCGGCAACTTCCTTGGGCATGTAACGCTCGTCGTGCTTGGCCAGCACGCTGTCGGCGACAAAAACGCCGTCGGGGCCGAAAGTGCCCTCGGTGATGACGCCCTGCTCTTCGCGGAAGAGATCGGGCAGGATGCCGGTATAGGTGACCTTGACCGATTTATGCGTATCGGTAACCGAAAAGGCGACTGTCGCACCCTGGCCGCGCTGGATGGTGCCTTTCTCGACCAAACCGCCGAGCCTGATGCGCTGGCCGGGCTGCACACTGGCGGTGGTCAGATCGGCCGGCATGTAGAAATAGGACGCTTTCTGACCGAGCGCGTAGAAGGTCAGGCCGGTGGCGGCGGCGAGGAAAGCCAGGCCGCCCACAATCACCGACAATCGTTTCTGCTTGCGCGTCATATCAGGCCTACTCCGTCGCCGTCAGGCCGATCGAGGCGGCAAAGGCGGTGAATTTCTTGGCTTCTTCGCTGCCGGGGCCAAAGACCGCAATGGCGCGACCCAGCGCATCGCGCGCCTGGTCAGCCTTGCCCAGCACGACATAGGAACGAACGAGCCGCATCCATCCTTCCGCGTCGCGTGGATTCTGGCGAAGTTTGTCGTCGAGCCCGGCGACCATGGTGTTGATCATGGCTTCCCTGTCCTGCGGCGACATGGAGGAAGCCGCGTCGACATCGGCGGCATCGGGGCCCTTCGTGGCCGCGTCGGAAGCGACTTCGGGGCCGCCGGATTTGGCCAATGCCTGTTCGATGGCGCCGCGCCACGGCGAATCCGGCGGCAGCTTAGCAAGCGTCGCCTGCCAGGCCGCGGTCGCTTCCTGGCCACGGCCCTCCTGCGCCAAGGCCATGGCCAGATAGAAGCTGGCTTTCGCATTGGCGGGGTCAAGCTTCAAGGCCGCCTCGAAGGCATCCTGGGCATCGGCCGAAACAATACCGCCCGCGGCACCGGCGATCGCCTCGCCGAGACCGGCCCGGCGGGCAGCACTGTCGCCGTCGAGGCGAATGGCGTTGCGGTAGGCCGCGACGGCGTCGGCGAAGCGCTGCATGCGCAGATAGACCGGCGCCAGCACGTCCCAGCCCCTTCCATCGGAAGGATTGGCGGCGAGATGGGCTTCGGCGCGCGCCACCAATTCGTCGACCGAACTGTCGGCGGGGTTCTTGGCCAGTCGCTCGCCGAGCGGCTGCGACGGCAAGTCAGGCGAGCCGATCTGGCTGTAGAGCCCCCAACTGACCAACGGGACCGCCAGCACGGCCACGGTCGCGACAAGCCTTGCCGTGACCGACGCCGCCCTGCCGGACGTCTTGCCGGCCATATCCGCATTGCCAAGGCGAAGGATGCGGCGGGCGATCTCGGCGCGCGCCTCGGCCGCCTCAGCGGGCCGGATCAAGCCGCGCGCGGCATCGCGGTCGAGTTCGGCCAGTTGATCGCGATAGACTTCCAGATCGTGATCGCTGCTCGATGACGCACCCTTGGAGCCCCCGGCCAGCGGCAAAAGCACCGCCAGGCTGGCGCCCAGCGTGAGAATTGCGGCTATGACCCAGAACAGCATGGTTCTTCCAATAAAGGCAGAGCCCTGCCCTGCCAACATACCTATCCTGCGACGCTTTGACGGCAGGAAGCCTGATATCCCTGACCGGCACCCGACACTGGCGCCGTCCGCGGCGAAGACTCAGGTCAATGGCGTCCAACTGCCGTCGGCATTGCGGCAGGCTGTTCCGTGCGCCGTGGAACTGGCGCCGCCGCTGAACACCGTCTGCGTATACTGGCGGCAGTCCTGCGAACCGACGCGGTAGGGCTGGGCTGGAACGACCTCGCCATAGCGCGAAGCCTGATCGCCCTTCCACGTCACCTTCTGGCCGCTGGTGTTGTATTCGAGCGCCTTGTATTCGGCCTCGAGCGCGCTGCGCTTCTCGGTCTCGCTCAGTCCGTTGCCGATCGAGCCGCCAATGAGGCCGCCCCCCATGGCGGAAATGATCGACTTGGTGACGACCTTGCCGCCCGCCGGCGGCGTCGAGGCCGGGGTAGCCGCCACGGTCGGGCCCTTGCCGCTCAAGGTAGTGCAGCCCGACACGGCCAGCAATGCGGAAAAAAGCGCGACGCGAATCTTCATGCCAACAACCGGTATTCTTGAGTTGGAGCCTGCCATGGATGCGCCGGGGGCCGCGTCATCTCAGCGTGGCCATAGTATTGATATTTGTCGGAAATTTGGCCGCCGCCGGCCAGTGCGTGGTCAATCGATATGCCGCCATAGCATGCGCGGCCATCGCTGTCGATTGGCCTGGGAACACGTCACTGAAGGCTCCGCAATCGCACCACTGCCCTCAATCCGCCCATGCCGGACCGTTCCAGCACCAGGCCGCCTCCATACTCGTTGACGAGGTCGGCGACAATGGCAAGGCCCAGCCCCGTTCCCGGTTTTGTCTCGTCCAGGCGCCGTCCGCGCTTCATGGCTTCGCGCGCCTTGTCCTCGGGAATCCCCGGGCCATCGTCCTCGATGCTGATCTCGAACAGGCTCTCATCCTTGCTGGCCAAGGGCACGACCGAGACCGCGACCGCACTCTTTGCCCATTTCATCGCATTCTCGAGAAGATTGCCAAGCAGTTCCTCGAGGTCCTCGCGTTCGCCGGCAAAGACGATCTCGGTGGCCGGCAGCGACAGCGACAGGCTGGTCCGAGGGTTGAGCTTCTGCAAGACCCGCACCATGCGCTGCACCAGCGGTGCCACCGGCGTGCGATAGACGACGCTGTCGCGCTGCGCCGCGACGCGGGCGCGCTGCAAATAGTGCTCGATCTGCTTTTGCATGGATGCGGCCTGCTCGGCGATCAACTGCCCCTTGGCGCCGCCAAGCGCCCGGCCCTCGTTGAGCAGAACGGCGAGCGGCGTCTTCAGCGAATGGGCGAGGTTGCCGACCTGGGTCCGCGAGCGTTCGACAATGCGTTTGTTGTTTTCAATCAGCGCGTTGGTTTCATTGGCCAACGGTTCGATCTCGGCCGGGAAGCGGCCGTCGAGCCTCTGCGCGGTGCCCTCGCGCACCATGGCGAGCGCGTTCCGGACCCTGCGCAACGGCTGCAGCCCTAGCAGGATAGCGATGGCGTTGATGGCGATCATGCCGATACCGAACAGGCTGAGATAGGTCAGCAAGCGGCGCTGGAACGTTCCTATTTCCTGCTCCAGCTCTGTCTTGTTGCCCATGACGCGGAAGCGCGCGGCGCGGTTCTTGGCATCGAGAACGAATTCGCTCTCGAACACGACCAGCTCTTCGCCATTGATGCCTTGCGCGGCATAGCTGCGCTGGAAATTGGCGTTGAAGGGAACGTCCGCCACATCGGGCGACGGGATGGTCCGGGTCATGGACGACGAGTGAAGATCGCCATGCACGCCTTCCGAGGCGGGCTCGACGGACCAGTACCAGCCCGAATTCGGCTCGGAGAAACGCAGGTCGCCAAGGTCGGGCGAGCCGGTCAGCGCACCGCCGTCGGAAATGCCGATCGAGCCGATCAGGTTGAACAGATGCGCCGACAGCAGGCTGTCGAAACCCCGCTCGCTAGCCTGGCGGTAGAGCGTGGTGATCAGGGTGAAGATGACGACCAGGGTCAGTATCGCCCAAACCGTGGAAAAGGCGATGACGCGGAACGTCAGCGAGCGCGGCCACGCGCGCAGCGAAAGCCGTCCGCCCACGGTTGGGTTGGTAGGGAGCGGTTCCGCCTTACGCCTCCGGCTCACGCATGCGGTAGCCCATGCCGCGCACGGTTTCGATCATGTCGATACCCATCTTCTTGCGCAACCGCCCGACAAACACCTCGATGGTATTGGAATCGCGGTCGAAATCCTGATCGTAGAGATGCTCGACCAGCTCGGTGCGGGAGACGACCTCGCCCATATGGTGCATCAGATAGGCAAGCAGGCGGAATTCGTGCGAGGTCAATTTCAGCGGCACGCCGTCGACATCGGCCTTCGAAGCCTTGGTGTCGAGGCGCAGCGGCCCGCAGGTCAGTTCCGACGAAGCGTGGCCGGCGGCGCGGCGGATCAGCGCCCTGAGTCGCGCCAGCACCTCCTCGATGTGGAACGGCTTGGTGACGTAGTCGTCGGCGCCGGCATCGATGCCGGAGACCTTGTCGCTCCAGCGGTCGCGCGCGGTCAGGATCAGCACCGGCATCTTGCGGCCGCCGCGACGCCAGCGCTCGACCACGCTGATCCCATCCATCTGCGGCAGACCGATGTCGAGCACGACGGCATCGTAAGGCTCGGTGTCGCCGAGGAAATGCCCCTCCTCACCATCGAAGGCACGGTCGACGACATAGCCGGCATCGACCAGCGCATCCGAAATCTGCCGGTTGAGATCCTTGTCATCCTCGACGACGAGTACACGCATGCGGGGACCAATGCCTGTTGACCGAGGTTTCAGATATAGGCCGATTCCGCCGGCCTGGGAAACGGCCGGGAAGGCCGCGTCAGTTTTGCGGAACGACGATTTCGGAGCGGCGCGGACGCTGCCCGTCCTTGCCGGGCACCAGCACGACGATGACGCAGACCGGCTGGCCGCCGCGCGTCGATGCCGAGGCCTTGGCGAGCGTTCCGCCATTCTGCTCGGCCACCTGCTGACCGATCGCATAGCAGTCGGATGCGGCCAGGACGATCGGGCTGGGCTGGTCGAGCGCGATGACCGGCATCGCCATTGCCTGCGACGCAAACAGCCCGGCGGCACTAAGCGCCAGGGTCGCGGTTCGGAAATGAGAGCGAAGCGTTTTCATGTCCGGCGTTGTAACGCATCGGTGCTGAACGTGAAATGAACAGTGAACGGCCCTGAAACCATGCTCGCCACACCCCTGCAACGCGAGACAGACAATCTGATTTCACCGCCCCACCGGTGAAACCCGCGAAACCCAGTCTAGACTCCGTTTCGACGATATTGAAAGCGCGTCAGGCGTTTTCCTGCGTCAACGCACGGAATCGCAGCAGACCGTGATGGACAAGCAGTTCCTCATCGTAGCGCGCCTCGGTGAATTCCAGCGACAGCCGCGTCTGGCCGCGTGGGCCGACGACCAGGACCGCTCCGGCAAGCCGCGCCTTGATGGCGTCCATGATCGCCCGCGTCTCGGCCTCGCCATGCGCCTTCGACCAGACATGCAGCGTGATCAGCTGGTCGTCATTGTTCTCGGCGCCGGTGTCCCAGTCGAAGGCGGAGGTCTGGCCTGAAGTCACATAGGGAAAGGCGACGTTGCCAGTTGCCCGCTCGAGCAGCCCCGCGCCACCCAGCAGCGCCGACAGCGACGCATCGCCTTTCAACCTGAGGAACAGGGCCTGCTGCAAATCATCGGGCGCGGTCATCGTCCATTTCCTCAAGCCGTTGCGCCACCGACAGTGCTTTCCAAAGCTTGTCCATGTCCGCATCCCTCCCCAGATATAGCGGTTCGCCACGCGAAGGCGATGGCGATTCGTCATCGGAATGATGAATGCCGATGATCTCGAAAATACGACTTGCCGACAATCTCGTCGGCAGGCGCGGTAGAGCCTGGCAAATGGACCATGGGCGCGGCCTCCGATTGCCTGGTCACGTGATCCTGCCCCATATAGGCAGGTCCATACGATGGAATGTTCCTTGCCGGCTTGGCCGGACAGCGGCATGTTGCCGATTTTCGGAGCTGATCATGCTCGATCCAGAAAAGGCCCAAGCCGCGTCGCGTCTGCTGGTAGGTCATTGGGATGATGGCACCCATCTCGACGCCATACCCGAGGCGTTGCGGCCGAAGACACGGACCGAAGGCTATGCCATCCAGGCCCATGTCATGGATCGTTCGGCGGCGCCACTCTTCGGCTGGAAGATCGCGGCAACCAGCGTGGCTGGACAAAGACATATCAATGTCGACGGCCCGATGGCCGGGCGTCTGCTCGCCGAGAAGGCAGTCGGGGTCGGCGGGACCGTTTCACTCGCCACGAGCAAGATGCGTGTCGCCGAGATCGAATTCGCTTTCCGGTTCGGCAGCCAGCTCCCGCCTCGCCCGGCACCTTATGAAATCGCCGAGGTGAGGGACGCCGTGGCGACCTTGCACCCGGCGATCGAAATACCGGACTCTCGCTATGATGATTTCTGTGCTGTCGGGGCGCCGCAGCTCATCGCCGACAATGCCTGCGCCAATCTGTTTGTCATCGGCGAGCCCGTGGCGGAAGACTGGCGCGGCGTGAACCTCGCCGAACACAAGGTAACCGGTTTCGTTTCCGGCAAGTCGCGACACGAGGGCACCGGCGCGGCTGTATTGGGTGATCCTCGGATCGCGCTGACTTGGCTCGTCAATGAGCTGTCGGGCCTAGGCATAGCCGCCCAGCCAGGACAGGTGGTGATCACAGGTACTTGCGTGACGCCGATACGCGTCGAGGCTGGTGATGAAGTGATCGGCGATTTGGGCAAGTTTGGCCGCGTCTCGGTGCGGTTTGTTTAGAGCGGCTCACTCCCCCGGCGTAGCCGGACCACGAAGCTCCTCACCGCCAGAACCAGCACGGTGATGATGATCAGGATAACCGACAGGGCCGCGATGGCCGGGTCGATGTTGTCGCGCAGGCCCATCCACATCAGGCGCGGCAAAGTGATGGCGTTGACCGAGGTGATGAACAGGGTGACGCCGATCTCTTCCCAGGAGAGCACGAACGACAGCAGTGCCGCGGTGACGATGCCGAACTTGATGTTGGGCATGATGACGCGCGTGGCCCGCTCCCACACGCTTGCGCCGAGCCCGCGCGCGGCAAGGTCGATGCGCCGGTCGAGCTGGCTGAGCGAGACCAGGATCAGCACGGTCGCGAATGGCACCGTCATCACCGAATGCGCCATGGCGACGCCGAGCCAAGTGTCGTAGCCAAAGAAGGAACTGACGCGCGAGATCGAGGTGAGCAGGAAGTAGAGCGTCACCGCCGAGACCACGGGAGGCACCACCATCGGCAACAGCACGAAGCCGACAAGGGCTGCCGTGAAGCGTGGCTGAAACATCCAGACGCCGAGGCTGAAGCAGAGCGCCAGCACGGTGGAAATGGCGCTGCTGACGAGGCCGATCCGGACCGAAAGCAGGATCGACTGGAGCCAGCGCGGATCCTCGATCAGCGAACGATAGTGGCGCAGCGACAATTCACCCGTCGGCATTGCCAGCATGCGGCTGGGCGTCAGCGAGACCGGAATGACGGCCAGCAGCGGCAGCAGCAAGAACAGCGCCACCAGCACGGCGAGGATCAGCGAGACGGGACCGGGGCGATAGGTCGGCATCGCGCTACACCAGTTGCTTCGGTTTGACGTATCGGAAGAGCAGCGCCATCAGGGCGCCGACGAAGACCACCAGCACGACGCTGATCGCGGCCCCCAGCCCCCAGTCCGGGCTCTGGAATATCCGGAGATAGATCAATTCGGCGATCATCACGCTGCGGCCGCCGCCGAGAATCGCCGGCGTGACGAAGAAGCCGAGCGAGAAGACGAAGACGATCATCGCCGAACCGATGATGCCGGAGCGCGTCATCGGCACGAACACCGTCCAGAATGTGCGCATGCGGCTGGAGCCCAGGCCGCGCGCGGCGAGCAGCACGCGCTCGTCCAGGCTGCGCATGGCCGACGCCAGCGGAAAGACGGCGAAAGGAATGAGGAAATGCGTCATGCCGACGATGACGCCGAATTCGTTGCGCACCAAAGTCAGCGGTTCGGAGATGAAACCGATGGACTGCAGCCAGGTGTTGATCAGGCCGCGGTTGGACAAAAGCGCCACCCAGCCGAAGGCGCGCGTCAGCACCGAGATCCAGAACGGCACCAGGATGCAGAATTCGGCGATGAGGCGCTGTGCGGGGCTGCCGCGCACCCAGACGACGGTGATGGCATAGGCGGCGGCGACCGACACGACAGTGACGATGGCCGCTATGCGCAGGGTACGGATGAACACCGACTGCACCAGATCGTCGGTGAGCAGCGCCTGGTATTGGCCAAGCCCGGGCGTCGGCAAGGTGAAGCTCCACTTCACCACGCCGAGAAACGGCCAGGCATAGGCCAGGACGAGGAACAGGAGCAGCGGCGCCATCAACAGCGCCGCGCCCATCCTGTCGGAGAGGGTGCCTCTCATATCGGTCCGACTGTCCCGACCTGATCAGGCCGAGATGATCTTGGTGTATTCGTCGAGCGCCGGCCCGTAGTTCTTGGCGTACCAGTCCATGTCGAGCGCGATCTGCTTCTTCATGTTCTCGGGATCGACGGGGTTGATGCGCTTCTTGTCGGCGGGGATCAGCGCATCGGCCGCCGGATTGGCCGGACCCTGGCCGAGCTTGTCGAACATCACGAGCTGCTTTTCCGGATCTTGGGCGCTGGCGATGAACTTCATCGCCGCATCCTTGCCGCCCGGGTTGTTCTTGAGCACGGCCAGCGCGCCGGGCGAGATCAGGCCCTGATCCCAAATGAACTTGATCTTGCCGCCGGAATCCTGCTCGATCAGCGAGGCCCGCGTCGACCAGACGATCGCCATCGAGGCTTCGCCGTTGAGCAACACGCTCTGGCTCTCGGCACCGCCGCCCCAATAGGCAACGACGTTTTCCTTGAACGCGGCGATCTTGTCATGCGCGCGCTTGAGATCCAGCGGGTAGAGCGAGGCCGGCGCGATGCCGTCGGCCAGAAGGGCCGCCTCCCAGCTCGACACGCCCCATTTGTAGAGCGAGCGCTTGCCGGGGAACTTCTTCACGTCGAAGAAATCGGCCATGCCGGTCGGCGCGTCCTTGCCGTATTTCTCGGAATCATAGGCGATGACATAGGAGAAGAAATAGGTCGAGGCGGCATAATCCCAGCCAAAACCCGGCCGCATCTTCTTCTTGTCGACTATTGTGTAGTCGATCGGCTCGAGCATGCCTTGCGCGCCGAGCGTGATGGCCGAGAACGGGTCGACGTCGACCAGGTCCCAGGTCGGAGCGCCGCTCTTGGACTGCGCGGCGATGGCGCCTTCGGTCGGACCCGAGCCATCCATCTTGACGGTGATGCCGGTGTCCTTGGTGAAAGCCTGTCCATAGGCTGCGTCGTAAGCCGTGATGGCATCGCCGCCCCAGTTGACCAGCACCAGTTCCTTGGCTTGCGCGAAGGCGCCGGTCGAGCGCAGCAGCATCGGCGCGCCGGCGAGCACGAGTGCCGCGAGTTGCGTGAACTGGCGGCGCGAGATCTCGCCGCGCCTCGTCCTTTCGGACAGCGTTTCGATGGCCTGTTTCTTGGTGTCGTTCATGTCAGTTCCCCTTTGTTTTCGTTGATTTCAATCCGGAAGCCGGTGCGGCGGCTCAGGCCGCACCGGTGCTCATTGTCCTCCTTCCGGAAGGAGGAAACCCTTTTCAGCCGGCCATGTCAGCCAGACGGAATTGCCCTTGCTCAGCGCCGCGGCCGCGACCTCGTTGGGCACCGAGACGGTCACCTTGGCACCCTGGCGGGTGGTGAGGTCGAGCTTGGTCGCGGGACCCAGATAGGTCGAGGCGATTGCCGTCGCGGCAATGCCGTTCTCTCCGGCGGCGGCCTCGCGCGCGATCGACATGTGTTCGGGCCGGATCGCCAGGATGGCGTCACCACGGACTTTCTCGGCCTTGCAGTGCATGCTGACCGCACGGTCCTCACACAGGCCGGTCGAGCCGTGACCGGCGGGCTTGACCCCCTTCAGCGGCAGCATGTTGATTTCACCGAGGAATTCGGCGACGAAGCGATTGTCCGGCCGGTCGTAGACGTCGTCCGGCGCCCCGACTTGCAGCAATTTGCCATGATTGAAGATGGCGACGCGCGACGACAGCGCCAGCGCCTCGCTCTGGTCGTGGGTCACGAAGACGAAGGTGGTGCCGGTCTCCTGGTGCAGGCGCTTCATCTCGGCCTGCATCTGGCCACGCAGGCTCTTGTCCAGCGCTGAAAACGGCTCGTCGAGCAAAAGCACGCCCGGCTCGAACACCAGCGCGCGGGCAAGCGCGACGCGCTGCTGCTGGCCGCCGGAAAGCTGCGAGGGCGATTTCTTCTCGTGGCCGACCAGGCCGACGCGCTCGATCATCTCGCCGACGCGCTTCCTGATCTCGGTGGCCGATTTCTTGCGGACCTTGAGCGGGAAAGCGATGTTGGCCTCGACGCTCATATGCGGGAACAGCGCATAGCCCTGGAACACCATGCCGGCGGCGCGCTGTTCGGCCGGGCGGTCGGTGATATCGGTGCCGTCGCTGAAAAGCCTGCCCTCGGTCGGCTGCACGAAGCCGGCCAGGATCATCAGGAAGGTGGTCTTGCCCGAGCCGGAGGGGCCGAGCAGCGTCAGGAACTCGCCGCGACCTATGTCGAGCGTCAGATTGTCTAGCGCACGGAACGAGCCGAAGCTCTTGCCGATCCCGATTGCCTTGATCTCTGCGGCCCGGCCGGGTTGCTGCATCCTGCCTCTATCCTTACCGTTGAGCCAAATCGTAGGCAGGGCCGAAGCTCACCGCAACCGAATAGTTTTCGCCTGATCGGCAAATTTGATTCATCTATGGCGGGCTGACGCCACCCTGCCTCTCAATAAGGCTGAATGCGGTTCTCGGAGAGAGTCGACCTCAGCCATCCCGCGAACGCTTCCAGGACCGGGTGCGAGGCCTTGGCGTGTTCGGAGACCAGAAAATAGGAGCGCGGCGATTTGATCGCGATGTCGAACGGCCTGACTAGACGGCCTTCGCTCAGCGCACGGCGGCTGGTCAGTTCATCACCCATGGCGATTCCCTGCCCGGCAATCGCCGCCGAGAAGACGAGGTTCATGTCGGAAAAGAAGATGCCACCTTCGGTGTCCGGGTTTTCGACCTTGGACAGCGCCAGCCAGCGTGCCCAATCCTCGGTGTCGTCGAGATGGAGCAGATTGGCGCGCAACACGTCCGCCGGCCGGGAAAAGCCGCCGACCTTGTTGAGCAGTGTCGGGCTGCAGAGCGGGGTGAACGAGATTTCGCACAACAACTCGGCCATGCGGTTCGGCCAATTGCCGACGCCGAAGGCGATGAAGGCGTCGGCATCGGCATTGCTGACATCGTCGAGCCGTCGGGGCGTCAGGATGCGCAGCGCCACATCGGGATACATCTGCCGGAACTCGCCTATATGGGTGCACAGGAACAGCGAGGCGAAGCCCGGTGTACAAGAGACGGCGAACGAGCCGCCGACGCCGGTGCCGGCATCACGCGTCACCGCGTCACCCAGCACGGTCAGCGCCTTGCGCACGTCGCTGGCATAGCGCTGGCCACGCGGGGTGAGCGCCACCCCCTTGCCGATGCGCTCCAGCAGATCGAAGCCGAGATCGCGCTCAAGCAGCCGCAATTGGTGGCTCACCGCGCTGCGGGTCAGGTGCAGTTCGTCGGCCGCGCGCCAGACGCTGCCATGCCTGGCGAAACTGTCGAGAGCGCGCAGCGCCTGTGTCGAAGGAATTCTCAAGGGGTGAACCGAATTTGCACGAACCGGGAAAACATATCACTTTTTGGCGAGCCGCTTCACTGCTTTCTTCTAGAGCATGGACAAACCGGTGACGACATCGGCGCAAGAGACGGCGCTCGCCTGCCTCGACGGCATCCAGCCACTGCTGTCGGCCTGGACACGCACCATCTTCGATTTCGGCGAGACCGCGTGGCGCGAATACCAATCGGCCGCCTGGTATGTCGATCGGCTCAAGCGCGAGGGATTTTCGGTCGAGGAAGGCTCGGGCGGCATGCCGACCGCCTTCTGCGCCCACTGGACGAATGGTGCCGGACCAACCGTCGGCATGTATGCCGAATATGATGCCGTGCCCGGCAATTGCCAGGACGCCGTGACGGTAAAGCAGCCTCGGCCTGGCCTTGGCGCAGAGGCCGGCGGCCATACCGACCCGCATTCGGGGCTTGGCATGGCAAGCCTCGGTGGCCTGCTCGCGACCAAGGCCGCCATGCAGCGCCACGACATTCAAGGCACGCTGCGCTTTACCGGCGAGCCGGCCGAAAAGGTGCGCGGCTCGAAGCCTATCCACGCCGCCAAGGGCTATTATGACGGCCTTGCCGGCATGATCTCCTTCCATCCGTTCTACATGCTGCCGCTCTGCAATACGGCGCGCTGGGATACGCATTGCGGCGCGGCCTATGCGATGATCTATCGCTTCGTCTGCGACGAGCCTGAAAACTGGGTTCGCGCAGGCGACGGCGCACCGATCCCGCAGGCGCATTCGGCGGTCAGGGCACCGGGTGCCAACGATGCGCTGATGACCATGTACATGGCCTCCAAGGCACTGCGCGATTCCATGCTGCCGCATCAGGGAGGCTGGTCGATCAGCGAGGCGATCCTGACGGCCGGCCAGGCCACGGCCGACAATCTGCCGGCCGGCCTCGCCGAGATCCAGTACATGATCCGCGTGCCGACCATTGGGATGGCCGAACAGGTGACGGCGGTGCTCGACCGCAACGCCGCGGCCGCCGCCGCGATCAGCGGCTGCCGCCATGAGCGGCACTGGGTGTCGAAGTCGCGGCCGGGGCTGGCCAACCACGCCATGGCCGGGATTACCTACGAAGCCCTGTCGACGGTCGGGCCGCCACGCTGGGACGAGGCCGCCAGGACGATCGCGCGCGAGATTCAGGTCAATGCCGGAGGCACCGCGACCGAAAACCCGTTCATCGATGAACTGGAGCGGCTGATTGCCCCGCAAGAGGCCGAGGCGATCCTGCGCCGCGACCTGCCGCCTTCGCAGGTGAATTCGACCTCCGACGACTACACCGACATGAGTTGGCACGCGCCGACCGCGCGCTTCTATGTTGCCCGCCCAGCGCTGCGCTCGGCAAACGCCCACGCTTTTCCGGCATGGGTGATGAATGCACTGGGCGGCATTCCCGCGACGATCGATCCGATGGTTGTCTGCGCGGCCAAGACGGTCGCGCTGGCGGCGCTGCGCCTGCTCGAGGACAAGACCGCCCGCGACGAGGCGATGAGCGAGTTCACCACCCGGACCGGCGGCGGCGTCGGCGGCTCTGAGTGGATCGCGCCGCTCTGCGACTACGAGCCGCCAATCAACTTCCGCTGGCCGGAATATGTTACCACGCCACGCGGGCGTGACTGGTGGATACCAAGCAATGCGCGACCGACCAACTCTTGAGAACAAGCCACGAGGAGAACCGCATGACCGTTCATGACCGCATCATCGCCGAGCCGTTTTCGCTGCAACGCCGCAACCCGGCCGGCGGCACCAAGCCGCTGACATCATGGGGCTTCGCCAACGAGACCGACGTCTTGACCGACGTGCTGCTCGGATCGCCGAATTTCCTGCGTCACCTCTCGACCAGCTCGCTGTCGCGAAAACATCTGCGCGAAGCGCCCTGCAACGTCCAGATCGCGCAGGCGCAGCACAAGGACCTGGTCGCCGCCTACGAGCATTTCGGCGTCAACATCCATTGGCACGAGCCGACGCCGGAACTGCCGATGCAGGTCTATTCCCGTGATTCCAGCGTCATGACGCCTTATGGCGCCATCATCACCGCCATGGCCAACTGGTGGCGACGCGGCGAGAATTACGCCGCCATCCGCACCTATGAAAAGCTCGGCATCCCGATCTACGACATGGTGACGGCAGGCACTTTCGAGGGCGGCGACTTCAACGTCATCGAGGATGGCGTGGTGTTGATCGGCTGCGGCGGCGCCCGCACGCAGGAGGAAGGCGCACGCCAGGTGCAGGCCTGGTTCGAGAAGGAGGGTTGGGAGACGCGCATCGCCTTCATCGACGAATATTATGTCCATATCGACCTGATGGTGGTGCCGATCGCCGAAAAGCTCACCGCCGTCTGCCTCGCCTGCACCGAACCCGGCATCGTCGACTGGCTGAAGGGCAAGGGCCACGAGATCATCGACGTGCCCTTCCAGGATACGATGGCGCTCGGCTGCAACTTCATGTCGCTCGGCAAGGACCGGGTGATCGCGCCGACCTCCAGCCAAGCGTTGATCGGCCAGCTCAAGGCGCGCGGTTTCGAGGTCGCGGCCGTCGACATGAGCGAGATCTCCAAGACCGGCGGCGGCATCCACTGCATGGCGCAGGCGCTGAAGCGCGAAGCGGCCTGATAGCCCGGGAGACTGCAAAACCACCCTCGTCCGGCGGATCGACAATCCGGCGGACGGGGAGACCGGCCCCCGCTCGCTCTCCCCTTCCATCGAGAAACCGTGCGGCTGTGTCCTCGCCCCCTTGTGAGCGTCCACAAAATGGATGAATAGTCGGAACAGGGCGCCGCCCTGAAATTGCCGGCTTGCGGTTTTCAGGTCACGCCACAGCCGAGCCGGGTTTTTCGAATGGTCAGCCCTGAACCGCGCAAGAGAAGAGGTCCGATCGCGTCGCGCCTTCTGGCGCTGGACGCGTGGCTCGATTCCTCGCTCTACGAGATCGGTTTCAAGGCGCGCGAGTTCTGGGAAGCCGCGACGATCTTTTCGCGGCGCTTCCGCCTCAAGGGCTGGCGCCGTGGCCTCATTGAACTTTTGAGCGAAGGTTTCACGCTTGGCGCCGGCGGCATGGTGGTGATGCTGGCGCTGGCCATTCCGGCCTTCCAGGATACGGCCGGCGACTGGCGCGCCCAGGGCGACTTCGCCGTCACCTTCCTCGACCGCTACGGCAACGAGATCGGCCAGCGCGGCATCATCCAGCGCGATTCCGTGCCGGTCGACGAGATGCCGGACCACGTCATCAAGGCGGTGCTCGCCACCGAGGACCGTCGCTTCTTCGACCATTACGGCATCGACGTACTCGGCCTTTCCAGGGCGATCTTCGAGAATGTGCGCGCCAACTCCGTCGTCCAGGGCGGCTCCAGCATCACGCAGCAGCTGGCCAAGAACCTGTTCCTGACCAATGAGCGCACCTTCGAGCGCAAGATCAAGGAAGCCTTCCTGTCACTATGGCTGGAGGCCAATCTTTCAAAGAAGGAAATCCTGCAGCTCTATCTCGACCGCGCCTATATGGGGGGCGGCACGTTCGGCATCGAGGCGGCGGCGGACTTCTATTTCGGCAAGAGCGTCAAAGACCTGAACCTTGCCGAGGCGGCGATGCTGGCCGGCCTGTTCAAGGCCCCGACCAAATACGCCCCCCACATCAACCTGCCGGCGGCGCGCGCACGCGCCAATGTGGTTTTGTCCAATCTCGTGGATTCCGGATTCATGACCGAAGGCCAGGTGCTGCAGGCCAGGCTGCACCCGGCCGACGTCGTCGACCGCGGCGAACAGAAGAGCCCCGACTACTACCTCGACTGGGCCTTCGACGAGGTCAAGAAGATCGCCAAGCCCGGCCAGCACTCGCTGGTTGCCCACACCACCTTCGACGCCAACATCCAGAAGGCGGCGGAGGAGTCCGTCGAGTTCCACCTGCGCCAGTTCGGCAAGGAGTACAACGTCACCGAGGGCGCGGTGGTGGTCATCGAGACCAACGGCGCGGTCAGGGCGATCGTCGGTGGCCGCGACTACGGCGCCAGCCAGTTCAACCGCGCCACCAAGGCGTTGCGCCAGACCGGCTCGTCGTTCAAGCCCTATGTCTACGCCACGGCGATGGAGCACGGCTTCACGCCGAACTCGATCATCTCGGGCGGGCCGATCAGCTGGGGCAACTGGTCGCCGCATAATTACGGCGGCGAGTCGGCGGGCAACATCACCCTGCTCATGGCGATGGCCAAATCGATCAACACCGTGCCGGTGCGGTTGGCCAAGGACCATCTCGGCATCGGCCCGATCAAGGCGATGGCGGAATCATTCGGGGTGGAATCGCCGCTCGAGGGACACAAGACGATGGTGCTCGGCACCTCTGGCATGACCGTGATGGACCAGGCGACCGGCTTCAGCGTGTTCGCGCAGAACGGCTTCGTCGGGTCCCGGCATGGCATCACCCAGCTCGTCACCCGCACCGGCGACGTGGTGTATGACTGGACCAAGGATGCGCCGCCGCCGCACCGCGTGCTGTCCGAGCAGGCCCTGAAATCCATGAACACCATGCTGACGGCCGTGCCGGTGGTGGGCACGGCACGGCGGGCGCAAATTCCCAACATCGTCGTCGCCGGCAAGACCGGCACGACGCAATCCTACCGGGATGCCTGGTTCGTCGGCTTCACCGGCAACTACACGGCGGCCGTTTGGCTGGGCAATGATGATTTCACGCCGACCAAGAACATGACCGGCGGCTCGCTGCCGGCGATGGTGTGGCAGCGGCTGATGGTCTACGCGCACCAGAACATCGACCTGAAGCCGATCCCCGGCATCGACAAGCCGTTTGTCGACGAGGAGATCGCGGCCAAGGCGGCCGAGGCGCAGAAGAAGAGCGATGAGCAGGCAGCGGCCGATGCCGCCGCAGAGCGGCCGCCGGTGTTATCCAGCCGAACCACGCAGACGCTGCGGGACATGAGCCAGTTGTTCCAGACAGCCCCCAAACTCGACGCGCCCGCTTCGCCCGAAACGCTTTCGGCCCTGTAACACCGCCCGGCAAAGACAAGACCGACAGGCAAATCCATCACGCCGGCTTGCCACGGGACCCCGCGCCGCGATATCCCCGAACGGCAATCCTTCGTGCACCCGGCCATTCATGCTTAAGAACGCCTTCCTGATGCTGCTTTCGCTTGCCATAGCCGTTGGCGGCGGCGGCGCCAGCGTCTGGTATGCGCTAAAGATCCAGGACGGCGTCGGCGCGATCCGGATCGGTCAGTGGACCGCCTTTCCCGACATCGGCACACCGGCCGCGGACCCCTATTCCAAGGCGCGCGTGGCACGCGAGGGCGTTCTGGCGCTCGGCCGCGCCGAAGGCCTGTCATTCGTCGCCGAAAATGATGCCGCCGGCGACCAGCTCAAACGGGAATGCACCTACAGGATCGAGGGTAGTTTTCCGACGGCCCGCTTCTGGACGCTCTACGCCGCCGATCAATCGCTCGGTGTCGTCGAAACCGGCAAATCGCGGCTTGCGGCACTCCAGTCCTACCAGGTGCTGCGCCAGTCCGACAATTCAGTGATCATTTCCGTCGGGCATCAGCCGATGCCGGGCAACTGGCTCCTGACCGACGGCTCCGGAAGGATGTATTTCGTCCTGACCTTCTACGACACGCCCATCGCCAGCAGCACCGGCCTGTCGGACGTTTCGCTGCCCAGGATCGTCAAGGCGGGCTGCGATGCGTAGTTTGCGTGCCGCACTGCGCAGGCTTCTGCATGCCGTCCTGCTCGGCCTCGTCGGCGCCGGCATCGTCCACATCATCGTCCTGCTTCTGGTGCCGGAGTTTTCGGAACGCGACGCCTGGTCGCGATTGTCCATGGCCTCGGATCTCTACAGGATGAACCGGCTCGATGCCGAAG
Source organism: Mesorhizobium sp. BH1-1-4 (assembly GCF_020165665.1). Taxonomy (NCBI): domain Bacteria; kingdom Pseudomonadati; phylum Pseudomonadota; class Alphaproteobacteria; order Hyphomicrobiales; family Phyllobacteriaceae; genus Mesorhizobium; species Mesorhizobium sp. BH1-1-4. The sequence continues at coordinate 126,750 of NZ_JAIUIN010000011.1, forward strand.
CGGGCGGCGCGCCGGTGGTGAAATCGGTCGACCCGCTGTTTTACGCCACGGCCTGCCGCTTCGACCTCGAGGAAGGAATGGTCCGCATCAAGGCGCCGGGAAACGTGCCGTTCTGGTCGGTCTCGGTCTATGACCGCAGCGGCCACAATATCTATTCCTTCAACGACCATACGGCGACGGGCGGCAAGCTTGATGCCGTCGTGCTGACACCGGCGCAGATGATCGACGTGCGCAAGGACCTGCCCGAGGATCTTCAGGGTGCGATCTTCGTCGAGGCGCCCATCGGCGAGGGCATCTTCGTCATCCGCAGCTTCGTGCCGGACGAGAGCTGGAAGCCGATCGTGTCGCGCTTCCTCGATCAGAGTTCCTGCGAGCTGCAGGATTTCTAGATCGCCGATCTAGTGGTGCGGCACCGGCGTTCGTGGCGATCCCGGCTTGTCCGGGCCCGCTGGCCGCGCTTCGCCGGTATTGGACCGCTCATAGCGGATGCCGGGAAATATGATCACGGCCGCCGGTATTTCGGTGGTTTGTTTGGCTCGATTGGTCGGTGCCGCACGCGGCACGAAAGACAGTACCATGCCCATGGTTCGCGCATTCCTCTCGGTTTCCCCGGAGCACAACGCAACGCCTCCAAATATCATTAAGGCAGGCAGAGGGTTAACGGAGCGCTAACGGATCGCCGCTAACTTGATCTTTGTCTGGAGGTCGGGACGTTCTGACCCGAGACAATCGCAAACCGGCACGGTCCCGGTGGAACGTGTTCAAGTTCGTGTATCTGGTGTCAGGCGTATCCTTCGTGTCATCTTCGGATTTCAGGCAAATCGCGATAAGGACGGAATCGGGAAAAGCCGAAAGGTTGTTCCGCGCCGCGGTGTCGGCGTTCTGCTCGCTGACCCGCCCGTCGCGCCGCGAGATCGGCCAGCTCGAGGACCTGACGCTGCCGCTGTTCGACAATGTGTCCGTCGAATCGCGACGCTACGTGGCAGCCGCCCTTTCCGAATGCGAATATGCACCCGCGGCCCTGGTGCGTCGCCTCTGCGAGGAACCGGTCGACATCGCCGCGCCGCTGCTCATCCGCTCGCGCGCCGTCAGCGATATCGACCTGATCGCGCTGATCGGCCGGCATGGGCTGCCGCATGCGCGCGCCATAGCGCGGCGCAAGGACCTGAACCCGACCATCGCCGATCTGATCAGGGTGCTCGAAAGACCAACGCTGGTGCGAGTGCGGAAACCGGAGACGGAATCCTACCCGGCGCGAAGCCTTGCCGCGAAAACCCCGCAGGCGCCCGGCCAGCAGACGCCCGGCGTCGCCGCGGAAAACGCGCGGCGCAGGCTGCGCTCCATGATGCGCACCGGCGACGAGGCCTCGGCGGCGAAGGTCGATGCGTTCCCGGGTGCGGATACCTACGTCAAACTGCGCGAGACGGCTCTGACGGGAAACGCCGCGTTCTTCCAGACCGCGTTGGCGGACGCCCTCGACATTGATTTCTCGATCGCGCAATCACTGACCGCCAACCAGAACTATGCGCCGCTGCTTGCGGCGCTGCGTTCACTCGACTTCAGCGAGGACCGGGCATTCCTGATCACGGTCGCCGTCTATCCCGGCCTGTTCCCTCATCCGCAAGCCATCCGCGCCTATCTCGACCGCTACCGGCTCCTGCATCGCGACGTGGCCCTGGACAGGGTGCGGGGATGGAAGGCCGAAACCCTGTCGAAGGCGGTTCGCAACGCGACGCCGGCAAACGGCGACAGCCGCCAGGCTTCGAACAGCGACGAAGCCGAGGCGCCTGGCCTCAGGGCGTCTTCACGGAAATAAGCTCTTCGAGCGGAACGGTCCCGGCCTCGATCTCGACCACCCAGATATCGGGATCGAATTTCTTCTCCCGCTCGAGTCTGGCGTCTAGCACGGCTGCATCATCCTCGGTGGCAAGAAGGCTGAAGAACCGGTCTTCCGGCTTGTCCGAATCGTAGCTCGTCTGCGGCGCCGGCCCGTAGAGAGCGGTTTCGCCCAGCCTGCCTCGTGCCAGGATGAACACAGCCCCGGCCTCGGTCGCACCGCGCTTGACCACGGCGGCAAATCCGCCAGCGCCGAAAACCCGGCGCAACAGGGCCGACACCCACAGATCAGCGGTTACGCGCATGGCAGACTCCCGACGGCACTCGGGCTCTCTATCGAAATTTTACATCCGGGGCGAGCCGTCGTTTTGGCCGTCAGTTGGTCAGGCCGATCTCGCGCATCTTGACGTAGACGATCTCGTCGGGCTCGCCGGTCTGTGGCAAGCCGAACAGCGACTGGAATTCCTTGATCGCGGCCTTTGTGCGCGCACCGACGACGCCATCCAGTTGCATGTCGTCATTGCCGAAGGCCTTGAGCCCGGCCTGGATCTTGATGATGCGGGGATCTGGTCCTTCGGTCGAGGTCGAGGCGGTACTCGCCTGCCCGGAACTCGCTTGCCCGGAATTCGTCTGCCCGGAATTCGTCTGCAACGACACGGGAACGGCGGCCGGCGCGACGTCGGGACGAGGCTGCGGCCTGGGCACGGCGGCGGTCTTCGGCGTTGCACCCAGTTGGTCCAGCAGCAGCGCGTCGATCTCGCCCGAGGCGTTCAGCCCGACCTTCTGCTGATAGGCCTGTATGGCCTTGCGCGTGTTGGGCCCGGAGATGCCGTCGACCGTGCCGGAATAGAAATCGAGGTCCTTCAATATGCCTTGCACCTGCTCGACCACCGGATCGCCCTTGATCGGGGCGGGCGCGGCGTTGGACCGCACGATGTTGATTGTCGTCTCCGGCTCGTCGGCGGCGTGCGGAACACCCTGGAAATTGCGTGTGGCGAAAAACGCCCCGGCATGCGGGAAAGGCTGATACCACAGCGCATTCGCCGAGACGTAGAACAGCGTCACCAGGAATGCGGTCGAGCCTCCCACCAGGACGGGATTGCGCGAAATCATGCCGCCGACGGCGATGGCGCCATCCTGAAAGGCATTGCCGCGGCGTTTGACCGCCTTAAGCTGTTTTGCGGAGCGAGCCATTTCCGTCCCCTTTCGCCCTCGGCACCGGCATCGTCAGCACTCCGCTCGGGTTGGCGGGGCGGCCCTTCGGCCCGCTGACCGGCAGGCTGATGGTCACAGTGGTGCCCTCGCCCGGCATGCTTTCGATCGACATGGTCCCTTGGTGCAAGGCCACCAGCCCCTTCACCAGCGAAAGGCCAAGACCCGTCCCCTCGAAACGGCGTGTATAGTCGTTCTGGATCTGCATGAAGGGTTTGCCGAGATTGGCGAAATCCTCCTCGGCAATACCGATGCCGGTGTCCCTGACCCAGAAATGCAGGCGCGACCCGATCCGCTTGGCGCCGACGACGACATCGCCGCCGTCGGGCGTGAACTTGATGGCGTTGGAAACGAGGTTGATGAGCATCTGCTGCACGGCGCGGCGATCGGCATTGATGTCGCCTGTGTCCGGGGCGATCTGCGTCTGCAGGTCGATGTTCTTGGCCTGCGCCTGCAACCGCATCATCGACTGGCACATGTCCACGGCTTCCATGAACCGGAACGGCTCCGGCTCGGTGGCGTAGACGCCCGATTCGATCCTCGACACGTCGAGTATGGATGTCACGACCGCCAGCAAATGCTGGCCCGAATCCCGCACGAGGCCGACATATTCCTTCTGGCGCGGATCCTTGAAGGCGCCGAACATCTCATGCAGCAGCATGTCGGAGAAGCCGATAATGGCGTTCAACGGCGTGCGCAGTTCATGGCTCACCACCGCCAGGAAGCGGCCCTTGGCCACTTCGGCGGCGGCAGCGGTCTCATTGGCTTGCGCCAGTTCGTCGCGCAGCCGCGCGGTCTCGTCGTTCTGGCGCAGGACGAGCGTGAAGACGTCGCTCTGTTGCTCGCCGCGCACCAGTTCGAGCGCGAATGGCTGGTAATTGTCGGCCACCAAACCATTGCCGTTGTGGGCGCCACCGCCATTCTGCGGCAGCCTGATGCGCAATTCGAGGCGGCGCGACAGGGCGCCATCGCGCATGTCGGCCAGGGCGCTGAGATAGGAGACGCGGTCCGACAGATGGACGCGGTCGAAGAGGCCCGTTCCGGACAAAAGCTCGGGCGGCAATTTCAGCAGCGTGCGCGCCCTGGCGGACGCATCCACGACTTCTCCGTGGCGCGCGACCCGCAAGACCACCGCGTCGATAATCTCTTCCAACCGGTCGCCCGCATCGACCGTGTCGGCAGCGCCGGCGGTGCCGCGAAAGGCCGATATGCGTGGGACGAGGGTCAGCGCCCAGGCCAATGGCACCAGCCAATGCCAGGCGGCGACGTGCGCGCCCACGAATGGAAGGAAGGCGGCGGACAAGGACTGAAGGGCGATGGCGATGACGGCCGAAGCGGCGCCCCACAATGCCGCACGCCGCGAAGCGCCGATCCACCAGGCTTCGAATGGCAGCGCCAGGGCAAGCATGGCGACAGGAGAACTCAATCCGCCGGCGGCACCGATGAGACCGCCAAGCGCAAGCGCCGCCATCGCCAGGGCGATCGGCCCCGCACCGGCCATCTTGCCGGTAGCGGCCACCAGCAGGGCGACGAACCAGCACAGGCCGAAGGCCGCGAAAATGGCGGCCATGGTCACGGCGGCGCCCATCCCCGACGTCACAAGCGTGACCGCCGCGCCCGCGGCAAAGAACGGCGCGGCCAGCATGACGCCAATGAAACGGCGTTGGCGCTCGCGGTCGCTCCGTTCGTGAACGCTGGGGTGAACCATGCGCTCACAACCGGCCGCCATTGCGCCAGGCAATTCAGCGTATCTGGCCTCGATCGGCATCAACTCAACGCACTCGCACTCGTCGTGAACAGCTCTGCTTTTGCAGATTGTCTTGGTTGGCTTTGAAACTCGCATCCAGCGTTTAAGGAATGGATAAGGCAGGGCCGACCAAGGCCCGCCTCGCGGCAAATATCGGGATAGCGGCGGCCGAAAACCCGGGCAAATGCAGCCATAGTAAACGGACGGTTATTCGCGAACGCCCGTCGCCAGCCAGCCGGTCAAGCCGTCGAAATCGCTTGATTTCGTCGGAAGTACAATGAAACCAGTGGGATGGATGGTTATCACACAGTAAGGAAAATTGTCCCGATCTGAGACAAATCGGCGGCAAGAACGCCTGGTTTCGAATTTGCCTAAAATTTGAAGAGAATTTTCGCTTTGCCTGCAAGCCGTCCTTCGTGCCTGTGTGCCAACATGCTGGCCATAAAAGAGGTCATGCCCTTTGATGCATGATCCGGTCACGACGAGAGGCAAGGCATGTTTTTCCTGATAAGAATGGCTTTCTGGTTTTCCCTGGTACTGCTGGCGCTGCCGCTGGGTGTCGGGTCTGACGAAACGAGCCAGGAAAGCGTCGGGCCGATCCAGGCCCTGTTCGCGGCGCGCGACGCCGTCGGCGACATCGCCGGAATCTGCGAACGCAAGCCCGATGTCTGCGCAACCGGCAAGTCGGCGATGCACACCATCACCGCGCGCGCCAAGGAGACCGCCAAGATCGCGGCCGCCATGCTGGATGACAAGTCCGCCGGCACCGACACCACGACAACGACCGGCAGCGTGCCGGAAGTCGTCCTGCCCGAAACGGTCGACCTGCCCATCAAGAATTAAGCCGTCTCGACGGCGCACCGCGGGCTGTCTGCCCTCTCGACGCCCGCGGTGTTCTTGTTTTTCTCGTGACGCGGCGCCGCCGCGTGATTATATCCGGCTCATGACGACGACGATCCAGACGATCCGCGACGATTTTTCCTTCCTCGATGAATGGGAAGACCGCTATCGCTACGTCATCGAGCTCGGCGAAGCCCTGCCGCCGTTCCCAGATGAGCAGCGCAACCCCGCCAACAAGGTGCCAGGTTGCGTGAGCCAGGTCTGGCTGACCACCGAACGGGGACCGGGCGCCGACCCCGTCATCACCTTCACAGGCGATTCGGATGCCCATATCGTGCGCGGACTGGTCGCGATCATGCTGGCGCTGTTTTCCGGAAAGACGGCCAGCGAAATCCAGAGAACCGACGCCGAAGCGACGCTGAAGGCTCTCGGCCTCGACGAGCACCTGTCACCCCAGCGCGCCAACGGGCTTCGTTCGATGGTCAAGCGCATCAAACGCGATGCGGAGATGGCGCTCGCCCATACTGCGTGACAGATTGCTGCCCGCGCGACAGGTTTCCAACTTCCATTTTCCTCCCCAGCAAAAGCAAAACGGCGCCCGAAGGCGCCGTTCGATTTCAGTTCGCTTCTGAAAAAGCGACTACCGCGCCTTGCGCTTGCGGCCAAGGCCCATCTTCTTGGCAAGCTGCGAGCGAGCCGCCGCATAGTTCGGCGCCACCATCGGATAGCTCGGGTCCAGGTTCCACTTTTCGCGGTACTGATCGGGCGTCAGATCGTAGTGGGTCATCAGGTGACGCTTGAGCGACTTGAACTTCTTGCCGTCTTCAAGACAGACGATGTAGTCGTCATGAACCGAGCGCTTCGGGTTGACAGCCGGCTTCTGCTTGTCGGCAGGCGGCTGTTCAACGGTTCCGCCCACGCGACCGAGGGCGGCGTGGACATCAGATATCAGGTTCGGCAGTTCGCCGACCGGCACGGGATTGTTGCTGACATAGGCAGCCACCACATCGGCGGTGAGCTCGATCAGCGCATCATTGTTTCTGGAAGGTGTTTCGACAATATCCATGGTCTTCAGGCCCCAACAAGAGTTACGTCGGTCTGTGCCCCTTTTTACAGGCAGGGCATCGCACGAATTTATGCAGATAGAGCTTCTGCGATTCGCGTCACAGGGACATCAATGCGACCGCACGTCAAGTAAGTCAATTCGCCGCCTGCATTATATTTAGGGATTTTGATCAACTATTCCGGGATCAGCTTCAATCTTTCGTGCACCATGTAATTTTTCGATATTTCGTTCGCCAAACGGATAAAGCCTGACGTTAGGTCAGCTAATCATTACATTCGCGATAACTCACAAAATAGGTTTCAATGTTCGGGTTTGCTTGGCGGCCACACCGACAAGCTTGGTTGTTCACACCTGTCCACAAAACCACAGGTTGCCGACCATTCGTTGGTCAAAACGGCGTAATGTATTTGCCATAGGCCCAGCCGGTGACGAAGACGCCGTTCTTGGCGGGGTCATGCCAGACCTCGCACCAGCGATAGCGGACTGTCTGTTGCTGTTTCCATGCCGGTTGGCCGGCAATGTCGAGCAGGTTCATGCCGCCGGTGCATCGTCCCGTCATCTGCAGGACGGTCCCGTTCGGGTAGGCGGCCTGCTTCTGGGATGTCCCCGACGGATATTTGCGCACATTGAGCGTGTCGCCGAACGGCACATTGGCCACTTGCCAAGCCGCGAATACGGTCGCATGAGACTGGCCGGAAAAGACCAGAGTTAGCGAAGCAACGGCGAAGGCCGTGGCAATACGAGACCGAATAGTCATCTTCTCTCCTCCCGGCCACCTCAATGGGCCCACATCACCTCTACGCAACGGCTCTTGAACCCGCCCTGATCGGCGTGTTCATTCGTCATTCAAGATATTTCCAGAGCGAGACGCAATGACCAGGACTTCCCGATTTCCAATCGTCAGCGCCCCTGCCCCCGAGAAAAGGCCCGTCTCGGACACGCATCACGGCATCACGCGAACCGACGAATATGCCTGGCTGCGGGCGGATAACTGGCAGGAGATGTTCCGGGATCCTTCCTTGCTCGATCCCGGGATCCGCGCCGAACTCGAAGCCGAGAATGCCTACCAGTCGAAACTGATGGCCGACACATCGGATCTGCAAAAGCAGCTTTTCAAGGAAATGAAGGGCCGCATCAAGGAAGACGATTCTTCGGTTCCGATGAAGGACGGGTCTTATGCCTATGGGTCCTCCTTCAAGCTGGGCGGCGAGCAGCCGCGCTATTTCCGCACGCCGCGCGATGGCGGACCCGAGCAGATCCTGCTCGACGGCGATGCCGAGGCCGCGGGGAAGGCCTATTTCCGGCTTGGCGGGGTCGATCATTCGGCCGACCATCGCAAGCTTCTATGGGCCTTCGACGACAAGGGCTCCGAATTCTACACGCTGCGCGTGCGCGACCTGGCCGATGGCATGGAACTGGCGGACCAGATTCCCGCGACAGGCGGTTCGGGCGTCTGGGACGCGGGCAATGACGGGTTCTTCTACACGCGTCTCGATCCAAACCACCGGCCGTCGAAAGTGCTGTTCCACGCCCTGGGCCAAAACACTGAAAACGACCGGCTGATCTACGAGGAAACCGACCCCGGCTTCTTCATGAACGTCGATGGGACCCGCAACAATCAATGGATCATGATCGGCATCAACGACCATGAGACCTCGGAATACCGCCTGCTGAGTGCTAGCGATCCATTTGCCGAACCGAAGCTGGTTTCGGCCCGCGAGACCGGCCTTCAGTATGAGTTGGAGGAAGGCGGCGACATCTTCTTCGTCCTGACCAATGCGGATGGCGCCAAGGACTTCAAGATCATGACGGCGCCGGTGAGCGATCCTGTCCGCGCCAACTGGCAGGAACTGGTGCCGCATGAGCCGGGCCGGCTGATCCTGTCGGTGATCGGCTTCAAGGACCACATGGTCCGGCTCGAGCGCAAGGAAGGCCTGCCACGCATCGTCGTGCGTGACCGTGCCAGCGGCGAAGAGCATTTGATTTCCTTCGACGAGGAGGCCTTCTCGCTCGGCCTTTCAGGGTCTCTGGAATACGACACCGAGATGATGCGCTTTTCCTACTCGTCGATGACGACGCCGTCGCAGATGTTCGACTACAACATGCGGACCCGTGAGCGTGTGCTGCTCAAGACCCAGGAAGTGCCGTCCGGTCATGACCCACACCAGTATGTCACGAGGCGGCTGATGGCGCCCGCGGCCGATGGCGAACTGGTGCCGATCTCGCTTCTGCATCACCGCGACACGCCGCTGGACGGTTCCGCGCCTTGCCTGCTCTACGGTTACGGCTCCTACGGCATCACCGTGCCGGCCGCCTTCAATCCCAACTGGTTCTCGCTGGTCGACCGAGGCCTGGTCTTTGCCATCGCCCATGTCCGCGGCGGCAAGGACAAGGGGTATGGCTGGTACGATGACGGCAAGCGTGCGCAGAAGATGAACACCTTCACCGATTTCATCGCCTGCGCGCGTCACCTCGTCGCCGAGCGCTATACCGCGCATGACCGTATGGTCGCGCAAGGCGGCTCGGCCGGCGGCATGCTGATGGGCGCCATAGCCAACATGGCGCCGGAGTGCTTCGGCGGCATCGTGGCCGAGGTTCCGTTCGTCGATGTGCTCACCACCATGCTGGATGCGAGCCTGCCGCTGACCCCGCCGGAATGGCCGGAATGGGGTAATCCGATCGCGTCGGCGGACGACTACCGGACGATCGCCGCTTATTCGCCCTACGACAATGTCGCCGCGCTCGACTATCCGCCGATCCTGGCGCTAGCCGGCCTTACCGATCCGCGCGTGACCTATTGGGAGCCGGCCAAATGGGTGGCGCGGCTGCGCGACCGCAAGAGCGGCGACAATCCGGTGCTGTTCAAGATCAACATGGATTCCGGCCATGCCGGTGCCTCCGGGCGGTTTTCACGCCTCGAGGAGATCGCCTATACTTATGCCTTCGCCCTGAAGGTGACGGACAAGGCATAGCTTTACGGAGGAAAGCCGCGATGATCGATCTGTCCACAGCGATAGCCTACATCGCGGTTGTGTTCGGTTTTGTCTTCATTCCGGGTCCTGCCACGCTGTTGACGATCGCCCGCGCGACGAGTTCGGGAACGAGGGTCGGGATCGCCACCGGCGCCGGGATCGCGGCCGGCGATGTGTTCCACACCGTGATGGCGATGGTCGGCATCTCGGCGATCATCGCCACGTCGGCGACGCTGTTCGGCATCGTGAAATATATCGGCGCGGCCTACCTCGTTTACCTCGGCATTCGCGCCATCATCGAGAAAGCACCGACCGATCCGACCGCTGGCGCGCTTGCGATATCGGCCGGCACGGCGTTTCGACAGGCTGTCCTGACCGAGGTGCTCAACCCCAAGACCGCGCTTTTCTTCCTGGCTTTCCTGCCTCAGTTCGTGCGTCCCGAAAACGGATCGGCGATGGTTCAGCTGGCCGTATTGGGGATCATCTTCGTCATGCTGGGGCTTTTCAGCACGGTCGTGTTTGCCGTCAGCGCAGGGCGGCTCGGCGGTTTCCTGCGCCGAAATCCGACAGTGCTGAAATGGCAAGGCAAGGTTGTCGGCGGTATCTACTGCGCCCTGGGTGTCCGCCTCGCCTTGCAACAGCGCTGACGCCAGACAGCAAACATCCGCCGACAGGCATGATGATCATGACTTTTTGACTTCCGCGCGGCTCATTTCCGCTCGCAATCGCGCCGCTCGCGCGCTACCCAAGGCACGATTTTCCTGGGCACGAGCCCGCACTTGCACAAGGGTCCATTATGCTGCTCGTCGACGTCTATCTCGACAAATCGCCGATCCAGGGCATTGGTGTGTTTGCCAAGAACCACATCCCCAAGGGGACGCTGGTCTGGAAGCTCGACCCCCGGTTCGACCGCATCATCGACGTCGAGACCTATGAGGGCGAGACCGGGCCGGTGAAGAACTATCTCGACCGCTATTCCTACCCCGACCGGCGCGATCCGGCCTATATCGTCTTCGAAGCCGATGACGCTCGCTACATGAACCATGACGACGAGCCGAATTGCGATGTCTCATCGCCCGAGGAAACCTATGCCTTGCGCGACATCGCCCCAGGCGAAGAGTTGACCTGCAATTACAATCATTTCTTCGAAACAGGCTTCGATTTCCTCGGCGATCGCCACCTGTAGTGCGAAGATTGACTCTTTGTTTTGGCGCAATTCCGGACGGAAAACCGTTTCGCACTTTTCCTTGAATTGCCCTATTTCGTGCTTTTCTGGCGTGCCGGATAGCCGTTGGGATGCGGCGGTATCGCCTTGAGGTAGGCGGCGATCGCCGCGCGGTCGTCCGCCGTCAGCTCGGCCATGTTGCGCTGAACGTCGACCATGGCGCCGCCGACGGAATCGAAATCCGGCGTGAAGCCGGTTTCGAGGTAGTTGGCGATATCGGATGCCGACCAAGTGCCGATCCCCCCCTCGCCCGAAGTGATGTTCGGCACGACGCCAGAGCCCTCGGCGGCCACGGCGCCGGCAAGCCATTCGCCTTTCCTGGTGCCGCCCGCGAAATCGCGCGGCGTGTGGCATTCGCCGCAATGGCCCGGTCCTTCGACCAGGTAGCGGCCGGCCATTACCGGTTCAGGCGTGCCGTCAGGCAGGGGAATGACAGGCTGGTCGCGGAGATAGAGCCGCTTCCATAGGCCAATGCCGCGCCGGATGTTGAACGGGAACGCCAGCGAATTGCCCGGCGGTTTGCCAGCGACGGCGGGCAATGTCTTGAGGAAGGCATATAGGTCGGCAATGTCGGACGGTTTCATGCGCGTGTAGGACGCGTAGGGAAACGCCGGATAGAAATGACGGCCCGACGGCGATACGCCCTTCAGCATCGCGTTGGCGAGATCCTCGACCGACCACGCCCCGATGCCATCCTTGGGATCTTGCGAAATGTTGGGCGGAACGAAGGTGCCGAACGGCGTCTTGAGTTCGAGGCCACCCACCAGTTCAAGCCGTGCGTCGCCCTGCGACCCGGGCTTCGCGTGGCAGGAGGTGCAGCCGCCTGCGTAGAAAATGCGCTTGCCCCGGCTGGCGTCGCCGGGGCCGAGTTGCGCCAGGGCCGTCGCATCGAGCCTGACCGGCGCCGACAGCAGCCAACCGGCGGCCGCGCCGGCGACGCCCACAACGAGGGCGGCGCCGACGAGCTTCCTCAGCCAGGCCATTTCTGGCGATCAGCCCTTCTTGACCCTGTAGCCCTGGTGGCAGGTGCCGCAATCCGAGCCGATGGTGCCGATCTGCGTCTTCAGCGCGTCTGCATCGGCGGGAGCGGCGGCGACCGCGGCCTTGACGTCGGCGAGGTACTTGTCCTCGGCCGCCTTGAAGCCGGCCATGTCTTCCCAGATCTTCGGCGCCGCCGTGGTGTCGCCCGTATCGCTGCCCTTCGGGAACAAGGCCTCGACGTCGAATTTCTCGGCATTCGCCTGCAGCGCCTGCAGTTGCGTCAGCACCGCGGCGGCATCAAAGGGCTCCTCGCCCTTGGCCACTTTCGACAGGCCGCCGACGATCTTTCCACGTTCCTTCATCAGAGCCTGCCGGTCGAGGATCGGATCAGCAAAGGCCGCCGACGCCGCGAGTGCGAGCATGGAGATGGCGATGACAAGCTTTCTCATTCATTTGGCTCCGTGATGAAGGCATTTCAGGACAGTACGTTAACGGATGCGACGGAAGGAATATTCCCTTCTCCCCGCGTGAATTTCGTATGACCTTTGGTTGTTCGGTGCCGAAAAAGAAAAGCCCCGCATGCGGGGCTTTTCTGGAGGCAATCAGGCATTTTCGTAGAGTTCGAGCACATGATCCCAGTTGATCAGGCTGTCGACGAAGGCCTCGAGATATTTCGGCCGGGCGTTGCGGTAGTCGATGTAGTAGGAGTGTTCCCAGACGTCGACGCCGAGGATCGGCGAGGCGCCATGGACGAGCGGGTTTTCGCCGTTCGGGGTCTTGGAGATGGCCAGTTTGCCATCCTTGACCGAAACCCAGGCCCAGCCCGAACCGAACTGCGTCGTGCCGGCGGCGATGAAATCAGCCTTGAACTTGTCGTAGCCGCCGAGATCGCTGTCGAATGCCTTCTGCAGCGCGCCGGGGAGCTTGTTGCCGCCGCCGCCCTTTTTCATCCACTTCCAGAAATGGATATGGTTGTAGTGCTGGGCGGCATTGTTGAAGAGGCCGGCATTCTTGCCGAACGACTGCTTGACCACCTCTTCGACCGAAAGATCGCCAAGGCCGGCTTCGGCGGCGAGCTTGTTGCCGTTATCGACATAAGCCTTGTGATGCTTGTCGTGATGATACTCCAGCGTCTCTTTCGACATATAGGGCTGCAGGGCCTCATAGTCGTAGGGCAGAGCGGGCAATTCGAAAGCCATGGGTAGTACTCCCTCGTGGAAAGTCCGGTGTGGATACCGGAGTAAGATAGGTCGGGATTGAGCTGGAACAACTCCGGAAGTGAAGCGCCGGCCCCTTTCTAAGCGGGTTCCCTAGAACTGTCACACGCTTTTCCTGCGACCAACTGCCCGGTGGCCGAAAGGCCGGACCGGCATGTCAGCCGGCCGAGGTCGAATGGGCCCAATCCCAATAGAGTTCGCGTGCCTTCTTGGCCACCGGACCGGGTTGCAGGTCGCGGTCCTCGATGCGGGTGACCGGCACGACCTTGGAGTGGTTGCCGGTCGAGAAGATCTCGTCGGCTTCGAGGAAATCCCGCACCGACAGCGTCTTTTCGGTCGTCCTGAACCCATAGTCGCCAAGCAGCGTCATGGTGCGCGAGCGGGTGATGCCGGACAGGAAGGTTCCATTGGGGGCCGGCGTCAGCACATGGCCGTCCTTGACCAGGAAGATGTTGGAGGTTCCGGTCTCCGCGACATTGCCCAGCATGTCCAGCACAAGCGCATTGTCGAAGCCGCGCATTTTGGCTTCGACAATGGCGCGGCCATTGTTGGGATAGAGGCAGCCGGCCTTGGCGTTGGTCGGCATGGTCTCGATGGTCGGGCGCCGGAACGGCGACACCGTCACCGAAAAGCCGGTCGGCGAGATCATTGGCGATTCATAGAGGCACAGGCAAAAGCGCGTCGAGGCCGGATCTGCCGGCACGCCCATGTAGCCGCCATGCTCGGCCCAGTACATCGGCCTGATATAGACCGCCGTCTTGCCGTCGAATTTCTTCAATCCGTCCCAGGTCAGCCCGACGATCTGCTCGGGCGTCATGTTCGGCGCGAGACCGAGCGCGATCGCCGAGGCATTGACGCGTGCGGCATGAAGTTCGAGATCCGGCGCCACGCCCTCGAACCAGCGCGCCCCGTCGAATACGCTGGTGCCGAGCCACATGGCGTGGCTGCGCGGCCCCAGAATGGCGACATTGCCTTCGTACCAATCGCCATCGACGAAAGTCCATGTCGCGGATTGCGCCGCTGCCGCCAGTGTCATCGCGTTTTCCTGTTCCGTTCAAATCTAGTGTGACAACATTGGATGACGCTTTGGCCGCTGCCGTCAACCAGCATCGGGGAGTTTTGTTGAGGCCAGCGCCGGTGCGATGCAATCAAGACTTGCACCTTGTCCCGGCTCGCCTCAAAACTGTTGCCATGCAATACGCCGCCTATGTTTTCGACGCCTATGGCACGCTGTTCGACGTGCACGCGGCCGTGCGCCGCCACGCGGACGCGATCGGCCCGGACGGCCAGCTCCTGTCCGAAATCTGGCGCGCCAAGCAGCTCGAATATTCCTGGGTGCGCACGCTCATGGGCGCCTATGCCGATTTCTGGCAGTTGACGGAACAGGCGCTGGACTTCGCCTTGCGCAAGGTCCCTTCGGCCGACCCGAGCCTGAAGGCAAAGCTGCTGGAAGCCTATTGGAGGCTGGATTGTTACCCCGAAGTGCCGGCCGTGCTGAAGGCGCTGAAGGCTTCGGGCGCGAGACTGGCGATCCTCTCCAACGGATCGCCTAAAATGCTGGAGGCAGCCGTCAAGTCCGCGGCGCTCGACCATGTTCTGGACGACATCTATTCGGTCGATGCGGTGCGGCGCTTCAAGACCGACCCTGTTGTGTACGACATGGTCGCCACCGGCTGGCGGCTCTATCCCGGCGCGGTTTCCTTCCAGTCCTCCAATCGCTGGGACATAGCCGGCGCCACGAAATTCGGCTTCCGCACGGTTTGGATCAACCGCTCCAACCAGCCGGAGGAGTACCGGGACCTGCCACCTCACCTGATCCTGCCGTCGCTGGACGCCTTGGTATCCGGTGGCTAGCGGACCTGTGGCCCAAGGGCCACAGTGGCGGCGCAGTCACAGCTTCGCCTTTGTTTGTCCACGTTCGGGCCAGAATCGGAACCGCCTATCGCGCCAGGTGTTGTTCGACACCCGCGACAGCGGTCGGTGTATTCACGCTTTGTTGCGATTTGAGTCCTAAAGAAGGCAGCCATGTCCATAACCGAAATCGAATCCCATCGCCTGAGCCGTCGCGGCTTCCTCAATGCCGCAGCCCTGGGCGCCGCCTCGATCGCGGTTTCCGCATGCACCACCACCGGACCTGGGCCAGCCGAGCCGCCGCCACCAACCTATGTCGAGCCGCCACTCTCCGACTATGCGTCGATGTACGCGGCGGTCAACGATGGCGGCTTCGATCTGCCTGCCATCCCGGTCGACAGGATCGATCCGCAGTTCCTGCGCCAGATCGTGCCTGACCCGACAGGGCAGAAGCCCGGAACCATCGTCGTCGATACGACCGGCCACTTCCTCTATCTGGTTCGCCCGGGCGGCCAGGCCATTCGTTATGGTGTCGGCCTCGGCCGCGCCGGCTTCGAATGGTCGGGCGATGCCGTCGTCCAGTGGAAGCAGAAATGGCCGAAATGGACGCCGCCGGATGAGATGATCGCCCGCCAGCCCGAACTGAAGCAGTACAGCGCCGACAATGGGGGCATGCCCGGCGGCTTGAAGAACCCGCTCGGCGCGCGTGCGCTCTACCTGTTCCAGGGCAATGTCGACACGCTCTACCGCCTGCACGGCTCGCCGGAATGGCGTTCGATCGGCAAGTCGGTGTCGTCGGGCTGCGTGCGGCTGATGAACCAGGACATCATCGATCTCTACGACCGGGTGCCGTCGAAAAGCCCGGTCATCGTGACCAGCGATGCCAGCCAGCCAATGGTGGCGGCCGCGACGGCGAACCACAAGGCCATTCCGATCGACTCGGGCGTGCCGGACGGATCGGTCCTGCTCGGTCCGGTCAAAGCGATCACGAACGCGATCTTCTGAATGGATCGAGATCCAGGGCGGCGAACCACGCCGCCTTGGGATTTGAGCCATTGGCGTCTGTTCTCAGCCTGGCAAATAGGCTCTGCTCCAGGAGACACTGGCGGCACCCGACTTCAGCATTCTGTCGATGTCAGCATCGTCATAGCCGACGGCGGCGAGAACGGCGCGTGTCGAGGCGCCGTATTTCTCGGCCGACGCAAGAGCATGGACCTTTCCCTCACTGGGCCGGACGGCGAAAGGATCAAGTTGGGTCACCATGTGACCGCTCGGGTGATCTGGGAAGACGGAGAACGAGTAACTGCCATATTGGGTGCCAGGCCAACCGTCCGCCATCCTTGCGTTCCGGCTCCGGATCGTCTCGATGTTCTCGCAAGGCGATGCACCGATATCAGCGTCGACAAGGCGCTGTTGCCAAATCTCGGCCGGTTCGGTCATGAATATCTTGGCCAGATGGGTCACCCGGTCGGGCTTCGGTATCGAAGCCAGCCCCGCCAATCCCTCTACCGTCTCGAAGCGCGGCAAGTCGGCGTCCGACGCACATAGCAGGATCGAACCACCGGACGCAGTTTCGTAAAGCCGGGACAACGCGTCAAAACCTTTTGTTTCGCGGCCCGCCGGTTCATCGAATGGTCGACGGCCCTCATAGTCGTAGCAGAAGGGGATTTGCGCCAGCCCTGTCAGCGCCGACAGCGACGTGCGTGGCCGGCCGACGACGCCAGTCGCGGATTTCTGGAAAAGCGCGGCAGCCACGCCGAGAGCGGCGCCAAAGCCGCACATGACATCGATGGTGCCGACATGGGCATGTTCTTCCGGCGTCCGCATCGATCCTCCAAACCGAAGCATGATGCCTGTCGCCGCCTGGACCAGGTCGTCATAGCCAAGATAGTTGGTGCGCGGTCCGACGCGGACGCCGCCGAAGCAATCGAGCTGACAGAAAATTGCGTCGGGGTTGAGCTCTGTCATCCCTTTTAGGTCGAGCCCCATGACTTCGACCTGACGGTCGGTGGCGTTCCAGACGACGACATCCACGGACTTGACCAACCTCTCGAATGCGTCGCGCCCGTCAACGGTTGCGATATCCAGCAGCGCGGATTTTTTGCCGCGCATGTGGGACATGCCAAAAATTACCGTGTTCCAGCAGTCGTAGAACGGTTTTGCCGGGTCGATCTTGATCACCTCCGCGCCGAAGCGGGCGAGATAAGCGACCGAGTGCGGACCCGCGATGACGTTGCAGAGGTCGAGGATCTTGATCCCGTCGAGCCAGCCGACGGAGGCATTGGCGGCAGGAACAGGCGGAGGCGGACTTTTCACTTCAGCCAGCCTTGCCTGGGCCTCGGCCACGGTTACCCAGCTGCGCGGCACCGGGCTCAACATGGCGTGCGCACTTTCCTGCAGCCACACCATCGGCCCAGGCTGGATCATGCGGCCCAGTATGGGATCGTCGACCTCGATCATCAGGCCAGCCGCCCTAGCATGATCGTCGGTAATCCATTCCTGAAGCCAGCGCTGCGGTGCTCCCGGGAATAACCCTTCGCCGAAAATATGCTCCCATTGCGCCGCGGTGCGGGTCAGGAAAACCGCCTTCATCCTTGCGGCAATCTTGTCGGCCCAGAATTTCGGCAAGGGATAGACGCCGAGCGACACGTCGGATGACCATTCCGAGACGGGAAGATAGGTGTCGTCTTCCTCGCGGAGCCCTTCACTCACGAGTTCATCGTAAAGGCCGAGCGTCTGCAGGCAGCGTTTGGCGTGGTTCTTGTGGCTTGGGCAGACGACGTAGAACATCCGCCCGTCGCCGCACATGTAGCTTCGATAGAAGGGATCAAGAAA
Organism: Mesorhizobium sp. BH1-1-4; assembly: GCF_020165665.1. Classification (NCBI taxonomy): domain Bacteria; kingdom Pseudomonadati; phylum Pseudomonadota; class Alphaproteobacteria; order Hyphomicrobiales; family Phyllobacteriaceae; genus Mesorhizobium; species Mesorhizobium sp. BH1-1-4. The sequence continues at coordinate 144,532 of NZ_JAIUIN010000011.1, forward strand.
TTCCTGCAAGTCGCCGTAGGACATGTCCATCGGCAGGCCTTCCTCGCGGCGGCGTTCGATCTCCCGTTCGCGCTGCGTCTGGTAGCGAAGCGGATAGTCTTCGATCCTGATGGAATTGTAGGATAGGCCCTCCATCACCGCGCTGGCAAGGGGCACTTCGATATGGTCGCCATGCCCGGTCCGCTGGCGGCTTTGAAGGGCCAGAACGGTTGCGGAAGCCGCGAGCATGGTGCCATAGGCGGAGGCCAGGGGCAGCGGCGAAAAGGACGGATTGATCCCCATCAGCACCCGGTTGAGGCCCATGTCCGTGAAGACGCCGGACGAGGCGGCGATAACGGTCTCGAAGGCGCGCCAGTCGCTGCGCAGTTGATCGTTCGAGGCGAAGCCGGGGATCGATACCGTGATCAACTCGGGACGGACTTTTCGCAGCGCTTCGAAGTCGATGCCGAGCCGGGCCAGGACCTTAGGCCTGAAATTCTCGATGACGATGTCGGCTTCGGCAACCAGCGCGTTCGCCTCGTTCAGGCCCGCGGCGGTTTTCAAGTCGATCGTGACGCTCAACTTGTTGCGGTTGAGAATTGCATTGGCCGGATTGTCCCAGAGCGGACCCGAGGGGGGATCGACATGAACGACACTCGCGCCGAGATCGCCGAGGATCATCGCCACCGCGGGGCCGGCGATATACTGCCCGAAGTCGATGATCTTGATGCCGGACAGCGGCAGTGCGCAACGCGAAGTCGAGGTCATGGCGGTGATCTCTTGGTTGGTGTCTGTGTCATCGCGCGTCGTTGATGATCCAGCGCGCCGCCTTTTCGGCGATCATCATCGTCGGGGCGCTGGTGTTGCCGCTGGTGATCGTCGGCATCACGCTGGCGTCGACGACGCGCAAGCCCTCGATGCCGCGGACGCGCAACCGGCTGTCGAGCACGGCCATCGCGTCATCGTCGCGGCCCATCCTGGCGGTCCCCACGGGATGGAAGATGGTGTTCGCGATGTCGCCCGCGAGCTTGGCGAGATCTTCATCGCTCTGGAATTCGACGCCGGGCTTCCATTCGACGGGATTGTATCTTGCAAGCGCCGGCTGGCCGACGATCGACCGGATCTGCCTGATGCTGTCGGCGGCAATCTTGCGATCTTTCTCGGTGCTCAAATAATTGGGCGCGATGGCCGGCGCTTGCCCGCGTTGCGCGGAGCGGACCCGCACGCTGCCGCGACTGGTTGGGTTGAGGTTGCAGACGCTGGCGGTGAAGGCCGGTATGGTGTGCAGAGGTTCGCCGAACGCGTCGAGACTGAGCGGCTGAACATGATATTCGAGATTGGCATGCGCCTGGCCGGGATCGGAGCGCGTGAACGCGCCGAGTTGCGATGGCGACATGCTCATCGGTCCGGTACGCTTCAAGGCGTATTCCAGCCCGATCATCGCCTTGCCGGCAATGCTGTTGGCGAGCGTGTTGAGTGTTCTGGCATTGGTGACCTTGAAGACGGCGCGGATCTGCAGGTGATCCTGCAGATTTTCTCCAACGCCTGGGAGATCAAGCTCGACATCGATACCGGCACCTCCGAGAACTGCCGCCGGGCCGATGCCCGAGAGTTGCAATATCCGTGGAGAGCCAATCGCCCCCGCCGACAGAATGACCTCACATTTCGCTTGGACCGATATCTGCTGGTCGCGGCGGCGGAGGAACAAGCCGGTGCAGCGCTTGCGACCATCCGGCCCGGTTTCGATGCACAGCCTGTCAACTTCGGCTTGCGTCCAGATCACCAGGTTGCGGCGATGGCGGACCGGTCGCAAAAAGGCTTTCGACGTGTTCCACCGCCAGCCGGATTTCTGATTGACCTCGAAGTAGCCGACACCTTCGTTGTCGCCGCTGTTGAAATCCAAGGATCGGGGGATGCCCGCCTGGACAGCGGCATCGGTGAAGGATTCGAGAATGTCCCATTTGAGACGCTGCTTTTCGATGCGCCACTCGCCGCCATGGCCATGCATGTCGGAAAACCGGCTGTTGTCGCCGGTGACTGGGTCGGCGCCGTTGTCGAGGCGATAGTGATCCTCATGCGCCATGAAGTCCGGCAGGGCGTTTTGCCATGACCACTCCCCGTCGCCGGTGATTGCCGCCCACTGATCGTAGTCGCGAGACTGGCCGCGCATGTAGATCATGCCATTGATCGAGGAGCAGCCGCCCAGAACCTTGCCCCGGGGATAGCGCAAGGAGCGACCGTTGAGACCCGCCTCGGGCTCGGTGTTGTAAAGCCAATCGGTACGCGGATTGCCAATGCAGTAGAGATAACCCACCGGTATGTGAATCCAGGGGTAAGTGTCATTCCGGCCAGCCTCGATCAACAGAACCCGCCTGGCGGGATCGCTGCTGAGACGGCTGGCAAGCAGGCATCCCGCCGATCCGGCTCCGACCACTACGTAGTCGAAATCTTCAGTATCCGAGCGAGCGCCCCGCGCCTTCATTCCAGTCAATCCTCCGCGAGATGCAATGCCAGAAGCGGACAAATTCTTATAATTCTCGTCATCGTCGCCGGCTTGAAACTCTACCTGTTGTCAAAATGCGTCTGTAAATTCATCGAATCCAATGATAAATGGCAGAGACCATCATAACGAGAATTTATATGGATCATCTGGATATCAGGTTGGTCAAAGCGTTTGTCACCGTGGCTCAGGAAGGCAACGTTACCAAGGCGGCCGAATTGCTGCATCTCACCCAGCCTGCCGTCAGCCTTCAACTTAAACGGCTTTCCCAGCAAGTCGGCGTGGCATTGTTCCATCGGACCGCGAGCGGACTTGAATTGACGCGCGATGGTGCGTTGCTCGCGGCGAAGGGCCAGCAGGTGCTGGCCCAGGCAGCCGAGTTCAGGCAGACCGCTAGGCATCTCGGCACGAAGCTACGCGGCAGACTCAGGATCGGCACGATCATCGACCCCGAATTCACCCGCCTGGGCGCGTTTTTGCAGGCTCTCGCCGAAAGCGGCCCGGGCATCGACACGGAACTTCGGCAAGGCATGAGTGGCGAGGTCGCCATCCGGCTGAAGCGAAACGAACTGGATGTCGGCTTCTTTCTCGGCGATCTCGACGACTTCGGCACAAGCACCGATGCCGCGGATACGGAACCCGAGGCCCAGTTCTTCATCAAGCGCTTGTCCAGCATGACGTATCGCGTCGTGGCGCCGCCCGGCTTTGCCGGCATGGTGGCGGGACGGGACTGGAAGGAGCTTGCCGAGCTTCCATGGATCGGCACTCCGCCGGCATCGGTCCACAACAGGCTGCTTGCGAGGCAATTGGGCGGCATCAAGCAGAATATCGTCGCCCTCGTCGATCAGGAAACCTCGATGCTGGCGATGGTTCGGACCGGGCTTGGGCTGAGCCTCTGCCGCGAATCGATCGCGCTCAACGAACGACAGGCGAACGGCCTGGTTATCGCGGACAGGGTCAAGCTGGAAACCAGCCTGGGTTTTGCCTGCTTGTTCGCGCGGCGATCCGATCCCAATGTCGCCCTGGCCTTCGACGTCATTGACCGGATCTGGCGCGGTGAACATTAAAGCCTTTGATTTTATGCATGTCGTCTTCCCAAGACCGAGGTCACTTTTGAGCGACATGCATTTGACGCTCCGCGCATCCATTGGTGAGAAGAAGCGGCCTTCGATCGGCAGCGTGTCGACGCCGGCCGCATCGGCCGCCACTAAGTTTTTTCCGCACGCTTTCATCGCGTGGCTGTCGGCAACGATAGCCGGATGGCGTTCCTGGGGACTGTTGCTGTTTCCTCAGGTGGTGAAAGCATCGCGGAAGGCCTGAAGCGCTGCTTCGGGATCGCCGGAGGCGAACGCCTCCATGGCGACCGGTCCCCGGTAGCCCATATCCTTCAACGCACGGGCAATGCCGCTATAGTTGATCTCGCCGGTGCCGGGCTCCAGGCGTCCGGGCACGTCCGCCACCTGCACCTCGCCGATCCAGGGCAGGCAGGCGCGGCAGAGCTCGATCAGGTTCCCCTCGCCGATCTGCGCATGGTACAGGTCGAGATTGAGGCGCAGGCCCGGCCGGTTCACGCTCGATACCAGTGCCAGCGTATCCTCGGCGCGCCCGAACGGCACGCCGGGATGATCGACCGGCAGATTCAAATTCTCCAGCGTGAAAGTCACGCCCTCCGCCTCGGCGAGGTCGGCGACGCGGTTCAGCGTGTCGCGTGCCTTGAGCCACATCGCGCCGGTAACGGTCTCGCACGGCGTGACCGGCAGACCGCCCTCGCCCAGGCCCGTTCCGTGCAGATTAAGCCGGGCGACGCCGAGGCGCTTGCCGACGGCCGCCGTCTCCTTCGCCGTCCTCAAGAGTTCGGCGGCACCCTCGTCATCGGCGAGCCGGCCGCGGAGATAGCCATTCATGATCGAGAAGGTGGCGCCGGATCTTTCCAGCATCGCAAGATCGTGATCTGGCCAGTTCCAGAGGCCGACCTGAAAACCCATTTCGGTCAGGCGCTTGACGCGGAACTCCATCGGCCTGTCGCGCCACAGCATCTCGGCGCAGGCCGCAAGGGTAAAAGTGTCGGGCATATCAGACCTCGATGTAGGCACAGCCATTCGACTTTGGTTTTGCGAGTTTGAGATTGACAGGGCTGTGCTTCACCGATCCGGCCGTCGAAGACGCGATTATGCTTCGGAGCAGTCCCCGCGTCCGGCCGCTGCTCAACGTCCGCGCGAGAGGCTGCCCAGGATGCCGCGCACGATCGCGCGCCCGACCGACGAGCCGACCGAGCGCACCACCGATTTGATCGCGGCTTCCGCCACCGTCTGGCGATTGGAGGGGCGTGGCGCCGGAGCCCGGCGGCCACCGGACTGCGGTGCTGGATCGTCATTGCCGAAGCCGGGAATGGTCCAGCGCGAGCCGCCGCTGCCGGCCTGCTGTGCCTGCGCTTCGGCGTCCTGCGCCTCCTTGGCCTTCTTCTGCAACATCTCGAAAGCCGATTCGCGATCGATGACCTGGTCGTACTGGCCGATAACAGGGCTTTCCCCGATCAGCTTCTGCCGTTCGGCGGGGGTTATGGGCCCGAGCCGCGAAGACGGCGGGCGGATCAGCGTGCGCTGGACCATGGACGGAATGCCCTTGGCCTCCAGCGTCGAGACCAGCGCTTCGCCGGTGGCGAGCTGGGTGATGGCGGTGGCGCAGTCGAAATCCGGATTGGGCCGGAAGGTTTCGGCCGCCGTCCTCACCGCCTGCTGCTCGCGCGGCGTATAGGCGCGCAACGCGTGCTGCACGCGGTTGCCGAGTTGGGCCAGGACCTTCTCGGGAATATCCAAGGGGTTCTGCGTGACGAAATAGACGCCAACGCCCTTGGACCGGATCAGGCGGACCACCTGCTCGACCCTGTCGATCAGCACCTTCGGCGCTTCGTCGAACAAGAGGTGGGCCTCGTCGAAGAAGAAGACCAGCTTCGGTTTGTCGGGATCGCCGACCTCGGGCAGTTCCTCGAACAGCTCCGACATCAACCAGAGCAGGAACGTCGCGTAGAGGCGCGGATTCATCATCAGCTTGTCTGCGGCCAATACGCTGATGGCGCCGCGGCCGTCGCGGGTCGTGCGCATGATGTCGGCAATGCGCAATGCCGGCTCGCCGAAGAAGTTTGTCGCCCCCTGCTGTTCCAGCACCAGCAAGGTGCGCTGAATGGCCCCCACCGATGGCTTGGTGACGTTGCCGTAACGGGCGCTGATCTCTTCGGCACGCTCGGCGATGTTGGCGAGCAGCGCCTGCAGGTCTTTCATGTCGAGCAGCAGCAGCCCTTCCTCGTCGGCGATGCGGAAGGCAATGTTCATGATGCCTTCCTGCGCGTCGGTCAGGTTCATCAGCCGCGACAAGAGCAGCGGCCCCATTTCCGAAATGGTCGCGCGGATGGGGTGGCCCTGCTCGCCGAACAGATCCCAGAAGATGACCGGGAACTCCTGGAAGTCGTAAGGGTCGAGCTTCACCTGTTCTGCCCGCTTGACCAGGAAATCCTGCGCGGTGCCCATCATGGCGATGCCGGAAAGGTCGCCCTTGATGTCGGCGCAGAAGACCGGCACGCCGGCGTTGGAAAATCCCTCCGCCAGGATCTGCAAGCTGACGGTCTTGCCGGTACCGGTGGCGCCGGTCACCAGACCGTGGCGATTGCCGTATTGCAGCAGCAGGTTTTCGGCCCGCTGATAGCTGTCGTCGGGCTTGCGGCTGGCGCCGATGAAAATACTGGTGTCGTCAGCCATATGTCGGGTCTCCGCAAACTGATGTGTCCAAAGCCAGCCTTTGTCCGAAGGTATAGTGAGGCTGTCGCACAGCGACAATGACAATTGTCCAAAGCGGGGCCAATCATCCAATCGGCGCCGATCGCCGAAATCGGATTTTTGGAACTTGCGAATTTCGATGGTGTTTGGCAATCGTTCATGGTCGTCCACGCAAGCCGACCTATATCAGGAGGGTCGAATATCAGGTGGATCGAATTCAGACCCGGGACGTGCATTGCGATAACCGAACCGGGACCGTAGACTGAACTGCCCCGGGCTGGTGCGGTTGCATAAACGAGGAAGATGAATGGGCGCCGGAGCCTTGACCAGGGATGTTGAGCCAACCAATGCCGAGCGCCAGCGATGGCTGGCCCTGGCGGAGAAGGCGTTGGCCGGCGCATCCTTCGAGGAAAAGCTGGTCTCGCACACCGACGACAACATCCGCGTCGAGCCGCTCTACGACCGCGCGACGGGAGCCGAACCGATCGTGCGCGCCAATGCCCAATCGCCATGGATCGTCAGCCAGCGCGTTGACGACCCCGATGTCGACCGCGCCAAGAGCCAGGTCCTGGAAGACATCGCGCAAGGCGCGACAGGGCTGTCGCTTGTCTTCGAAGGTGCTCCGAACGCCTTCGGCTACGGCCTGCCGAGGACGGCGCAAGCATTGGAGACGGTGCTGGATGGTGTGCCGCTCAACCGGGTCCAGATCCGCATCGATACCCACCCCTGGAGCCGGCCCATGGCGGACTGGCTGGTGGCGTTCCTGAGCAAGCGCCGGTCCGATCCGGCGAAGCTCAACCTCTCCTTCGGCATCGATCCGGCGGCGATTCTGGCCGGCACTGGCCGGCTGCGCATGTCGATCGAGGCGCTGCAGGAATCGATGCCGCAATCGCTGGCACATTTCTTCTCGATGGGCGTGCCCGGCGTGCTTCTGGAGGCGGACGGTCGCGTCTTTCACAATGCCGGCGCCACCGAAGCGCAGGAACTCGGCATCATGCTGGCTTCGGCGGTCTCGTATCTGAGAATGTTCGAGAAGGCGCGGCAACCGCTGGTCTATGCCGCGCCGCATATCGGCTTCGCGCTCAGCGTCGACCAGGACCAGTTCCTGTCGATGGCCAAGGTACGGGCCCTCCGCAGGCTCTGGGCGCGTGTGCAGGAGACCTGCTCGATCCCCAATTCCACGGCCAACATCCATGCCGAGACATCATTTCGCATGATGACGGCCGCGGACCCCGAAACCAACATCCTGCGCACGACGATCGGCTGCTTCGCCGCGGCGGCGGGAGGCGCCGATTCGATCTCAATCCTGCCGCATACGATCGCGCACGGCCTGCCGGCGGCTTTTGCCCGCCGCGTCGCGCGCAACGCGCAACTGATCATGGCCAATGAAAGCCATGTCGATCATGTCGTCGATCCCGCCTATGGCTCCGGCGCCGTCGAAGCGCTGACCTCGGACCTTTGCGAAGCCGCGTGGGCGGAATTGCAGGCGATCGAGGCGGAAGGCGGCGTGCTTTCCAGCCTCCGGGGCGGACATATCCAGCAGCGCGTCCGCACTGCCGCCGCCCAGCGCGGCATTGCCTTCAAGTCAGGCGAGCGGGCCATTGTCGGCGCCACGCTTTACTCCTTGGAAAGCGAGCGTCCGGTCGAGACGCTGGACGCGGAGAAGCGGCCTGCCTTCACCGAGGGCGTCGTCCTGTGCGAGCCGCTGTCGCCGGTCCGCATCGATCAATCCATCGGGGCCGCTTCTTGATTCCGGATTTCAGTCAGATCGGCTGGGTGCCACCGCGCCGCGCACCGGTCGAAGTCAAGGGACAGCGGACGACGCCGGAAGGCCTCGTCGTCAAGCATCTCTACAATCAAGGCGACCTCAAGGGATTGCCGCATCTCGACACCTATCCGGGCCTGCCGCCCTTCGTGCGCGGCCCCTACCCGACCATGTATGTCCAGCAACCCTGGACGATCCGGCAATATGCCGGCTTTTCGACCGCCGAAGAGTCCAATGCGTTCTACCGGCGCAACCTTGCCGCCGGCCAGAAGGGCCTGTCGGTCGCCTTCGATCTCGCCACCCATCGCGGCTATGACTCGGACCATCCACGCGTCGCCGGCGATGTCGGCATGGCGGGCGTGGCCATCGATTCCATTCTCGACATGCGGCAGTTGTTCGACGGCATTCCGCTCGGCGAGATGACGGTGTCGATGACGATGAACGGCGCGGTGTTGCCGATCATGGCGCTCTACATCGTCGCGGCCGAAGAGCAAGGCGTCGCGCAGAAGGATCTGGCGGGGACCATCCAGAACGACATTCTGAAGGAGTTCATGGTCCGCAACACCTACATCTATCCGCCGAAGCCCTCGATGCGGATCGTTTCGGACATCTTTTCCTACACCTCGAAGAACATGCCGAAGTTCAACTCGATCTCGATCTCCGGCTATCACATGCAGGAAGCCGGCGCGACCGCCGATCTGGAGCTCGCCTATACGATCGCCGATGGTATCGAATATGCCCGGGCCGGCGTCGCGGCGGGGCTCGACATCGACCGTTTCGCACCGCGCCTGTCCTTCTTCTGGGCGGTCGGCATGAACTTCTTCATGGAGGTGGCCAAGCTCAGGGCCGCGCGCCTGTTGTGGGCGACGCTGATGAAAAAGAATTTCGCGCCGAAGGACGAGCGCTCGCTGTCGCTGCGCACCCATTGCCAGACGTCCGGCTGGTCGCTGACGGCGCAGGACCCCTACAACAACATCATCCGCACCATGATCGAGGCGATGGCGGCGACCCAAGGCCATACGCAGTCGCTGCACACCAACTCCTTCGATGAAGCCATGGCGCTGCCGACCGACCATTCGGCGCGCATCGCCCGCAACACGCAGCTCATCCTGCAAAAAGAGTCCGGCACCACGCGCATCATCGATCCGTGGGGCGGTTCGGCCTATCTCGAGCGGCTGACACATGACCTGGCGGCGCGTGCGCTTGCCCATATCGAGGAGGTCGAGGCGCTCGGCGGCATGGCGGCGGCGATCGAAAAGGGCATACCCAAACTGCGCATCGAGGAAGCAGCGGCCCGCACGCAGGCGCGCATCGATTCCGGCGAGCAGATGCTGGTCGGCGTCAATGCGCATCGCCCCGAGAACGACATCGAGGTCGACGTGCTGAAGATCGACAATGCAGAGGTCAGGGCCCGGCAACTGTCGAAGCTGCAACGGCTGAAAGGCACGCGCGACGTCGCCGCCGTCGAAAGCGCCCTCGACGCGCTGACCCAAGCCGCGCAGGGCGAGGACAATCTGCTGGAGTTCGCCATCCGCGCCGCGCGCGCCAATGCCACTGTCGGCGAAATCTCGTTCGCCTTGGAAAAAGCCTATGGCCGCCATGTGGCCACGGTGCAGACCATTTCCGGTGTCTACCGCAAGGCGCTCGGCGACAATCCGGTGGTCGACCGGCTGCGGGACAAGCTCGATGCCTTCGAAAAGAGAAACGGCGGCAAGCCGCGTATTCTCGTGGCCAAGATGGGACAGGACGGCCACGACCGCGGGCAGAAGGTGATCGCGACGGCCTTCGCCGATCTCGGCTTCGACGTCACCGTCGGCGCCATGTTCCAGACACCGGAAGAGATCGCCAGGTTGGCGATCCAGCACGACGTCCACATCATCGGCGCCTCATCGCTGGCAGCGGGCCACCTGACGCTGATCCCCGAATTGCGCGACGCGCTGAAGAAGCTCGGCCGCGGCGACATGCTGATCGTGGCCGGCGGCGTCATCCCGCCGCAGGACTATGATGCGGTGCTGAAGGCTGGAGCGGTGGAGATTTTCCCGCCGGGGACGGTCATCCCTGAAGCGGCGGAGCGGCTGCTGGATCGGCTGCTGGCGCGTTGAGCGAAACATTGTAGCGCCAGCAAGGTTGTGTCACAGTGACGAACGCAACCAAGGGTAACGGCGGTGAAGACTATTGTCCGTAAGCTCAACGACGGATCAGGTGTAGTGACCTTGCCTCAGGAAATGCTGGACAACCTGAACATGCGAGTAGGCGATCAATTCCAGATCATCGAAACCGATGACGGCGTCATTCTAGACCGGTGAGAAGTGACGACGTCGAACGGCAGATGCGCGCTGCTCGTGATGTCATGGACCAGTATGAGGCCGCTTTGCGAAGGATGGCCAAGTAGACGGGACGTAGCTTGCGTCAGCCATCAGAGAGCTTGACGATTTCCCATTCCTTGCCGTTGACGCTGGCCACGTCGCCAACCTTCTTGCCGAACAGCGCGACCGCCATCGGCGAGACATGCGAGATACTGCCCTTGGCCGGATCGGCTTCGTCCTCGCCGACGATCTTCCAGTGCACCTTCCTGCCGTCGTCACTTTCCAGCGTGACACCCATGCCGAAGCGGACGACATCGCTGCCGGGTTCCGGCACGGAAAGCTCGGCGTTCTCGCGCCGTGCCGTCCAGTAGCGCAGGTCGCGCGACACGACCGCGATGCGCTCGCGGTCGGCCTTCCGCTCCGCCTTCGCCAGGATATCGCGCAAATCGGCCAGATTGTCCTCGATCTGCGCCAGACCGTGCTCGGTCACCAGATTGCGGTGCGTGCTGATCGGCCGCTCGCCAACGCCGGCGATGGCGTTTTCGCTGTCTTCCTCGCGGGTGAAAGCTCTGCTCATTCCTTGAACTTAGGCGCCGAGTGCCTGCTCGGCAAGCCGTCGCCTCCGAGCTGCCCGAGGTCTGGCATGATTCCTGCGATGCCAGGGCTGAACACTGGGATTGTGTGCCGATGCTGAACAGACGAACGCTGCTGACGCAAACCGCCGGCTTTGCCGTCATGGGCCTCGCGCTCGGCAAGGCGGCGGCCGCCAGCCTGACCGGCATCGAGAAAGCCTCGATGCGCGGCTCGATCAATGCCGCGGAACTCGGCGTGCAGCCCGGTACGTTTGACGACCAGAGCAAGGCCTTCGCCAAGCTGCTGCGCGACGCGAACGGCCGCGACATGCCGGTCTTCCTGCCGCCCGGAACCTATGTGGTGTCCAATCTCGCGCTGCCCGGCCGCGTGCGTCTTTCCGGCGTGCCGGGCGCCACACGGATCGTCTATGGCGGCGACGGCCATCTGTTCATGGCCGAACAGGCCGACCATATCGAGCTCAGCGGGCTGGTGTTCGACGGCGCGAACCGCCCGATGGGCGACTACGCGCAAGGGCTGCTCGATCTGCGCCGGGTCGCGCATCTCGTGGTGGATAACTGCCAGATCACAGGCAGCGGCAAGAACGGGCTGGCGCTGGAACACGCGGCGGGCCGGATCGAGCGTTCGGACATATCCGGGGCGGCGGACGCCGGTATTTATTCGGTCGAAGCCGGAGGGCTGGCGATATCAGGCAATACTGTCTCCGATTGCGCGAATGGCGGCATCCTCGTGCACCGCTGGCAAGCAGCGGAAGACGGCACCATGGTCAGCGGCAACCGCGTCGAACGCATTGGCGCGCGCAGCGGCGGTACAGGCCAGAATGGCAACGGCATCAATGCCTTCCGCGCCGGCAATGTCGTCATCTCGGGCAACGTGGTTTCGGACTGCGCCTTCTCGGCGATCCGCGCCAACAGTTCCAGCAATCTGCAGATATCGAGCAATACCTGCTCACGCTCGGGCGAAACGGCGGTCTATTCCGAATTCTCCTTCGAGGGCGCCGTCATCGCCAACAACATCGTGGACGGCGCGGCCAACGGCATCTCGATCGTCAACTTCAACGAAGGCGGGCGCATGGGTGTCTGCTCGGGCAATATCGTGCGCAATCTGTCGACATCAGGCCCCTACACTGCGGACCCGCCCGGTTTCGGCGTCGGCATCGCCGTCGAAGCCGATACCGTCGCGTCCAACAATGTCATCGAGAACGCGCCACTCTACGGCATGTCGATCGGCTGGGGGCCATATCTGCGCAATGTCGTGGCCACGGGAAACATCATTCGCAAGGCAGGCACCGGCATCGTCGTAAGCGTGGTCGAGGGTGCCGGCACCGCCGTCATCTCCGACAATGTCATCGACGGCGCGTTGAACGGGGCGGTCGTCGGCCAGCGCTGGGCCGAGCCGGTCACAGCGGATCTCACCCAGACCAGCAGCAGCGGTTACGCGCACCTGACCGTCGAGCGCAACCGCGTCAGCTGATTGCCACCTTCAATTCAAGGCCGGCGTCGGCCTCAGCGCCCCGACCTTGGCGCCATTCCGGCTTTCGATGGGCGCGTTCGCCAGTTCAAGCAGTTTCGCGGCCAGGGTTTCGTCCGTCCGCAACAGCCTGGCGAGGACGGCGGCGGCGATTGCATCGCCGGCGCGCCCGGCACCATCATCGCATTTGACCGCTATACCAAGGCCGAGTTCGGGAATTGCGGCACAATGGACACCCTCGGCTCCGCCTTTGGCAAAAATCCGTCCGGGAGCGGCTTCCATCAGCAACAGGTCCGCACGGCCGGTGCCCGCGACGAAGAACGGCTCCGCCATGCAGGCCGAAAGCAGCCGCTTCGCGGCCTTCGCCCGCTCCGGGCCAAACCCGTTTGTCGTCGCCATGCGGGCAAAGCCGAGGGCAAAGCTCCTGAGCGGCACCGCATAGGTCGGGATCGAGCAGCCATCGGTCGCGCGTTCGTCGGCGCCGTGGACAGCGCCGGTGACTGACTGCATGGCGTCGCGCACCATTTCCTGCAAGGCGTGCCCAGGCTTGACGTAGCCGCGATGCCCGATGCCGGAATGGACGCAGGTGCAGAGGAAGCCGGAATGTTTGCCGGAACAATTGTTGTGCAACGCGTTCGGCAAGCCGCCGGCACGCGCTAGCGCGATCTCGGCGTCATGGTCCGAGGGCCAGTGGGTGCCGCATTCGAGCGCCGACCCGTCCAGCCCGGCCCTGGCCAGCATGGACCGCGCCAGGTCGACATGCGCAGGCTCGCCGGAGTGAGAGGCACAGGCCAGCGCCAGTTCGCGGTTGCCGAAGCCATAGGCATCGGCGGCACCCGTTTCGACCAGCGGCAGGGCCTGGATGGCCTTGACCGCCGAGCGCGGAAACACCGGCCTGGAGGTGTCGCCGATCTCCAGGACCGGCTTGCCGTCGGCATCGAAGATGGCGACGGCGCCGCGATGGGCGCTCTCGACAATCGCGCCGCGCAAGACTTCGATCAGAACCGGATTGGCCATCTCACCTCCCGTGAATGCCGGGGCGGTTTACCTGATCCGATCAAGAATGGAAACGTAGTTGGCGACGGCCGCGCCGCCCATGTTGAAGATGCCGCCCAGTTTCGCGCCCGGCACCTGGATGCCGCCGGCTTCACCGACAAGCTGCATGGCGGTCAGGACATGCATGGAGACGCCGGTGGCGCCGATCGGATGGCCCTTGGCCTTCAGACCACCGGAGGGATTGACTGGCAGGCGGCCGTCTTTTGCCGTTGTGCCATCCAACGCCAGCTTGGCGCCCTCACCGGGCTTGGCCAGCCCCATCGCCTCATATTCGATCAATTCGGCGATGGTGAAGCAATCATGCGTCTCGACGAAGGAGAGATCGTCGAGCGTCACGCCGGCATTCTTCAAAGCGCGGGTCCAAGCCTGCTCGCAGCCTTCGAAGGCCAGGATGTCGCGCTTCGACATCGGCAGGAAATCCTGCACATGTTCGTTGGCGCGGAAGGCTACGGCGCGGCGCATCTTCAGGGCTGTGGCCGTGTCGGCAAGGATAAGGGCTGCCGCGCCGTCTGAAACCAGCGAGCAGTCGGTGCGCTTCAGCGGACCGGCGACGAAGGGGTTTTTCTCGCTCTCCTGCCGGCAGAATTCATAGCCGAAATCCTTGCGCATCTGCGCATAGGGATTGTCGACGCCGTTCTTGTGGTTCTTGGCGGCGATCATGGCGAGCGCGTCCGACTGGTCGCCATAGCGTTGGAAATAGGCCTGCGCGATCTTGCCGAAGACGCCTGCAAAGCCGGCCGGCGTCTCGCCGTCCTCGGGCAGATAGGACGCCTTGAGCAGGTTCTTGCCGATTTCGGGTCCTGGCGTCGTCGTCATCTGCTCGGCACCGACCACCAGCACGATGCGGGCAGCGTTTGCATCGATGGCGCGAATGCCCTGCCGGACGGCCGCCGAACCGGTGGCGCAAGCGTTCTCGACGCGCGTCGCCGGCTTGAAGCGCAGCCGGTCATCGGCCTGGAGCACCAGGCTCGCGGTGAAATCCTGCGCCGAAAAACCGGCGTTGAAATGGCCAAGCACGATCTCGTCGACTTCGTCCGGGCCGATGCCGGCATGATCGAGCGCGTCCGTCGCCACCTTGACGATCAGATTTTCGAGCGTCTCGCCCTCGAGCTTGCCGAAGCGCGAATGCGCCCAGCCAACGATGCATGCTGTCATGGCGGTCTCCATCCTTGGCGCCAGCCTTTGCCCGTGGCTCGCAGCGCACTTCGCCTTTATTGTTCAAATATAAACATTCTTGCCCGGACCGTGAAGGGCCGCAACCCAACAATCGCTTGGTGCAGGTCGCGTCGGCATCGATTTTTTATTGATTGACGCGTCAATAAAAAATAATCTCCCGCAAAATCGGGAACAACATGCCTAAAGTCGGAATGGAGCCGTTGCGCCGCAAGGCGCTCATCGACGCGACGATCTCGGCGATCGGCGAGCGCGGCTCGCTCGACGTGACCATGTCCGAGATCGCCGGACGCGCCGGTGTGTCATCGGCGCTTGCCCATCACTATTTCGGCGCCAAGGACGAGCTGCTGTTCGCGACGATGCGGCACATCCTGACCGAACTGACTGTCGACATGCGGCAGGCATTGCGTTCCGCCGGGACCGCGCGCGAACGCGTCTCGGCCGTGGTCGCCGTCAATTTTTCCGACATGCAGTTCCAGGCGGAGACCATCGCCGCATGGCTCGCTTTCTATGTCGAAGCGCAGCAATCGTCCTCGCTGCGGCGGCTGCTCAGAATCTACGCAAGGCGGCTGCATTCGAACCTGATGAGCGGCTTGATCGGTATCCTGCCCAGGACCGAAGCCGACCGCGCCGCGGAAGCGACGGCGGCAATGATCGACGGCCTCTATATCAGGCGCGCGCTGAAGGATGGCGTGCCCGACGCCGCGACCGCGATCGCGTTGGTCGAGGACTATCTCGAAACCAAACTTAAAGCACGGCAATGAGACGCGCTTTAAGTCTCTCTTTTTATGCATGTCGTTGTCCCAAAACCGCGGCGCACTTTTGGGCGACATGCACGAGCGGACGGCACAAACAGTGACAGCGAAGCGACCCAATTTCCTGATCGTCATGGTCGACCAGCTCAACGGGACCTTTTTCCCGGATGGGCCGGCGGAATTTCTGCACACGCCGCATCTGAAAGCGCTGGCCGCGCGTTCGGCGCGCTTCGCCAACAATTACACCGCCTCGCCGCTCTGCGCACCGGGCCGCGCCTCGTTCATGAGCGGCCAGTTGCCGTCGCGCACCGGTGTCTACGACAATGCGGCCGAATTTGCCTCGTCGATCCCGACCTTCGCCCATCATTTGCGTGCCGCCGGCTACTACACCTGCCTATCGGGCAAGATGCATTTCGTCGGACCGGACCAGTTGCACGGTTTCGAGGAGCGGCTGACCACCGACATCTATCCGGCGGATTTCGGCTGGACGCCGGACTACCGCAAACCCGGAGAGCGCATCGAGTGGTGGTATCACAATCTGGGTTCGGTGACCGGAGCCGGTGTCGCCGAGACCACCAACCAGATGGAGTATGACGACGAGGTCGTGTTCCTCGCGTCTCAAAAACTCTATCAGCTTTCGCGCGAACAGGACGATGCCAGCCATCAGCCATGGTGCCTCACCGTCTCGCTGTCGCACCCGCACGATCCCTATGTCGCGCGCAAGCAATATTGGGATCTCTACGAGCATTGCCAGGCGCTGGACCCGGAAACCGGGTTCATCGCGCATGACGATCAGGATCCGCATTCGCAGCGGCTGTACCATGCCAGCGACTATCCCTCCTTCCAGATCACGCCCGAGCAGGTGCGCCGTTCGCGGCGCGGCTATTTCGCCAACATCTCCTATGTCGACGACAAGCTCGGCGAGCTGCTGGATGTTCTGACGCGAACGCGCATGCTCGACGATACGATCATCCTGTTCTGCTCGGATCACGGCGACATGCTGGGCGAGCGGGGCCTGTGGTTCAAGATGAGCTTCTTCGAAGGGTCGGCGCGGGTGCCGTTGATGATTGCCGGCAAGGGTATTCATGCCGGGCTGATCGAGGCGCCGGTCTCCAATCTCGACGTGGCGCCAACGCTTTGCGACCTTGCCGGCATGGACATCGGGGCGATCGCGCCTTGGACCGACGGGCAGTCGCTGCTGCCGCTGACCCATGGCGGGCAGCGCACGGCACCGGTGCTGATCGAGTATGCCGCCGAAGGGTCCTATGCGCCTTTGGTGGCAATCCGCGAGGGCCGCTACAAATTCGTCCATTGCGAACTCGATCCGCCGCAATTGTTCGATCTCGAAGCCGATCCGCTGGAGCGGAAAAATCTGGCCGACGGCCCCGCCAATGCGGCGTTGGTGGCCGCGTTCACGGGTAAGGTCAGGGCGCGTTGGGACATGGCCGGTTTCGACGCCGCCGTGCGCGAGAGCCAGGCACGCCGCTGGGTAATCTACCCGGCGCTGCGCAACGGCGCCTATTACCCCTGGGATTTCCAGCCGCTGCAGAAGGCGTCCGAGCGGTACATGCGCAATCACATGAACCTCGACAATCTCGAAGAGAGCAAAAGGTATCCGCGAGGCGAATGATGACAGACCTTCTCGTTCCCACACTCGACCTTCTCAAACAGGCCTATGCCGTCACCTCCATGGCGACGCAGATCACGCCGCTGCTGGAATCGGCGGCGCTGGCCAGGGAAACCGGCGCGGCCCGGGTCTTCATCAAGCCGGAATCGCTGCAATGGGCCGGATCCTTCAAGGTTCGCGGCGCCTATTGGCGGCTGAAGCGGCTTTCGGCCGACGAGGCACGCAAGGGTGTCGTGGCCTATTCCTCCGGCAATTTCGCGCAAGGGCTGGCGGCCGCCGGCCAGGCGCTCGGCATTCCAGTCACTATCGTCATGCCGATCGACGCACCGGCCGCCAAACGTGATGCGACATCAGGCTACGGCGCCCGCGTCGTGCTGACCGATCATGGCGACCGCGCGCGTGAAGAGGTAGCAGCCGCCAAGGCGCGCGAAATCGCGGAAACCGAAGGGCTGGCCTTGCTGCATCCGTTCGACGATCCCGAGATCGTCGCCGGCCAGGCGGGCGCCGGACTCGAGGCGCTCGATCAGTTGTCGGCAAAGGACGCCAGCGCCGATCTCTTGTTCTGCTCGGTCGGCGGTGGTGGATTGATCGGCGGCGTTTCGCTGGCCTTCCATTATCTGTCGCCCGCCACCGAGATCATCGGCGTCGAGCCCGAAGGGTTCAACGGCATGGGTTCGTCGCTGGCGCATGGCTCGATCGAGACCATGCCGATCGGCCCGAAGTCGATCTGCGACGGGCTGATGTCGCGCCGTCCCGGTGATGCGCCCTTCGCCGCCGTCAAGACCGCCGGCGTGCGCGGCATCACCGTAGACGATCAATCGGTGCGGCGGGCAATGAAGATCGCCTTCGAGCGGATGAAGCTGGTGCTGGAGCCTTCGGGCGCGGCGTCGCTGGCTGCACTGCTCGGCGGCAAGGTGGATGTCAGGGACAAGACCGTCCTTGTGGTGGCAACCGGCGGCAATGTCTCGCTCGCCGATTTTATGGCGCATATGAACGATGCTTGAAGCGGATTTCGTCATCATCGGCTCGGGCTCCGCCGGTTCGGCCATGGCCTATCGGCTGTCCGAGGACGGCAAGCATTCGGTCATCGTCATCGAGTTCGGCGGCACAGACATGGGGCCGCTGATCCAGATGCCGTCGGCGCTGTCGATCCCGCTCAACATGAGCCTCTACGACTGGGGATTCGCCAGCGAGCCGGAGCCGCATCTGGGCGGCCGCGTGCTGGCGACGCCGCGCGGCAAGGTAATCGGCGGCTCGTCCTCGATCAATGGCATGGTCTATGTGCGCGGCCATGCCCGCGACTTCGATCATTGGGCCGAACAGGGCGCGGCCGGCTGGGGCTTCGCCGACGTGCTGCCCTACTTCAAGCGGATGGAGGATTCGGACGGCGGCGAGGACGGCTGGCGCGGGCATGGCGGCCCGCTGCATGTGCAGCGCGGCTCGCGCCGCAATCCGCTCTATGGCGCCTTCGTCGAAGCGGGCCGGCAGGCAGGGTTTGAACTGACCGACGACTACAATGGCGCCAAGCAGGAAGGCTTCGGCCCGATGGAGCAGACCATTCTGGGCGGCCGCCGCTGGTCGGCGGCATCAGCCTATCTGAAGCCGGCGCTCAGGCGCAAAAACGTGAGTCTGGTCAAAGGCTTCGCACGCCGGGTGATCATCGAGAATCAACGCGCCATCGGCGTCGAGATCGAAGCTCACAAGCAGATTCAGGTCGTTAAGGCGCGACGTGAAGTCATCGTCGCGGCATCGTCGATCAATTCGCCCAAGATTTTGATGCTGTCTGGCATCGGCCCGGCCGGGCATTTGCGCGAAAACGGCATTGCCGTCGTGGCCGACCGGCCCGGCGTCGGCGGCAACCTGCAGGACCATCTGGAGCTCTACATCCAGCAGGAATCGACCAAGCCTATCACCCTGAATTCAGTGCTGAACCCGTTCTCCAAGGCGCTGATCGGGGCGCAATGGCTGTTCTTCAAATCGGGCCTGGGCGCCACCAATCATTTCGAGGCGGCCGCCTTCGTGCGCTCGCAGGCAGGCGTCGACTATCCCGATATCCAGTACCACTTCATCCCGGCGGCGGTGCGTTATGACGGCAAGGCGGCGGCCAAGTCGCATGGGTTCCAGGCGCATGTCGGGCCGATGCGCTCGAAGTCGCGCGGCTCGGTGACGCTGCGCTCGCCGGACCCGAAAGCGAAGCCGGTCATCCGCTTCAACTACATGTCGCATCCTGACGACTGGGCGGAGTTCCGCCACTGCATCCGGCTGACCCGCGAAATCTTCGGCCAGTCGGCCTTCGATGCCTATCGTGGAGAGGAGCTCTCGCCGGGCCGCCATGTCCAGTCGGATGACGATCTCGACGTCTTCATCCGCGACCATGCAGAGAGCGCCTACCATCCGTGCGGCACCTGCCGGATGGGCCATGTCGATGATCAATCAAGCGTGGTCGATCCGGAGTGCCGGGTCATCGGCGTCGACGGATTGCGGGTCGCCGACTCCTCGATCTTCCCGCGCGTGACCAACGGCAACCTCAATGCACCATCGATCATGACCGGCGAGAAAGCCTCCGATCACATCCTTGGCCGCACGCCGCTCGCGCCGTCCAACCAGGAACCGTGGATCAATCCGCGCTGGCAGGCGTCTGACAGATAGGCCATGATCCGCCGATAAGCGAGCCGCCCGACAGCCGCGCACCAATAGCTGACGCGCGGGGGCGAAATGATTTGGAGACTTCCCGATGCGCGCCCAGCCCACGGCTTCGCACTATGTCAACGGACGCTATATCGAGGACGAAGGCGGCGCGCCGCTGCCGGTGATCTATCCGGCGACCGGCGAGACTATCGCCATGCTGCGTTCGGCGACGCCGAACGTGCTGGAACTCGCCATCGAGGCCGCACGCGCCGCACAGCCGGCCTGGGCGCGGCTGAAGCCGGTCGAGCGCGGCCGCATCCTGCGCCGAGCCGCCGACATCTTGCGCGCCCGCAACGCCGACCTTGCCCGCATCGAGACGCTGGACACCGGCAAGGCGATCCAGGAGACGCTGGTGGCTGACGCGCCTTCCGCCGCCGATTGCCTCGAATATTTCGCCGGCGCGGTCGCCGTCTTCAATGGCGAAGCGGTCGACCTCGGCGGACCCTTCGCCTATACGCGCCGCGAGGCGCTTGGCGTCTGCGTCGGCATCGGCGCCTGGAACTATCCGATCCAGATCGCCGGCTGGAAATCGGCGCCGGCGCTCGCCATGGGCAACGCCATGGTGTTCAAGCCATCGGAAAACACGCCGCTTTCGGCGCTGGCCCTGGCGGAGATCTACTCGGAGGCCGGCCTGCCCGACGGGCTGTTCAACGTCGTGCAGGGCTATGGCGATGTCGGCGCGGGGCTTGTCGGGCATGATGTCGTCGCCAAGGTCTCGGTGACCGGCTCTGTGCCGACCGGGCGCAAGGTGCTGTCGCTCGCCGGCTCCAGGATGAAGCACGCAACGATGGAACTCGGCGGCAAGTCGCCGCTGATCGTCTTCGACGATGCCGATCTCGAAAATGCCATTGGCGGCGCCATGCTCGGCAATTTCTATTCGAGCGGCCAGATCTGTTCCAACGGCACGCGCGTCTTCGTCCAGAGCGGCATTCACGACCGCTTTGTCGAGCGGCTGATCGAGCGAACCAAGAAAATCCGCATCGGCGATCCGCTCGACCCGGAAACGCAGATGGGCCCACTGGTCAACAAGGCGCAGCAAGACAAGGTCGTCGGCTATATCGAGGCCGGCAAGCAGGATGGAGCCACGCTCGCCTGTGGCGGCAATGTGCCGTCGCTGCAAGGCTTCCAGGGCGGCTTTTTCGTCGAGCCGACGGTGTTCACCGGCGTCACCGATACGATGCGCATCGCTCGCGAGGAGATTTTCGGTCCGGTCATGAGCGTGCTGAAATTCAACGGCGAGGACGAGGTGATAGATCGCGCCAACGACACCGAGTTCGGTCTTGCCGCGGGCGTGTTCACGCGCGACCTGCCTCGCGCCCACCGCGTCATTGCCGAGCTGCAGGCCGGAACCTGCTGGATCAACGCCTACAATCTGACGCCTGTGGAGATCCCCTTCGGCGGCGTCAAGCAGTCCGGCATCGGCCGCGAGAACTCGCTGGCCGCGCTGGCGCTCTATTCGCAGCTGAAGTCGGTCTACGTCGAGACCGGGGACGTCGCCAGTCCGTACTGATCCTGCCTACTTGTCCGCCGTCCCGTCCAGATACTGGGTCAGCGCGCAGACGAGGTGGTAGAAGATGCTCGCCGGCACGTCCGATGCCAGCGAGCGGCCGCGCTCGTCGATGCGGTCGATCCACAGACCCAGTGGCGCCGGGTCGATGTGCCAGCGGAACAGCCGGCCGACGCGGGCCTCGATCTCCGGCTTGAGATCAGGGCCGCCGGAGCCGTCGAGCGCGATCGCCGCCTTGAGCGCTTCGGCCTGAGGCCAGCTGCGCGATATAAGGTCGAGCGGCAGGCCCTGCCGTGACACGGCCCCGTAGGCAAGGCCGGTGGCGCGGTTGAGGCCATTGGCGATGGCCGAGGCATAGAGTTTTCGGGCAAAGACGCTGAGCTCGGCCTGGCCGCTGCGACCGGCGAAATCGACCAGCAGCGAAGCCCATTCGAAATGGTGGCCGGGTTCGGTCCAGTTCCCCTTCTCCCCCAGGACCGGTTTCCATTCGGCATCGAAATACTCGCCGAGCGTCCAGCTGTCAGGGTCGAAGAAATGGCTGCGGAAGAGATCGATGATGCGTGCCGCGCGACGCAGATGCGCCCGCTCGCCGGTCGCCTGGTGCCAGGCCAAAAAAGCTTCTAGCAGATGCATGTGCGGGTTGGAGCGCCGCTCGCCCGCCCCGTCCGACGTTTCGAGGAAGCCGGTCAAGCGGCTGTCCTCCAGATGCGCATCGAGGAAGGCGAAAGTCTCTTCGCCGAGCCGCAAGGCGTCGGGATTGCCCGACATGTGCGCATGCGCCAACGCCAGCAGAATGCAGGAATGATCGTAGGCGTCCTCGACCGGGTCGGCGACGGAACCGTCGACATTCAGCGTGCGCACCCAACCGCCCCGTTCGGTGCGGCCCTGCCCCGCCATGAAGTCGATGCCATGCGCGATCAGTCGGTCGGCCGGGCCGGTCCAGCCGCGCGCCTTGGCCACCGCGAAAGCATAGACCTGCCTGGCCTGGGTGCGCATGCGCTTGGGTTTCACGAGCGGCTTGGTGTCGAAACCCAGCACCTCATGGAAGCCGCCATTGCGCTCATCCACGCCTGATGTCGACCACAGCGGCAAGGTCTCCTGGAATAGCCAGTGATGCACACGCCGCCGCCAGGCGCCGCTTTCGATGACGCGGTCATGCGCCGGCGTGAATCGGGTTTCCAGCCGTCCGGATTTTTCGAGCTGTTCGACGATTTTCTTGACGTGCTGGCTGTGGCTGACCGGGGCAACGAAAGTGGCATCCGCCGTCGAGACGATGGCAACGTCCTTCATGCCGATCGCCGACAGCAGGCGGCCGTCGCTGCGGATATAGGAATTCTCGCAATCGATGGCGACGACATCGCCGACGACGACATTGCCCTGGTCGTCGGCGGGACCGACATCGAGGAGCGATTGCCAGGAGCCGAGATCATTCCAGCGGAAACCGGCCGGCACCATGGCTATGTCTTTTGCCCGTTCCATGATGGCGTAGTCGATCGAGTTCGACGGGATGGCCGTGTAGAGATCCAGCGGCATATAGAGGCCGGAGAGATCCGATGTCGCCGCCTTGTAGGCCGCTTCGGTCGTGCGCCAGATATCGGGCTGGAACGCAGCGAACGCGTCGCGCATGGCGCCGGCCCGAAACAGGAAGATGCCGGTGTTCCAATAGAAATTTCCCGCCTTGAGATAATCATTTGCCGTCTCGAGGTCGGGCTTCTCGACGAAGCGCGAAACGTCTGATACCCCGTCCTTCTCGGCCGAGACCTCGATATAGCCGTAACCGGTTTCGGGCTGGGTCGGCTTGATGCCGAACACCACCAGGCGGCCGGCGCGCGCCGCCTGCGATCCCGCTTCGATACTTTGCCAGAATTGCCCCGCCGTCGCTATTTCATGGTCGGAAGGCACCACCAGCACTAGGCTGTCGCCGAATTCCGACAGGGTGCGCAGCGTCGCCAGTGCGACGGCTGCGGCGGTGTTGCGTCCCGCGGGCTCGAACAGCGGGCCGCCGCCGGCAAGATCGAGACCGGCCAGGTCGGCATGGACACGCTCGGCGTGACGCTCCGAAGCGATCAGGAAGATCGGCGTCTCGCCAGCAGGTCTGGCCGCCAGGCGGCGCAAGGTCTTGGCCAGCATCGAGCCGTCACCCGACAGATCGTGGAACTGCTTGGGATTGTCCTCGCGCGATAGCGGCCACAGCCGCGAGCCGACGCCGCCGCTCATGACAAAACTGACGATCCGCTGGCTCATGGATATCCCGTCAAAAAGTCTGGTTGTAGGCGCCGACCTCCGGGCTGCGGCGCAACACGGCGTCGACGGCCTCGAACATCTGCCGACGCCGGTTGGACGATACCGGGCTCTCCACCACCACGACAAGTTCCGGCTTGTTGGACGAGGCGCGAACCAAACCCCAGGTGCCGTCCTCGGCAACGACGCGGACGCCGTTCACGGTGACGAGCGCGGCGATTTTTTGGCCGGCGAACTCCACGCTTTCGCGCTGCATCGCCTGAAAATCGGCGACCACCCTTTCGACGACGCCGTATTTCAAATCGTCGGGGCAATGCGGCGACATGGTGGGAGTGCCGAAGGTGAGCGGCAGGGCGCGGTAGAGATCGGCCATCGAACGGCCTGGACTGCGGTCCAGCATCTGGCAGATGGCGATTGCCGTGACCAACCCGTCGTCATAACCGCGCCCGATCGGCGGATTGAAGAAGAAGTGCCCGGATTTTTCGAAGCCGGCGACCGCGCCGAGTTCGGCAACGCGGCGCTTGATGTAGGAATGGCCTGTTTTCCAATAGTCGGTAACGGCGCCATTGGCGCGCAGCACCGCATCGGTGTTGAACAGTCCAGTCGACTTGACGTCGACGACGAAGGTCGACCCCGGATGCAGCCGAGAAATATCCCGCGCGAGCATGACGCCGACCTTGTCGGCAAAGATCTCGTTGCCTTCATTGTCGACGACGCCGCAGCGGTCGCCGTCGCCATCGAAGCCCAGGCCGACATTGGCCCCTGTCTCCAGAACCTTGTCCCTGATGGCGTGCAGCATCCGCATGTCTTCCGGGTTGGGATTGTAGCGCGGGAAGGTGTGGTCGAGTTCGACATCGAGCGGGACCACGTCGCAGCCGATGCGCCGCAAGGCTTCCGGGGCAAAAGCACCAGCAGTGCCATTGCCGCAGGCGACGACCACTTTGAGCTTTCGCATGACGCGTTTGCCCTCGGTCAGGTCATCGAGATAGGTGGCGCGAAAATCGCGGACGAATTCATAGGATCCGCCGCCTGTAAGATCGAAATCGCCGGCGAGCACGATCGCCTTCAGCGCGCTCATCTCCTCGGGCCCGAAGGTCAGCGGCCGCGCCGCGCCCATCTTGACCCCGGTCCAGCCATTCTCGTTGTGCGAGGCGGTGACCATGGCGACCGACTGCGTCTCCAGCGCGAACTGGGCGAAATAGGCCATCGGGGACAGCGCCAAGCCGATGTCCTTCACCCGTGCGCCGGCCGCCATCAGTCCGGACACCAGCGCCAGCTTGATGCCAAGCGAATAGGACCGGAAATCATGCCCGGTAACGATGTCGGGTCCGGCGCCGAGACGCCGGATCAGCGTGCCGAGGCCCATGCCAAGCGCCTGGACGCCGATCAGGTTGAGTTCCGGCGGCACCGCCGACCCGGGATGGCCGAACCACCAGCGCGCATCATATTCGCGAAAACCGGATGCCTTGATCAGCGCCGCGGTTTCGAACTCGAAGCTGTTGGGCAAGGCTTCGCCAACGATTTTTGGGGGCAAGATTTGAGAGCTCCAGGCGGCGCAAATACGATCTATCGAGGCAGCGGCTTAGCACACAAGGCTTTAGGCCGCGTTTATCCCAGGTTGGAAAACCAAGCTTTGCGGCAATGCCCGACGAAAGCGGGCGAAATGCGACAGAAGTGCTGCCATTGCCGCTTGCAGGAATGAGGTGTGGCGGCTATAAGCCCGCCGTCTGGTCACGGAGTGTAGCGCAGCCTGGTAGCGCACCTCGTTCGGGACGAGGGGGTCGCAGGTTCAAATCCTGCCACTCCGACCAGCCAAGTCAAATACTTAGGTATTTGCTTCTCCCGATACCCCTCGGATTTCCCCACAGTACCTAATGAGGCGAGCTTGATCCTGGTCTCCAAGATCCCTTCTTGTCTCAGCGTAATGCGGGGCTAGATGCTCTCGCCGATCGAAGCTGACCGCCATAGCTCTGCCAGTGGCCAATTTCACGATAGCCGCCGTAAGGGCCTCGTCGGTATCGGGGCAACTGGGCGCGCGTGCGCGAAGCTCCTCAATAGTCTGACCAATGGAAATAATGTCGCCGTCGCGCCAGTCAGGAAGAACAGCGCAAATCAGCTCTTGCGTAGTGAGGCCAGGCGGAAGGACGCGCTTCATACTGCCCATGGGAACCCTCCCTGACGAATAAGCCGACGCCAAGGATAATACGATTAATTCAGGCCAGGCGAGTCGGACTGAAGTCTTGCCGCGAGAATGATGCCACAAGGTTGGTGGCTATCGATTCTCCAGCCGCCGGAGGGCGGCCTGCGCGGATTTCAGATGTTCGATTAAGCTCTCGAGCAAGCGCTCGTCTTGTTCCGTCGGGCGCCCTTTTTTGCCAAACGTCCTATTGCCGGTAAATCTCACGGGCGACCAAGCAATGTACGCCCTGCGTGGCGAGAGAGTGAATCTACCGAGCCATCGCGTTGACGGCCGCCCTCATCTGCCTTGTGGCGGGCCTGTGGGTCGCCTGGCCGGCGCGGTAGCTCTCAGGCACTGCGTCGGCCTCCTTCACTCCGCTTTTGATCGTGGCCGGATCGTGTTTGGAGAGCCGCCTGCAATCGTGCGGCGGCCAGGAGAATGCTGTCCGGTATCGGTTCGGGAGGAGCGACCTTTTCCATAGGTTGTATAACAAATGTTAGTCCCAATTGTTCCGGATCGGACGATGTGAAAAGCCCGCTGGCCAGGGCCAGCGGCTCACGGTTGCTCACAGCCTGCGAACCGCCGTATGATTGGCAAGGGTTGGGAAATGAGATGGCGCCAAGGTTCATAGCAAAACAGCTTTCTTGGCCGGCCGGTGTCGCCGGCTGGCTCATCCGCGCTGGCATGAACCGGGGCAACGCCCGGCTGAACAGCTACGCTCTCGATCAATTGCAGCTGGTTCCTGAGGATCGAGTGCTGGAAGTCGGTTTCGGCGGCGGTCCGGCAGTGCCGCGCCTTGTCGGTGGCGCCGCATTCGTCTGCGGTGTTGATCGCTCCCCCGACGTGGTGAGCGCCGCCACTCGGCGGTTTGCCGTTGCGGTGCGCGCCCGACGCGCCGAGTTTCACGTCGGGACGGTTGAAAAGCTGCCCTTGCCGGATGCGACATTCGACAAAGCCCTCAGCGTCCACACAGTTTACTTCTGGCAAAGCCTGAAAGCCGGATCCGCTGAGTTGGCACGCGTTCTCAGGCCTGGCGGGCGGATCGTTTTGGGCTTCCTTCCCAAGGCGCACATGGACCGGATGAACATGCCAGCAGATATCTTCACCCCACGTGAACCGGACGAGATCATAGCTGCTCTGGAAGGTGTGGGGTTCAGCGGGACGGAGGTTCGAAAACCGAGCTCGGAGACGGCATGGGCCGTTGCGACAGGTATACGAAACTGAGCTGTGGCGTGCGGAACAAGTGGCGGCACAAAAGCCCGCGGGCACGCGCCAGCGGGCTTTGATGGTATTATGCTGAACCCTTAGCCGGTGGGGCCTGAAGGCGGAGAAAGTGTTAGGGCGACAACGCTTGACAGCTTCTCGCGCTTGGTGAGTTCCGGCTTCTGATAGATCTTCTTCATCGCTCAGCTCACTCTTTGATTGAATTCGATATAGGGGCCAGCTGGGCTGCGATGCTGCCTAAACATTCGCGCTTCAGCAGTTCTGGCTTCACATATGTCTTCTTCATGGGAATCCCCCGGTTGCCCCTCAAGGGCAGAAACTGCCGTGCAGGCCCGACCATTGTCAAGCCAACGAAAAGCCCGCCACTGAGGGGACGGTGGCGGGCTTTCTTTGAAAGCTGTTCGAACAACTCTCCCGCGCCTCTATCCGGGGCGCTGGAGAATGAACTTGAGCGGACGGAATGGGTTCCCGACGGAAGCAAAAAAACCGCCGGGATGAGCCAGCTGGCTTCGTCCGTCACACCAAGATCAGTCGATCTCTGGGAGAGATGGCGGCGGCGGTAGCGATGCACCGGGCCCGGCCGTCACAAATGAAAGTCGTTCGCGCTTGATCAGCGCTGGCTTCTCATAGATCTTCTTCACAGTGTGCTCCTCGCTTTACCCTGGCGGAAATTGCTTGCACTTTCGGAGCTTGTCAACCGCCTCCGACCACAAGTTCGGGCGCTAGCCAAAAACGGACGCCAAGAATAGCAGGACCACCATCCGGTCGGGATGAGGGGTCGCAGGTTCAAATCCTGCCGCTCCGACCATAAGAACAATGCTCTTGAGCAGAGGCCGCCGCGAAGTCACATCGTGTCGGTCAAGTTGCGGTGGTTCGCCGCGGCCGCTTTGCAGGCGCCTAGCGCAGGCCGAAAAAGCTCAATACCGCTATGACGACGACCACCGCTCCCACGAGCCAAATGATGTTGTTCATAATCTTACTCCTTGTTGCCCGGTGAAGCCCGCGCCTCTGGCGGAGGACGCGGGCCGACCAGCCTTTGCCTGCTGATCTTCAGCGGACACCAAACCGTGATGTCTGCCGCGGGAAGAACTGTTAGGCTGGCCTAATGTTCCGCCGTCCATGCAGACAGCGAGGCGGGAGACCCGCTCTTCCCAATCCTTGCGGCACGACAGCCAGCCTTTCGATTGCCTGCGCCCCGGCTGCCTCCGCCCCCGGAACCAAAGAGATCAGCAGCAGTTGTACCCGACGAAGGGCTAATGAAAGCATGTGGAGAACTTGCAATGAAAACAATGGTCATGTGCGCTTTGGCGCTTTCGATGGGATTGCCCGCGTTGGCTTCGGCAGCCGAGGCCGACGTCGTCATCAGGACCCACCATCGGCACCACCACAACGTCAGGGTCATCAATGAGGAAGGCCAGCGCCTGCATCACCGTCACCACGGGACCGTCGCGTTCTACGACCATGGCCGCCGGCATCATTATCGGCATCATCATTATCGGCATCATCGGGGTGCCGTGGTCGTGACTGGTTCCGTCTCCACCCATCGTCACCACCACCCGGTCGTGATTGAAAACGGCGGTTACTGATTGTCATCTGGTGGCCCGGCATCATGCCTGGCCACCTTTTCCCCTAGCATGCACGTTCCACGCGAATGCTTTGGCGTTATTGGCCGCAGCTAAAACACCCCTCCCATCATGGAAAAAGTCGGCGCGAGCGCTTCTCGGCTTCATGCGTTCGTGTTGACCGACGCTAGCGTGGGGTCGCGGCAAAAAATCAGGGTTCGCCCCGCCACCTGGAGCAGCGGGCGAACCCTTTCGGCGCAGGAAGGGACTGGGCGGCGCCGATGGGCAAGGAAATCAGCCGAGGACTATTCCGGCCACCATGAAAGTGATGGCCATCGCGAAGATCGGTGCGAGCAACCAGCGCGCCTGACCAACACTCTTCTCCATCGGCTTCCTCCCACAAATCGCAGAGGACCAACGACGGCGGACAGCACGTGTTCCGAGCTCCGTTCCTGGCAAGACCATTGCGTTTGAGCGTCAGACCTAGGTCCTAGGCCCATCGGACCGAAGCCCAGCCTTGGAACGATCGTCGGCGCTGCAGGTTTGGCTGGCTGGCGTGGGATATCCGAACAAAGCGAAGATGATGATGATCACAATCTCCAACCGTGACGATGCAATTTCCCATGCCTTACGGCTGCGTGTGGCCGACCTCAGGAGCAAGATGCGGGAGGCGCGGATCACCGAGGGCGACATCAAGATCTTCCAAAAGGTCGCGGCCGTGATGGAAGACGATCAAGGCCGAATTGATGGCGACGATCTGATCGCCGCATCCTTCGTTATCGACACGCTGACTGACAAACCACGCCCTGAGTGACATGCCGAAGATCAGCAGGCTTTTTGAGTCCCATGCCGAAGCGGCGCGGGTCGCCGGCGACCTCTTCGCGGCCGGGGTTCCCCGCGTACAGATCGCTGTCATCGGGCCCTACCGGGACGAGATCGGTGTCCTGAAGTCTCCTTGTGTCATCCTTGGTGCCGCCGCCGGGCTGTTGGCGTGCCTGGGCGCTTATGCGATTTACGACATCCATTCTTTCCCAATTGGCCTATCGGCAATGGCCCTGGCCGTGGGGTTCTGCGGCTGCGTGCTGGGTGGCTCGCTCGGAGCCTGGGTCGCGACCACCGGAAGGCCCGACGACCGGAGCCTCGACGAAGGGGTTGTCCTGGTGACGGCCGATGTCGATGACAACGCGACCGACATTGCCCAGATGGTGCTCGGCGGTGGCGCCCCCATGACCGAATTGGCCGCCGAAGCAGCGTAAGACTTTCCGATTACACTCCGGGCCGATTACACTCCGGGCCGATTACACTCCGGGCCGATGACATTCCGGGCCGACAACCAGTGCGGCACGCGAGCACTGGCCGGCCGGACAGACTTTGACGAAACGGGCATCGGCGCTAGGTTGATCGATGAGCCGGCAAGACGGCGAACCGGACGCGGACATGAATTTGATCTCAACGGCAGGCTCGGCACCGGTTCTTCTGGCTGTGATGTTTCTGGTTGGCGGATGCGCAACGATCGGCGGAACGGCCGATCCGGCCAAATACCAGAGCATGAGTTGTACCGAACTCAACAGTGCCGTGGGAACCAGCGCCCGCGACATCTCGCAAACCGCGGTCACCCGCGGCAAGGTCGCCAACACCAGCGTGCCGCGCTGGCTGCTTGGCGGATCGCGCGTCAAGGCCGCTGTCGCCAACCGCGAAACGGCCAGGATCGACCGGTTGAAGCAACAACAGGATGCCCTTTTCGCGGCCCGCGCACGCAAGTGCTCCAACTCAGCGGGCTGACGCTTGCTTCACCTCCAGCGGCTCGTCACGCGCTCAATCGAAACCGCGTTACGTCGATCGCGGCATTCATCAGCGTCTGCGTGTAAGGCGCCTGCGGGTTGCTGAAGATGGCCTCGGTCGGCCCCTCCTCGACGATCTTGCCTTGCTTCATGACGATGATGTAGTCGGCCATGGCGCGCACCACGGCGAGGTCGTGGCTGATGAACAGGTAAGACAGTTCGTGATCGGCCTGGAGCTTGCGCAGCAGTTCCACGATCTGTTTCTGCACCGACCGGTCGAGCGCCGAGGTTGGCTCGTCCAACACGACCATCTTGGGCTTCAGGATCATGGCGCGGGCAATGGCGATGCGTTGCCGTTGTCCGCCGGAGAATTCGTGCGGGTAGCGGTTGCGGGCGTTGGGGTCGAGGCCGACTTCACGCAAGGCTTCGACCGCGCGCTGGTCGCGCTGCTTGCCAGAAAGGTTGGGCTCATGCACCAGCAGCCCTTCGGTGATGACCTGGCCAACCGTCATGCGTGGTGACAGCGAGCCGAACGGATCCTGAAAGACGAGTTGCATCTGGCGCCGCAGCGGCCGCATCTCCCGCCGGTCGGCGGTGGAGATATCGCGATCGCCGAAGCGAATGAGCCCATCGCTCGGTAATAGCCGCAGCAAGGCGCGGCCGAGCGTCGATTTGCCCGAGCCGGATTCGCCGACGATGCCGATGGTCTGGTTGCGCTGCAGCCGGATCGAGATGTGGTCGACGGCTCGCAGCATCATCGGTTCGCCGGCCAGAAACCCGCCGCCGATCCTGAACGTGACTTCGACATTCCTGCCTTCGAGAACCACGGGCGCATTGGCCGGCGGCGGCGCCTTGGTTCCGGTTGGCTCGGCCGCCAGCAGCATCTTGGTGTAGGCATGCCGCGGATTGGCGAAAATGGCTTCCGCCTCGCCTTCCTCGACGACCTCGCCCTGGCGCATGACATAAACCCGGTCGGCGAAGCGGCGGACGATGCCGAGGTCGTGGGTGATGAAGACGATCGCCATGCCGAGCTTGCGCTGCAATTCGGCCAAAAGCGTCAGGATCTGCGCCTGGATGGTCACGTCGAGCGCCGTCGTCGGTTCGTCGGCGATCAGGATGTCGGGATCGTTGGCGAGCGCCATGGCGATCATCACGCGCTGACGCTGGCCGCCCGACATTTCGTGCGGATAGGATTTCATCCGCCGTTCCGGGTCGGGAATATGGACGAGCCGCAGCAGCTTGAGTGCCTCCTCATGCGCTTTGGCCGCACTCAGGCCGCGATGCCGGCGGATCGGCTCGATCAACTGGTTGCCGATCGAATAGAGCGGATCGAGCGAGGTCATCGGTTCCTGGAAGATCATGCTGATCTTGCGGCCGCGGACCTTGTTCAGCTCGGATTTGCTCAAGGTGAGCAGGTTGCGGCCGCGATAGTCGACATGGCCCGACGCTTCGCCGTTGGAGGCCAGCAAGCTCATCGCTGCCATCATCGTCTGGCTCTTGCCCGAGCCGGATTCGCCGACCACGGCAACGGTTTCGCCCGCGTTCACATGGATGTTGATGCCCTTGACCGCTTCGACCGCGCCGTCGAGCGTGCGGAAGCGGACGCGCAGATCCTTGACGCTGAGGATCGTTTCGGGAGTGGCCATGTCAGCGATCCCCATTTTATCGATCCCCATTTTATCGATCCCTTGGGTCAAGCGCGTCGCGCAGGCCGTCGCCGACGAAGTTCAGGGCAAACAGCGTCGAGACCAGGAAGAAGGCGGGGAACAGGAGCAGCCAGTTGGCGGTGCCGATGTTCTTGGCGCCGACGGAGATCAGCACGCCCCAGCTGGTCATCGGCTCCTGGATGCCGAGGCCGAGGAACGACAGGAAGCTCTCCAGGATGATGACCTGCGGTACCAGCAGCGTCATGTAGATCACCACCGGGCCAAGCAGGTTGGGGATGACATGGCGGATCAGGATGCCGCGCTGGCCGATGCCCATGGCTTCCGCCGCCTGGACATATTCCTGGCGGCGGATCGACAGCGCCTGGCCGCGCACGATGCGGGCCATGTCGAGCCATAGCACGGCGCCGACCGCCAGGAACATCAGAACGAAATTGCGGCCGAAGAACACCACCAGCATGATGACGAAGAAGATGAACGGCAAGGAATAGAGTACGTCGACGATGCGCATCATCACCTCGTCGACCTTGCCGCCGGAAAAGCCTGCGGCGGCGCCATAGATCACGCCAATCACCACCGCAACGATGCCGGCGAGCAAGCCGATGGCCAGCGAGATGCGCCCGGCCATCAGCGTGCGCGACAAGAGATCACGGCCGGTGTTGTCGGTGCCGAACAGGAAATACTGCTGTTTGACCGACGCGCTCATCGTCACTTCGAGGCCGTCGGGCGACTTGTTCTCGATCTTGGTGTCGTCGAAGGCATCAGAACGGTCGAGGTAGCGGATGTTGCGGTCGTCGATCGGCTTGGTCGACTTGACCGTGACGAACACCTGGCTCCCCTCCTGGTGCCACTCCTTGATGTCGACCCGCATGCGTTTGATCGCCTCGGTGAGCGCCGTCTCGATCATGTCGGGCTTCGGATAGGCCGACAGGCTTGGCGGCATGCGCACATAGTCGGCATAGATGGTCGTGTATTGATGCGGAACGAACCAGGGACCAAAGACGCTGACGACACCGATCAGAACGAGGTAGTAGAGGCTGAACATGGCGGCGCGGTTAGCCTTGAGGCGCTCCCACGCATCGCCCCAGAGCGAACGGCCGATGACGACGGGAGCCGTGGCAGCGATGTCAGTCATAGCGCACCCTCGGGTCGACGACCGCGTACATGACGTCGACGATCAGGTTGAAGACGATGGTGAAGATGGCGATCACCACCACCGTTCCCATGACCAGCGTGTAGTCGCGGTTGAGCGCGGCATCGACGAAGTAACGGCCGACGCCCGGAATGGAGAAGATCGTCTCGACGATGACAGAACCCGTCAGCAGCGCCGCCGCCGCCGGACCGGTGAAGGAGACGATGGGCAGGATGGCGCCGCGCAGCGCGTGCTTGACCACAACCGACCAGTCGGAGAGGCCAAGCGCGCGCGCGGTGCGGATATGATGGGACCGCAGCGATTCGATCATGGAGCCGCGCATGAGGCGGGCGACGATGGCGATCTGCGGCAAGGCAAGCGTCAGCACCGGACCGACCTTGTTGATAAAGGCGCCGTCGCCCCAGCCGCCAATCGGCAGCAGCCTCCAGGTCAGCCCGAACAGGAGCTGGATCACCGGCGCGATGACGAAGGTGGGGATGGTGCTGCCGGCGGTCGCCAAGGCGATCACCGTATAGTCGCCAAGCTTGTTCTGGTTGAGCGCGGCGATGGTGCCGAGCACGCTGCCGAGCAGCAGGGCCAGGATCAGCGCCGAGGCACCGAGCTGGACGGAAATCGGCAGGCCCTTGGCAAACAGTTCGGTGACGGTGAAATCCGGCATGTTGTAGCTCGGGCCGAAATTGCCGCGCAGCAGATTGCCGAGATAGTGGACATATTGCAGCCAGAGCGGATCGTTGAGGCCGAACTGGGCTTCGAGGTTCGCCTTGATCTCGGGGCTAAGCCCCCGCTCCTGGTTGAACGGGCCGCCCGGCGCGACGCGCATCAGGAAGAACGCCACCGTCACGATGACGAACAGCGTCGGGATGGCGGTCAAAAGCCGCCGGAATACATATCGCAGCATCGGTGCCCCGCTTGATCCGGAGCCTGCACGCCCAATTGGACTGACATGCTCCAGCCTTCAAATCTTCGCACCGGATGTTCCGAAAATTCGATTCCGCTTCCCGGGCCGATGCGACGGCAAACCAGTGCCGGGGGGGGGGGGGGGGGGGGGGGGGGGGGGGG